>PIVY01000727.1 GCA_003353795.1 bacterium
TCGCCGTCCGCGAGGGCGGCGTCATCGACATCATGACCCGGCACGACCCGGTCATGATCGACCTCGAGGGCCGCCACATCACCCCAGGCCTCCTCGACGCCCACTCCCACACCGGCATCAGCCGCGGTGTCAACGAGGGCGGCCAGGCCGTCACCGCCGAGGTCCGCATCGGCGATGTCACCAACCCCGACAGCATCAACTGGTACCGACAGCTCGCCGGCGGCGTCACCACCGTCAACAGCATGCACGGCTCGGCCAACCCCATCGGCGGCCAGACCCAGACCAACAAAGTCCGCTGGGGCGTCACCAACCCCGACGACATGCACATGCAAGGCGCAAAGCCCGGCATCAAGTTCGCCCTCGGCGAGAATGTCAAGCAGTCCAACTGGGAGAGCACAAGGACCCGCTACCCGCAGACCCGCATGGGTGTCGAGACGCTCATCCGCGATCGGTTCACGGCAGCGGAGGAGTACGCGGCAATCGAAGACCGAGTCGGTGTTGAACTCGACATTGCGATAGGAGGGAATATCACAGCCAGCGCTGCTCAGAGTATGGAACGTCAAGCATCGCGCGACATCGAGCGTTTATATCGCGAGAATCGACCACAAGTAGGGTGACGCCGACGATGCGAACCACGACGAGCCCCAAGGAT
>PIVY01000728.1 GCA_003353795.1 bacterium
CGGCGAGCGGCTAACGGCGTCGCGACTTTGTCGCGAATAGGCGGACGTTCCGTCCTGCCGCTAAACGGGCTGGCGTTTGTAGATTGACCATATCGCCGCGAGTATGCATACACCCAGGACCGGGGCCATGGCCGTTACGTATCCTGTCGTGAACGAGCCGCTGGCGGTGTGGACCCAGTCGCCGGCCAGTCCGGCCAGCGGTCCTATCATCAGGCCCAGGCCGATCATGGATTCGTGTCCGCCGCCGGCGTCAACCGAGGCTTCCTTTACCACCATGGCGCAGTACATCGCCGACGAATACGACATCCCGGCCGCGAATCCGAAGAGTACTTCACCGATCAGAACCGTCGTCAGATTCGATCCGAGGATCACCATGAAGAACCCGGCCGGCAGGGCGAACATACTCAGCGTCAGCCACCTGGCTCGGCCTCTCCAGCCGGTCCACAAACCCAGCGACACGAACGCCGCCAGACGCATTATGTCCAGAATGCCCGACGTGGCCGGAGCCCGCTGACTCGAGCAGCCGAGTTTCTCGAAGATCCTCGGCGCCAGCGGCGCGAAAACGAATACTGAAATATAGACCGCAAGCATCACCCATCGGCTAGCGACGAGCAGGCCGGCAAGGTGTTCGGGATGCTCGTGCCGCTCGGC
>PIVY01000729.1 GCA_003353795.1 bacterium
AGCGCCAGCTTGCTGCCACGTAATCGCGTCGCGGTCGCTTCCAGCTATGGCGGAGACGAGATGCAGTTCGGCGTGAATTCCGGAGAATTGTTGTCTATGCTGCGGTTGCCGTGTGAATGGTCCCATAATGTGCCGGTATAATCGACCGTGGCCTTCGTTACAGTCCATCCGGCTATGTCCCTTGAGCCCGCCCTGAGGGTGATAAACTGCCGGGCGTCGGGGCCGGCCTCGAAACTGCCGTTGTTTATAAGGTTGCGTCCTGCGCCCGCTTGCCCAGGCTGCCGGCGGTGAGCGCGGTGCTCACGGCGTCGTTGTAGAACAGCGTGACCTGGTGCCCCAGCAGGCGCGTCGTGGCAGACGCCCAGTCGGTGTTGAGCGACGAGATGGTCGCCGCCGTGTCGTCGTCGGTGTAGGCGGTGGTCCCCGTGAGCTCCCAGGTCTTGCTCCGGTACGGAACCCCGATGTGCCAGGCGTCGTCGCTGGCCACCGCGCTGTCCTGGTTGATGAAGGAGCTCTCCGTCACCACGATGTGCAGCGCCTTCTGCTCGTCGTCACGGGTGTCGGGTAAGGGTGTGCGGCGAGGGTAGGAGACGGCCGCCGAGCGCTCGACGTTGCCATACTCGTCCACCGAGAGCGCGAGAGTGTGCGTT
>PIVY01000730.1 GCA_003353795.1 bacterium
TTCCGCCATGTGGATCGGCCTCCGGAGGCACCCGGATGAATGAGCTCGCGAACACGACGGGTGACCAGCAGGTCGCCGTGGCGTCCGCCCCGGACCCCACCGTCGCGCGCACGCCATTCCGACGCTCCTGGCGCTACACGGTGCTCGCCGCGCTCATCGTCTTCCACCTGCTGACAGGACTGGCGAGCTGGGTGCTCGGCGTGGCGGGCGAGGCGGCGTGGCACCTCACGCTGCTGGAATGGCACGTGCGCCCGTACCGGCTGACCGTGCTGTTGATGCTGCTCGTCGTGGCCGGCCACGTCGCAAAGCTCTTCGGAAAGGCAGCCGCCGTCGGCTTCGTGGCGATCATGGTGGGCGGGATCGTATTGCTGTTCGTGTTCCCCTTCCCGGTGCGGCTCTTCTCGGTCGGACTGCCCTTCGCGGTGTACGGTCTCCTGCGCTTGATCACGCGGCGGCCGCTCGCACCCGTGGCGCCGCGAGCGCTCGCGAACGGCTCGGCCGCGACGGCGGCCTGGTGGGTGTTCCTGTTCACGTCCGCCTTCACCCACGAGGCCCAGCGCAACGTCTGCGCCATCCTCGACTTCCGCACCGAGCCCATCCTCCTGGCCCTTCTGGCCTACGGTGACCTGGCCTCTCCCCGCGACCGTGGC
>PIVY01000731.1 GCA_003353795.1 bacterium
TGCCCGGCGCACCGAGCTCGGGCGATCGCGTCTGGGTCACCGACGCGACCGGGCCGGGTGATGACCCGGCCGCCTGGGATTGCGAGGCCGTAGGCTCGCCGAACGTGAAGCTACAGTGCGCCTGGGACGGGGCCAACTGGGTCGGCTTCGTGAAGGGCGGCGCGAGCTCGGGTCCGGCTGCGGATCCCGAGATTGTGCTCGAGTCGATCGTCGTCGGATACGACGACACGGTATCGAGTCTCGGCGCTGCGAATGTGCAGGCCGCTCTCGATGCGGTTGCCGCTGGCAACAATCAGCCCGGCGGCAGCGACTACTGGTTGCAATACAAATGCCCTGGCACAGATACCTTTTGCGGTGTGGTGAACCTGCGGTGGGATTCAGTAGAGGGCGCGCTGCGTGTTGCCAAGGTGATTCTCGACAACGTGGACGGCGACAACGGGCTGCTGCAATACGACAACGCGGTGCTGGGCTTCGACTGTTCGGGACTGAATATCGGTGAGCAGGTGCTGACCTGGGACAGCACCATAGACGACGTGCCCAGCTCGACGTTCATCTGCGACGAAAACGGGGACATGCGTGCGGTTGCTGTGATGGATACCACTGGGATGCTGAAAGTGGGGCGCTCGAACGATGGAGGCTCGACGTTCAC
>PIVY01000732.1 GCA_003353795.1 bacterium
CGCAGCGAATGCCGCGTGTAGGCGGCCGCAAGGTCGGATCGGCCCGCGAGGTGGGCGGCGTGTCCGAGGACCAGATAGTCTTTGTGGAGAGTCTTGGAGAAGCCTGGGAGCTCGTCGAAACGGCGGCCGAGGTGGAGGACGCGCTCGAGAGCCGATTCCAATGCGACTTGGTCGTAGGCATCGGTCCGTGCGGCGATTCCCTCCGGGACGATCCGGCGCGGATCCTGTAACTGTTCGACCGTTCGGTGGTGGAGCCGCGTGAGAGTTGCCGAGACGTGGAGCTTTCGGGCCAGGCTCAGATGGTAGAAGAGGCTGAGGAGCGCCACGGCGGTCACCAGCAGGGCCGTGGCTCGGCTCGTGAGCCGGTGGCCGGAAGACCGTGCTCGAGCTGTGCCGGGTGTCGCCAAAGCGAGAAAGGCGACCAGGAAGAATTGCAGCTTGTTGTAGGGCAGCTCGAGCACGTAGTCGGTCGTCATCGCCGCCGCCAGGAAGACCAGCTGCGCCGAAACGAAGAGCGGCCATCGCGCCCCCGTCCGCAGGTAGGCCCGGGCCGGGCCGCCGACCAGGACCGCGAGCCATGCCGCCCACAAGAAGATTCCCGGCCACCCCGCTTCGCCCAGAATCTGGATATGGTCGCAGTGGGCGCGCC
>PIVY01000733.1 GCA_003353795.1 bacterium
CGGCGATGGAACCGGCCGGCGCCCGGATCTCAGAGGGGTAGTCCGGCAGCGTACTGACGTTGTTGCCATGCACTGCCGACGCCGTGGTGAACTGGGTACCGGTCAATTGCATGCCATCGCCGGAGTCGCCGGAGAAGATAATGCTGACGCGCGTGGCTTCCTTGGTCTCGACAGTCATCGCCTAGCCTCCTTCCTGGGTGAGGATCACCTGCTCGGGGTTGGGTGGCAGATTGAGGACCTCCGCTGGATAGACCTCCGCCAAATAGTCGACAACGTCCTTGTGTCGTATGCAGCCGAGGACCTGGCCGTCGTCATCGACCACGGGCACGTGGCGGTAGCCGCGGCGATGCATCAGGCGGAGCGCCGTGGACAGGCGGTCTCCGCGCCGGATGTGTTCGGGATCGGGGGTCATCACCTCCGCGACCGGCCCGTCGAGCACGCCGTGCACGCCGGCGACTCGGGTGACCACATCGCGCTCGGTGAAGACACCAGCCAACCGGTCCTCGCGCGTGAGTAGGGCGCAACTGGCCCGGCGGTCCCGCATCTCCCGGACGACCTCGCGGAGTGACGTGCCCACATCGGCGATAACCGGCGGGTCAATGCCCAACGCCAGCACCTCGACGACCTTGATTCGTTCTTCGCCTCCCAT
>PIVY01000013.1 GCA_003353795.1 bacterium
GGCCGACCCCCGAACATCATCTACATCCTGCTCGATGATCTGGGATTCGGTGAGATCGGCATGCCCGGCATGGCCGTGACTCGCGGCTACAAGACCCCGAATCTCGACGCGCTGGCCAGATCGTCGAGATTCGGGGTCTTGTATCCGCGAGTCACGGCCATGCCGGGCATGCCTATCTCACCGAATCCCAGGTCATCGAGCAGGATGTAGATGATGTTCGGGGGGCGCCCGCCGTTCTTCTCGCGGATTTCGGCCAGCCTTGCGTCGATGGCCACACCGTCGCGAATCCAGCGATCCCCGTTCTGGGCCTCCAGGATCGCGTACTCGGCGTCGTGGATGATGTCTTCCGAGTATCCAGGTCCTGCCAGCGCGATCAGCAGGATTACTGGCATCAGGACAACGTTTCGCATCGTGATCTCCTCAAACAAGGTCTGGGTCCGTCGCCAGGGTTGAACGACATGGCGCGATATCTCATTCATGTGGATCATGACTAGGCCGATCCGGGCAACGACCACATCAAGAAAGCGAACGGTGATGGCAGGGCTCACACGGGCGAAACAGCGACGCGGCATCCAGCTGGGCTCGGCGGCCCCCTCCGCCGTGTTCACGAGCTCCATTGTTGATTTCGACCGTTACACGGAGCTCATGCAGCGATGGGATCTCCAGACCTGGCTGCTCAGTTCCGGGGGATTTCGGGCCGAATTGCTGTACTACGTCGACCCTGAACGCGGTCACCATTATTCGCATACGACCTTCCACAGTACGGTGCGGCAGATCGGCTCCCCGCCGCCCCGTTTGCGGACGTTCGTGATACCGGCCAATACGGGCGAATCCTTCATCTGGCGGGGGCACGTCGTTTCCGGCCACGATGTCTTGCTGTTTCCGGCCGGCAGCGAACTCGACGCGAGCGTGAAGGCCCTTTCCGAGGTGCTGGTCGTCTCGATCTCCGAGGAGACCTTTGCCGCGCACGCCGACGCGCTGGGCTATGGCAACGGCGCGGACTTGCTGCGCGAGAACGAGGTTTTCAGGTGTCGCCCGGGCGCCGTGGATCAGCTCCGGAAAGCTCTGCTTCGCTACGAAGGTGCGCTGTTACAACAGGGGGACGAGTCCTCGTCGCCACTGTTCGACGAAGCGCTGGAATCGCTCGTCATGGCGCTTCATTCGACGCCGGATGCCGCGACCCGAGATACTCTCAGGACACGCGAACGTGTCGTCCATGAAGTGCAGCGATATGCCGACGAGCACGCGGAGGAGGTGCTCACCGTCCAGGATCTCAGCCAGGTCACCGGCGTGACCATCCGCACCCTGCAGATCGGCTTCCGGCAGCTCTTCGGGGTGACCCCCAAGGCCTACCTCCGTGCCCAGCGTCTGAACCGGGTTCGGGCGGTTCTCGCCGCACGCGACGCCGGCACCACCGTCATCGCCGACGTTGCCAACAACTGGGGATTCTGGCACATGGGGCAATTCGCGGCGGACTACCGCAAGCTCTTCGGCGAACTTCCGTCGCAGACGCTGGGCACCGGCTAGTCGCCCAGCTCCAGCAACCCGGCCTCTTCCATCATGGACAGCTTCATCCGCTCCATGTCGTCGATGGGCAGGGGTCCGGACACCGAGCCGTCCTTGTAGACGTAGAACTTGGTCTCGCGCTGCATGTCGAAGGTGGCGCCGTCGTGGCGGTTGGTCACCTTCACCGTTCCCAGCCACAGGCAGACGCAGGTGCCCTCGGGCACCTCGAACACCGCGAAGGTGGTGCCGTAGACGTCGGCGATGGCCTCGGCCGCCTCGATGCGCAGCGGCACGTCCAGCTTCTCGCCGCCGGTGGTGCCGTAGATCTCGCCCGACCGCACGGCGATGACCATGGGCTCGGGGTTCCAGCGCCGCGGGATCGCCGGCAGCTCCACCTCGGCGCCCGGCAGCATGCGGAAGCGGAGCATGTCGCCCAGCTGCAGCTCGAACTCGCTCTCGGGTCCGGTGGTCACGGTCACCGGGTCGACCTTCATGAGCATGCCCGTCTCGGTGGGCAGACCCTGCACGCCGCCGGCCTCGACCACGTCGGTCACGTTCCACATGGCGCGGGGGCCGCTGGCGTACTGCCACATGCCGAAGAGAGCCACCAGGAGCACGGCGGCCGCGGCCAGGGGCACGAACACGCGGAAGCGGTTCGGACGCAGGGGCACGACCGGAGCAGACGCAGGCGCCGGGGCCTCCGCGGGCGCCTCGCCGGCCAGGAAGGCCGCCTTGGCACGGGCGCGGGCCTCGGACGACGCACGCGGACGGTCGAGCGCGCGCAGGGCCCCGAGGGCCTGCTGCTCGTCCGGCGTGTGCTGCATGTCGTCGCGGCGGCTCATGTCTCTGCTCTCTCCTCGCGGTCCAGATAGCGTCGGAACGCTTGTCCCAGTCTGTTCACGGCGCGGCTGTGGCGTTGCCGTACGGCTTCGGGTTTGGCGCCGATGATCTCCGCAACGGCATTGCTGTCGAGCTGTTCGTAATCACGCAGCTGGATCACCTCGCGATCGCTGTCCGACAGCTCGGCCATGGCCTGGCGCACGGCTTCCTGTTCCTGGCGGCGGGCGAGTTGCTGCTCAGGGTGGTCGGTCTCATCGGGCAGCACTTCCAGGTGATCGCTCGTGAGCTCGGTGCTGCGGACGGTCTCCTTGTGGCGGCGGCTGCGCCAGTGGTCACGCACGCAATTGGTGGCCACCGTGAAGACCCAGCCGGTGGGATCGCGGTCCGGGTCGAGCTGGTCGAGGGCGCGGTTGAGGCGGAGGAAGATCTCGTGAGTCAGGTCCTCGGCCTGATGAGCGTCCTGGAGCAGTCGGGCCACGTGGCCGTAGATCCGATCGTAAAAGTGGTCGAAGAACGCCTCGAGAGCCGCCGGTTCCTTTCCGCGTACGCGCTGCAACAGCTCCCTCTGAAGGGGAGCCGCGGCGGCGCGGTTGCTCGGATCCTGCGGTGTCACGGGCGTCTGACCTTCTCGGACTGATTACGAGTTCCCAGCGCCCGCCGTGACATGTCGACAAAAGTGGACTGGGCCTGTCACGGTTGTTTGGGCGACTTCGTAGAGGGGGTGTTCAGGGCGGCGAGCCCACTGTACCCAGGGTCGACCGGCGGCAACCGGAAGATCCGGACCACCCCCTCTCAGAACGGGAGACTACTATGACGCAGGGAATTGGACAAGTCACACGTGCAATGACCGGCCTGGCGCTGGTCGCGGCCATCGCCATGGTCCCAGCCGCGCACGCCCAGGAGGGTCCCACCCTCATGCTCCATTTTGACAACCTGGCGCCCCTGAACGAAGCCGCCGAGGGCCTCTACGAGGGCTGGGCCATCGTGGACGGCGCGCCCGTCTCCACCGGAGTCTTCAACGTCAATGACATGGGCCAGCCCGTCGAGCCCGGCGGCGGCGGCGTCATCGAAGAGTTCACGCCCGCCAGTGACATCACCGGCGCCACCGATATCAAGATCTCCATCGAGCCCGCCGATGACATGGATCCCGGCCCGTCGGGCCTCATCATCCTGGGCGGCATGCTCTCGGGTGACGTCGCCTCCCTCGCCACCGGCCTCGAGGGCGTATCCGCCGCGGCGGGTTGCTACATCCTGGCCACCCCCAGCGACAACGATTCCAACCCCGACAACGACAACGAGGGCATCTGGTGGCTGCAGATGCCGGGCCCCGTGGCCGGTCTGACCGATCTGCCCGACATCGGCCCCAACTGGACCTACGAGGGCTGGGTCGTCGACGTCTCCGGTGGCATGCCCATGCCCTACACCAGCGGCACCTTCGCGACGGGCGACGGCTTCGACAGCGATGCCGCCGGACCGATGGGCGGCGGCCCGCCCTTCCCCGGCCAGGACTACGTGGCGTTCCAGGGCGGCCCGGTGCTGGACCTCGCCAGCGGTGATTTCGCCGCGGTGATCTCCATCGAGCCGGTGCCCGACAACGGCCCCGGTCCCTTCCAGCTCAAGCCGCTGGCCGGCATGATCGCCCAGGGATCCACCGGTGGCTGCGTGGACAACATGACCGACGCCACCTTCCCCAGCGGTCAGGCCATGCTCATGGGCATGGTGGCCACCGAGACGGCCAGCTGGACCGAGGTGAAGGGGATGTTCGAGGAGTAGGCGAGACCTGCGATCGTCTGCGACTCCATGGGCGCGCCCGGTCTGTCGGCCGGGCGCGCTGCTGTCTGCGAGGTTCGGGGCCAGATTCGCCTCAATCCAGGGACATTTACCGCGATAACCCTTGAGTACCCCTCGGTGCCCTGGGTGAGGTCCGTCTCGACGTCAGCAAGGATGAACAATGTCAGTACTCGTTGTCGATACCAGCGCGATGATCCGCAGGCTCGTCCGGTCCGAACTGGAGCAGGCCGGCTACGAGGTCGTCGAGGCCGAGACCCAGGCCCATGCGCTGGAGATCCTGGTCGAAGTGCCGGGCATCCAGCTGATGACGCTGGGCGTGGTGCTCGACGGCGGCGACGGATTCTCGTTCCTGCAGGAGCTGTCCTCGGCCGAGAACCAGGCCCGACTGGCGCCCACGCGGAACCAGCGGGTGCCCTCGGTCTTCGTGACCTCGTCGGATACCGAGGAGAACCGCCTGCGGGGCTTCAAGGTCGGCGCTGCCGATTTTATCCAGAAGCCGTGGCCCAAGGGCGAGTTGAAACGGACCGTGGACCGGATTCTCGGATCCGACTCGGCGCTGGCCGGTCTCTCGGTCCTCATCGTCGACGACAGCCCGTCGGCCCGGGAGATCGTCTCCAGTTGCCTCGAACAGCTTGGCGTCAACACCTACATGGCCGACGACGGCGACTCCGGCTACGCGATCCTCGAGCAGATGGAAGGCGCGATCGACCTGGTCGTCACCGACCTGAAGATGAAGAACATGGACGGCGACGCCCTGTGCCTGCGCATCCGCAACGATCTGGGTGCCAAGGATCTGCCGGTCATTTTCCTCAGCCGCATCGACGATCGGGAAACCATCCTGAGCCTGTTCAAGATGGGCGCGACCGATTACCTGACCAAGCCGTTCTTCCGCGAGGAACTGGTGGCCCGCCTACGGACCCACCTGGAGCGCCAGGCGCTGACCCGCGAACTGCAGAAACACGTGATGCAGCTCGAGGGATTGAATCAGCTGAAGGATGATTTCCTGGCCGTCTGCTCCCACGATCTGCGCTCGCCGCTGGTGGGCATGATGGGATTCGCCGACATGCTGGCCGACGACGACGACCTGAGCGGCGACCACCGCGAGATGCTCGGCGGCATCAAGGCCTCCGGGGAGTACCTGCTGGAACTGATCAACGACATCCTCGATCTCGGTCGCATCGACGCGACCAAGGACGACCTGAATGCCGCACCCGTCTCGATCCACCACGTCCTGGAGACGTCGCTGCAGACCCTGCGGTACATCGCCAAGCCCAAGGACACGACCCTGTACCTGGTCGACCGCTCCGCCGGCCGCCGCGTCCAGGGTGATCGCAATGCGCTGACCCGGGTCTTCAACAACCTGATCTCCAACGCGATCAAGTTCTCGCCGGCCGGCAGCGAGGTCACCGTGACCATCGGTCCGTGCGAGAACGACCGGATGCCGATCACCGTGGTCGACACCGGCATCGGGATCCCCAACGAGCAGATCCCGCACCTGTTCAGCCGCTACTCCAAGGCCTCGCGCACCGGCACGTCCGGAGAGAAGGGGACCGGCCTCGGTCTGGTGATCACCCGGGAACTGGTCGAGGCTCACCTCGGAACCGTCGTCGCCTGCAGCGAGGAGGGCAAGGGGTCCACCTTCACGGTGACCTTGCCTGCTCTGAAGTACTGCGACGACGAGGTGGCGGATCAGGAGATCCTGACCGCCGACATCGCCACCGACGAGGACGAGCCCAAGCGCGTGCTGCTCGTCGACGACGATCCGACGAACCTCAAGGTCGGTCGGCACATCCTGGAGAAACTGGGTCACGACGTCACGGTGAGCGAGGGCGGCCAAGAGGCCGTCGAGATGTACCGGGAATCCCTGTCCGGCGACCGCTTCCAGATCGTCCTGATGGACATGGAGATGCCGGGCGTGGACGGACTCGAAGCAAGCCGGCGGATCCGGGCCATCGAGGAAGACTTGCCCGAGGAGCATCCCTACGGTCACGATCCGGTGCCGATCCTCGCCATGACCGCCAACACCATCGAGGGACACCTCTCGGCGTGCCTTACCGCGGGCATGAACGACTTCCTGACCAAGCCCTTCCGGGTCGACCAGATCCGCCGGGCGCTCGCTCGCTGGAGCGCCCAGACGGTGGCCTGAACCGGGGCCGGCTCGTGGCCGGCGACTAGTCTCGCCGCCCCCAAACCAGGAATAGCGCCGGCACCACGACCAGGTTCAGCAACGTCGCGGTGACCAGCCCGCCCAGGATCACGATGGCCATCGGCGCCTGCAATTCCGACCCCGGCCGGTCGCCCGCCAGCGCCAGGGGCACCAGGGCGAGCCCCGTGGTCATGGCCGTCATCATGATGGGATTGAGCCGCTCCAGCGATCCCTGCATCACCGCGTCCCGCAGCGACCGTCCTTCCACATCCATCAGATGATTGTAGTGCGACACCATGAGGATCCCGTTGCGCACCGCGATCCCGAACAGCGTGATGAAACCCACCAGCGACGCGATGGAGACGATCCCATCGGTGAGCACCACGCTCACGATCCCGCCGATCAACGCCAGCGGCAGATTCACCATCACCAGCACCGCCTGGCGCAGATTCCCGAACTCCAGGAACAGCACCACGAGGATGGCCACGATCGACACCAGGCTCAGCAGCGTGACCGTGCGGGTCGCCCGCTCCTCGCTCTCGAATTGCCCGCCGTAGACCACGAAGTAACCCGGCGGCAGGTCGACGTTCGCATCCAGCCGCGCGCGGATCGCGTCCACGGTGCCACGCAGGTCGCCATCCGAGACGTTGGCCTGCACCACGATCTTCCGCTGCACGTTCTCGCGGCTGATGTAGTTGGGGCCCTGGTCCCGCACGATGTCGGCCACGTCGGCCAGGGTGACCACGCCGCCCACGGGCGTGTCGACCAGGGTGCCGCGGATGGCGTCCAGGTCGCCGCGAAACTCCGGCGCGTAACGCACCACCAGATCGTGCCGGTGATCGCCCTCGAAGACCTGCGACGTCTTCACGCCCAGGAAAGCCACGTCGATGACCTCGTCGAGGTCGGCAGAACGCAGGCCGTGGATGGCCATGCGTTCGCGGTCGGCCTGGATGCGTATCTGCGGCACGTCGGTCTGCTGGTCCACGAAGAGGTCGACCACGCCCTCGACCTGGGCCATCTCGTCGCGGATGGTGCCGGCGAGGCGGCGCAGTTCGTAGAGATCGGGCCCGAAGAGCTTGACGGCGATGGCCGCGCGGGTGCCCGACAGCATGTGGTCGATGCGGTGGGAAATGGGCTGGCCGATGGTGATGTTCACGCCCGGCACCAGGGCGAGCGCCTCGCGCAGTTCGGCCAGCAGCTCGGCCTTGGTTGTTTGCGACAGGTCGAGCTGCACCTCGAGTTCGTGGGCGTGGGAGCCCAGCGAGTGCTCGTCCAGTTCGGTGCGCCCGGTGCGCCGCGCCGTGGAGGTGACCGCCGGGTTGGCCAGCAGGATCGCCTCGACCATGTCGCCGAGGGCGTCGGACTCGGCCAGCGCCGTGCCGGGCAATGTGGCCAGGGCCACGTTGAAGGTTCCCTCGTTGAACTCGGGGAGGAAAGCGCGTCCCAGCATGGGCAGCACGGCCAGCGCGGCGATCACCAGCACGGCCGCCAGGCCGAGAACCAGCCCGCGGAATCGGAGCACGCCTCGCAACGTCGGCTCGTACACCGCCGCGAGTCGGCGCACCAGCCAGCTTTCGCGCTGGGCGCCGCCGCCCGATGCCGCACGCCGCAGCAGAAACGAACTGAGCGCCGGCGTCACCGTCACCGCCACCAGCAGCGACGCGAGGATCGAGATGGCGTAGGCCAGCCCCAGCGGCTTCAGCATGCGCCCCTCGATGCCGCCCAGGAAGAACAGCGGCACGAACACCACGATCACGATGAAGGTGGCCATGGCGATGGGGGCGCGGATCTCGCGCGAGGCGGCGGCCACCACGTCGTCGAACGGGCGCCGGTCGCCCTCGGGAAGCGCCGCGTTCTGCCGCACGCGCCGGTACACGTTCTCCACGTAGATGATCGCGTCGTCCACCAGCACGCCGATGGCGATGGCCATGCCGCCGAGGGTCATGGTGTTGACCGTGAAGCCGAGGCCGCGCAGCGCCAGGAAGGCCACCACCAGCGACAGCGGGATGGCCAGCACCGAGATCAGCGTGGTCCGCACGTTCATCAGGAACAGCAGCAGCACGATGACCACCAGGATCGCGCCGTCGCGCAGGGCCTCGACCACGTTGGCCACGGCGATCTCGATGAAGTCGGCCTGGCGGAAGATGTCGGTGTGGAGCACCACGTCGGCGGGCAGGGAGCCACGCAGTCCGTCGAGGGTGGTCAGGATGGTTTCGGTGAGCTGGAGGGTGTTGGCCGCGGGCTGTTTGGTGACCACCAGCAGCACGCCGTCCTCGCCGCTGATCGAGGCGGTGCCGATCTTGAACGCCGGGGCGATGGCCACCGTTGCCACGTCGCGCACCAGCACGGGCGTGTGACCGCTCACGGCTACCACGGTCTGCTCGATGTCGGCCACCCCGCGCACGCGCCCGATGCCGCGCAGCAGATGCTCCTGCCCCGACGCCACCAGCACACCGCCGGTGGCGTTGACGTTGGACTCGGCGATGGCCCGATGAATGTGTTCCAGCGTGAGCCCGCGGGCCGCCAACTCGTGGGGGTCGATCTGCACCTGGTACTGCTGGCTCTCGCCGCCGTACACCAGCACCTGCGCCACCCCCGGCACCGACTGAATGCGGCGCGCCACGGTAAACTCGGCTGCCGTGCGCAATTCCATGGGCGACGTCTCGTCGGACGTGAGTCCCACCAGCATGATCTCGCCCATGATCGAGGTGATGGGCGCGAGCAACGGCCGATCCACCTCGGCAGGCAGCACTCCCTCCATGCCCTGCAGCTTCTCGCTCACGATCTGCCGCGCACGGTAGATGTCGGTGCCCCAGTCGAATTCCACCCACACCGTCGACAGACCCTGGATGGAATTGGACCGCACCCGGCGCACGCCCGCCGCGCCGTTGACCGCGGTCTCGATGGGGAAGGTGACGAGCTGCTCGACTTCTTCGGGCGCCATGCCGTGGGCCTCGGTCATGATCGAGACCGTGGGCGCGGTGAGGTCGGGGAACACGTCGATGGGCATGTCCAGGGTCACGACGACGCCCACGGCGAGGATGGCCGCCGCCGCCAGCAGCACGATCAGTCGGTTCTGCAGGCTGCTCTGCATCAACTTGTCCAGCATGATTCAGCCTCTCCTGATCAGTGTGCGTGACCGTGGCCGATGACGGCCGAGGTGCCGGCCAGCTTCACGAAGTAGCCGCCGCTGGTGACCACGCGTTCGCCCGGCGCGAGGCCGTCGCGAATGGTGGTCCAGCCGGCGTGGGTCGGGCCCGGTATCACGATGCGTTTGACGAAGCTCTCGCCGCCGGCTTGTACGAAGACCACCGGCACGCCGGCGTCCTCGAGCACCGCGCCTTCCGGCACCGCCACTGCGTTGGCGCCCTCGCTGGCGATCAACTCCACGGGCAGCACGTCGCCGATGCGGAGGCGGTCGTCGTCATTGCGGATCTCCAGCAGCACGGGCACGGTGCGGGTGGCGGGATCGACCGCGCCGCCGGTGGCCAGGACGCGCAGGTCGGCCGCGGGAACGGTCCAGCCGCCGCCCGGTCCGCCGGACTTTACGTGGGCGCCCACGGGCGTGCCCAGGTCACGCAGCTCGCGTTCGGGCACGCGGACCTCCAACCAGACCAGGGTCGGGTCGGCGATGGCCATGAGGCGGTCGCCGGCATGGACGTACTGGCCGGGCCGCACGTCCCAGTCGGTGACGCGTCCGCCGAGGGTGGCGGTGAGATTCAGAAGTCCGTCCTCGCTGCCGCCGGCCACGCGCTCGTGACCGGCGCGCCGGGACAGGTATTCGTTGCGGGCCAGCTCGAGATCGCGGGTAGAGATGGCGTCCTGCGCGTGAAGGCGCTGCGCCCGTTCGTAGTTGCGCTCGGCCTGCTCGAAGGCGAGCTGTGACGAGGCCCAGCCGTCGCCCTGGACCGGCGGCGAGATGGAGGCCACCACCTGTCCGGCCTCCACGCGGGCGCCGGGCAGCGCGCCGGCGGTCTGCACGAAACCGGCCACCGGCGCCACGATCTCGACGTAGGCGCTCGGCGATGGCTGCACCTGGCCCACCGCCCGCACCGACCGCTTGATCTCGCGCACCTCCACGGCCGCCGTGTCGAACGGCAGCTTCCACTGCTGCTCCTTGAGGAACGGGATCGCGCCGGGCTCGGCATCGTCGATAGCCGCGGGCAGGTCCGCTTCGTTGGCCCACACCGGCACCACCGGTACCTGGAACTCGGCCACCCGTCCCGCCACCCGGCAGGTGAGCGTGAGCTGGTAGACCGTGGGGCCGGGCAGCGCCACCTCGGGGGCGAAGATGCCCTCGCGCAGCAGCTCGCTGGTGGCGAAGACGTGATTCTCGCCGCCGGCGCCCACGAAGCGCAACTCGACGGATCCGTCGCGAGCCGGCGAGAAGTCGTCGAGCACGGTGAGGTGGATGATGAACCGGTCGGCGTGATCGGCCAGGAGCATCGGGTGCTCCATGAACAGTTCGAGGCCGCCCGACCACTGGGTGACCGCGACCGTGGGCTGGTCGTTGGCGTGGGAGCCGCTGCTCCAGGCCGCGGGCGCCGTGGCCACGAGGGCCAGCAGGGCGACGACGGGTATGATCATCTGCTTCATGACTGTCTCCTAGGGCGTCAGCGACACGATCGCAGCGCCGGTGAGCGCCTCGAGCCGGAACAGGTTCTCGTAGTGGGCGACGAGCTGGTCGTGGTAGCCGGCCAGCGCGTCGGCCTCGATCTGGATGGCGGCCAGCAATCCTTCCAGGGAAAGAGAGCCGCCGCGGTAGGCGGCGAGCAGCGCGTCGATGGCCGGGCCGTCGTCGTCGAACTGCGCGGCGAGTGTGGCCAGGGCCGGTCCGGCAGTGTTGATGGACTGCACCAGCGCGTCGATCTCGCCGGCGCGGCGGTCGCGTACGATGGCGGCCTCGTGATCGGCGATGCGGCGATCGGCCTCGAGCTTGCGGGCGGTGCCGCCGCCACGGTCGAACACCGGGAGCGCCAGGGCGGCGCCGGCCACGAATCCGTCGTCGAAATCGTCGATCTTCTTGTAGCCGCCGTAGATGGAGAATCCCGGAACGAGCCGGGGGCGGGCCGCGTCGGCGAGGTGGTCCAGAGCGGCGACCTGGGCCGCGTCTGCTAGCACGCCGGGACTCGCGTCGAGGCGCACCAGGTAGGCCGTCACCGGCTCCAGCGACACCGGCTGGTAGCCCACCGGCGTGGTCAGCTCGAGTCCCGCATCGGGCGGAATTCCCATGTCCGCCCGCCAGGCGGCCTCGTGCTCGTGCCGCCGTTGCCGCGCCGCGCGCCAGTCGGCCGCGATGGACAGTGCCGACAGCTGCAGCAGGCGCGACTCCAGCCCCGACATCTCGCCCTCGGCGTGCCGCGCGGCCGCCATGGCCGAGACGTGGGTCAGGCTGTCGGCGAGACTGGCGAAGCGGTCGAGATGGCGGTCGAGCAGCCGCAGACGCACGTAGCCGGCGCGGAGGTAGGCCAGTTGCTGCCGCGTGTCCTGGTCGCGGCGAAGCTCGGCGGCGCGGACGTGCTCAGCCCAGCCGTCGCGCTGCGCGCCCTGGGCCAGCGGTCGCGCGAAATCCTTGGCCAGGGTGACCTGCCACTCGTTGAGGCGACCCACGTGCTCGTGGTCGTAGGCCAGGTCCGGGTTGGACCACTGGTTGGCGGCGTCACCATCGGCGCGGGCGCCGTCGAGCCGCAGCTCGCCCATGCGGGCGAGGGGGCTGGTGGCGTGGTAATGGGCCTCGATCTCGTGAAAGCCGATGGCGGTTCCGCTGCCGGTCTCGGCTCGCGCCGTGGCGCCGAGCAGGAGAAGCACGAGCAGCATTGCACGCTGGGTTCGGTGCATCATGACCGATTCCTTCGCTGGTTGAAGGTGCTTGTGATCGTCGGTGATTCCGTGCCGGTCAGGCGCGGTGAGGCGGGCCGCGGGGTGCGGCTGGAGAGGTCGGCTGAGGCGGGGGTGGTGGGTCGGTGTCCGCGGGCGGTCGGAGGCGATGGCCCTGGAGATCGGGCGACGGCGCCGATGGCGTGATGACCGCGGCGACGCCGGCGTCGTTGTCGGGTTGCACGGGCACGGCCGGCGGCGCGTGGAGGTCCAGGTGCGCGGCGAGGGTGTGGTGGTGGTGGGCCTCAACCGGCTGGTCGGATTCGCCGTGGTGGTGATGGTCGTGGGTGTGATGGTGCGGTGCGTTGGCATGGTGATCGACGACGGCCGGTGCGGCTTCGGGGGCGGCCTCGGGGGCGGCATGGTGGTGCGGCGCCAGCTGTTGCAGGTAGAGCAACGGCAGGATCAGGGCAAAGCCCGTCCATAGGGTGTGGAGGCGGAATGTGCGGTCGATCGACATGATCAGAACCTAAACGTATCCATGGAATGGGTCAAATCCATCTCGTGAACTCGCCGTCGTGATCGCGCACACGCCGATCCCCTGACCTCGCGCTTGCCCCCGGCCGAGCCTGCGGTATCCTGGGACTGCCCTCAACCCATGCCCGGGAGCCAAGCGCATGCGCCGAATCGTCTCGACCGCCGTCCTCGTCATTGTCGCCGCCACCTGCCTGGCCGCCGACCCGCCGCCGGTGATCCGGCATCACGCGACCATCGTGTTCGACGTGGACGCGCATTCGGTCACGGTCCGCGATCAGGTCACCCTGCCCGCCGGGGTCGACACCTTCGAGATCGACCGCGGCCTGGTGCTCTCTTTCGTGCCCGGAGCCACCGCCGACGCCGGCGCGGGCGAGTATTCGGGCGAGAACAACAAGGTGGCTTACGGCGGCCAGGGGACCTTCACCATCGCTACCTTCGCCACCGCCCATCAGCCCACCGACGAGGTGCGCTTCTCCCGCGAGAACGTGGGTGGCGAGATCACCGCAACGGTGGGCGAAGAGGGTATCTGGCTGAGCGGCGACAGCGCCTGGTTGCCCTCGGTCGACGATGCGCTGCACGCCGGCACGTTCAAGATCGACACGCCCGCCGGCTGGTTCCCCGTCCTCGCCGGCGAAATCACCGCGCAGACCGAGGAGAACGGCCGCCGCCACACCACCTACGAGATCACCGAGCCCGTGGACGGTCTCTCCCTCGTGGCCAATACCTTCGTCGTGGAGGAGCGCGACCACGGCGGCATCACCATGCGCACCTGCTTCCTCGAACGCGACCGTCGCCTCAGCGAACTCTACCTCGACCGCACCGCCCACTACCTCGACCTCTACCGCGACATGCTCGGCGAGTATCCCTACCGCAGCTTCACCACCGTGGAGAACTGGTTCCCCACCGGCTACGGCATGCCCGGCTGGACGCTGCTCGGCACCCAGGTGCTGCGCCTGCCGTTCATCCCGTACATCAGCTTCGGCCACGAAATCGCTCACAACTGGTGGGGCAACTCGGTGTTCGTCGACAGCGACGGCGGCAACTGGTGCGAGGGGCTCACCGTCTGGTGCGCCGACTACCTCTACAAGCTTGAGGAATCGGACGAGGCCGCGCATCAGTACCGCCGCAACCAGCTCAAGGACTACGCCGCCTACGTGGGCGAGCATCCCGAGGTCGACTTCCCGCTCGTCGAGTTCAAGTCGCGCCACTCGGGCGCCACCCGCGCCGTGGGTTACGGCAAGAGCATGGCCGTGTGGCACATGCTGGAGAAGGAACTCGGTCGCGACACCGTCATCGCCGCGTTGCGCGCCGTGTACCGCGACTTCCGCGGTCGGCCCGCGGCCTGGGACGACTTCTTCGCCGCCGTGGAGCAGGCCAGCGGCAAGGATCTCGGCACGTTCCGCGAGCAATGGCTCGACCGCACCGGCGCGCCTACCATCACGGTGACCGACGTCGAGCGTGACGGCACGGCGGTGCGATTCACCCTGCACCAGTCCGAGCCGGTGTACGACCTGCTGGTGCCCGTGGTCGCGCGCACGCCCAGGGACGACGTCCAGGAGTTCGTGCGCCTAAACACCGCCGAGCAGACCTTCACCATCGAGGCCGCCGGCGCCACCGAACTGGCCATCGATCCGGCCAACGACCTCTTCCGCCGCCTCGACCCCAGCGAGATCGAGCCCACCCTCAGCCAGGTCTTCGCGGTGGACGAGCACGTGTTCGTGCCGCCGCTCACCGGTGGCGTGATCAAGCTGGCCACCGCCGCCTTCGCCCGCGACTTCTGCGAGTGCGACGAGCCGGCCATGCGCGAGGACGGGCAGCCCGCCGCGGACGCCGTCAACGTGCTCGTCAATCCCGACCCCGGCGTGCTCGACGCGCGCCTGCCGGCCGAACTTCGCGTCCACGGCGACCTGGTCTTCCTCGGCGGCACCCGCATCAACCTCAAGGAATACGACCTCGTCTTCGCCGCCCCGAGCCCCGGCGGCGGCACCGATCTGGTGGTGCTCACCACCAATGCCGGCCGTCTGCAGGGACTGGGCTCGCGCCTCGGCCATTACGGCAAGTACAGCTGGCTGGCATTCCCGGCCGACGGCGGTCGTGTGGAGCGGGGGAACTGGCAGCCGGCGGGCAATCCGCTGGCAGTACCGATCCTGCCCTGACCCGTCGAGCTTGTTCGCGCCTGTCGCGAGAGGTATCCTTGACGGCGACGCCGATTCGCCGGGAGGGACCTCATCGTGACCGACACCATCCGACGCCTACCGATCACCGCCGCCATCGTCTGCCTCATCCTCGCGCCGCTGACCGGCTGCGAGGGCGACAAGTTCGCGCCCCGGATCCCGACCGGCATGGCAGTCGTTGTGTCCGAACCGCCGACCCTGCTGGTGGGCGGATTCGCTGGCCGCGCGCTCGACGACATGGTGGTGCTGGCCTCGCAGACCGCCGTCGTTGGCCACGGGCCCGACGGATGGAACCATCTCGGCGACGACTGGCTGGGCCCCCTGGTCCTGGGCGAGGTGGCCATGAATGCCGACGGCGACGTGGCCATCTGCGACAATTTCGGCCGCGTGTTCCTGCGACGCAGCGGCACGTGGACCGAGTTGCCGCCGCTCGACGGCGTACGGCTGGACGACGTGGCCATCGATCACGACGGCTCGATCTGGGTCTGCGGTCGCAGCGATTTCTTCCTTCCCCTGCTGGCCCACTGGGACGGCGCCTGGCACCTCTACCAGCCTCCCGAGCAGAATACCGGCCTGTTCCGCCTCGCCGTGGCCGGTCCCGGCGATCTGATCATTGACGGTTCGCGCGGACTGGTTTTCCGGTTCCGCAACGGCGCCTGGGAGCAGCCCGGTGTGTTCACCGAGGTGAACGACCTCTGGTCCGACGGCGAGGGGCGGGTGCTGGCGGCCTGGCTGCAATGGGTGGGTCTGTTGGGAGAGGACGGGTTCGAACCGCTGGACGAGCGGGTCTTCCCCAGCAATCTCGCATGCATCGCCGGCAACGGGCTCGGTGACGTGGCGGTGGGCTGGTACCCGGGACTGGTGTCCGTACTCCGTGGCGGCACCTGGGAGGATCTCCCGCCCATCCTCCGCGATGACGGCGATCCGGTGACGCCCTACCGGATGATCCTGTTCGACGACGGCACGATCGTGGTCCGGTCCGGGTGGCGCGGTGCGGCGTTCGTCTACGACGGTGCTTCATGGTCGAAGTTCGGCCCGCCCTCGCCGCCGCTACGCGCCATCGTCCTCTACACCACCTATTCCAACAATGACCCGCGCTGGAACGTGGTCGGAGCCGAGGGCATCGAGATCGAGATCGACACCGATCGGCTCACTTACCGCAATCCCGCCTCCATGGGCGAACGGCTCGACGTGGTCGACCGCGTGCGCTTGCGGCACAACGAGTTCTTCTACGTCACCGCGGGGGGCCAATGGGTGATCGATGTCGGCCAGGAGCGCATGCGGTCCACCGCGCCCGCGCCGCATCCGTACCGCGCGGCGGCGGCCGGCGACGACGGCGAGGTGGTCGTCGTGGGCGATGCCGGGCAGGTCGAGTGGGGCTACGGCGGCGTGCAGCACAGCGACGGTCCCGGCGTGACGGCCGATCTCCTCGATATCTGCAGTTGCCCCGCCGACTCCGCCTTCTGGGTGGTGGGCGACGCGGGCACCATCGCCCGCCGATCTGCGGGCCGCACGTGGGATCTTCACGACGGCGTCACCACGGCCGATCTCGCCGCGGTCTGGGCCCGCGACGATCAGGACGTCTTCGTGGCCGGCAGCGGCGGCACGGTCCTCGCGTGGGACGGCACGAGTTGGCGCGACCTCCATTGCCCCCTCGACCAGGATCTCCTCGGCATCGCTGGATCCAGCGGGCGCTACCTCTGGGTCTGCGGCCGCAACGGCGCCCTGGCCATCCACGACGGCGACCGCTGGCGCGAGCTCGACTCCGGCCACGACGGCGACCTCATCGACATGGCGCTCCGGAACTTCCGCCAGGCGGTGGTCCTGACCGACGACGGCACCCTGCTCGGCTGCACCGTGCTCGATCCCTGACCCCGTTGACTCGATGACGTCGCGGGACTATACCTGTACGGCGCACACGCGATTCGTCCACCCCAAGAGATATGAGGAGCCGGCATGAGCAAGTACGATACGCTGCAGCCCCGCCCCGTCTGGGAGATCTTCGGTGCCATGAGCGCCATCCCCCGCGGCAGCGGCAACGAGGACGCCGTCCAGGCCATGTTCAAACAGTGGGCCAAGGACCGCGGTCTGGGCTGCAAGGAGGACAAGGTCGGCAACCTGCTGATCTCGATTCCGGCCAGCAAGGGCAAGGAGAAGGCCAAGCCCGTCCTCATCCAGGGCCACACGGACATGGTCTGCGAGAAGAATTCGGCCACCAAGCACGACTTCGAGAAGGACCCCATCAAGCTCCAGGTCCAGGGCGACTGGGTCACCGCCGACGGCACCACCCTGGGCGCCGACAACGGTATCGGCGTGGCCATGGGACTGGCGCTGGCCGAAGACAAGACGGTCAAGCACGGCCCCATCGAGGTGCTCCTGACCATCGATGAGGAGCGCGGACTCACCGGCGCGGCGGGCGTGGCGGCGGGCTGGTTCAAGAGCCAGCGCATGATCAATCTCGACAGCGAGGAGGATCAGGCCATCTTCATGGGCTGCGCCGGCGGTCGCGACTCGGTGATCACTCTCAAACTGCGCGGCGGCAAGGCGCCCAAGGGCACGGTCGGCCGCAAGGTGGTCATCAAGGGGCTCAAGGGCGGCCACAGTGGCCTCGACATCCAGGCCGGTCGCGGCAACGCCAACAAGCTGCTGGCGCGCGCGCTGCACTACGCGGCCACCAAGATGCCGGTGCGGGTGCAGGAGTTCCAGGGCGGCATGCTGCGTAACGCCATTCCCCGCGAGGCCGAGGCCCGCGTGCTGGTGGCGGACAAGGACGCTCGCGAGTTCAAGAAGATGGTGGACGCGTTCCTGAAACGCGCCCTGGCCGAGGAGTTGGTCGGCGCCGACGAGGGCCTCGAGTGGCGCGTGGGCGCCTGCAAGGTGGAGAAGGCCTGGACCGTGGGCGAGACGCACCGCTTGCTCTGCCTGCTGGCCGCCCTGCCTCACGGCGTGCTCGGCATGAGCCGCGACATCGACGGTCTGGTCGAAACCAGCAGCAACGTGGGCGTGGTCAAGACCAACGGCAACCGGGTGGACATCACCTGCTGCAGCCGTAGCTCGGTCATGAGCTGGCTCGACTACGTGGTGGGGCAGCACAAGGCGCTGGCGGGCATGGCCGGGGCGGACATCGACCAGCCCGAGGGCTACCCCGCCTGGCAGCCCAACCCGGCGTCGTCGCTCCTGAAGACCACGGTGGCTCGCTACGAGAAGCTCTTCAAGCAGAAGCCCGAGCTGGCGGCGATCCACGCCGGTCTCGAGTGCGGTCTCCTGCTGGAGAACTACCCGAAGCTCGACATCGTGAGCTTCGGACCCAACATCCACGGCGCGCACTCGCCCGACGAGAAGGTGCAGATCAGTTCGGTGCAGAAGATCTGGAAACTCTTCACCGCGGTGATCGAAGATCTGGCGAAGTAGTGCCCTGCGGGCAAGGGGGGCCGTCGTTGCGGAGCGACGGCCTCCTCTTTTTTGATCTCAAGCCTTTGCAAGAACTTCACGTCAAATAAACACACACGTCCAAAATCTCGGCCGGGTTACCCACCAGTTATCCCCATGTTTCCCTGGTTTTCCCCGACGCCGTTCTTGACATGCTGTTAGACGTCAAGTGACAACGTTGCACGGGGTTGTCGACGATAATACCAAATCCAAAAAAATATGTCCGGCATTCACCGGCAGTCTTTTCCTCCGTCGTGAGCCCTGAGTGTGGATAAAGTCCGCCCTCATGAATCGGTCCGCAGAGGGATCGTTCGGACGCCGATCGTGGGGATCCTGACACTGCCAGATCGGCGCGGTCCCCGCTTGCGGCGATCCCTGCCGGAAACCACATTTCAATCCCCGGAGACACGCGTCCGTGCCCCGGCGGAACTGGCCTGCAACCCGAGGTGACGAGCCATGGCGGCAAGAGGTGAGGCGGGCGATCGCGGCCCCAAGGTGCGGAGCGATTGCTGGATCGCGGTGGAGATCCTGGACGAGGGCGGACTGGAGATTGCCCTGACGAGCAAGGTCGCCGGCCTGTACGGCGACAGCATCCGCGAACTTCTGACCGACGGATGCGCGGAGCTCGGCATCGAGCACGCCCGGATCGAGGTGGAGGATCAGGGCGCGCTACCGTTCGTGCTCGCCGCCCGCCTGGAGACCGCGGTGAAGCGGGCGCTGCCCGACTGCTCCGAGGAATTCCTTCTCCCGGTGTCCGACAAGTGCACCTACGGCACCGACCGCGAGCGCTTGCGCCGCAGCCGCCTGTACCTGCCGGGCACACAGCCCAAGCTCTTCGTGAACGCCGGCCTGCATCAGCCCGACGGCGTGATCCTGGACCTCGAGGACGCCGTGGCGCCCTCGGAGAAGGACGCCGCCTGCGTCATGGTGCGCAACGCCCTGCGCGCGGTGGACTTCTGCGGCGCCGAGCGCATGGTGCGCATCAACCAGGGCGACATGGGTCTGGGCGACCTGGCCTGGATTGCCGCGCACAACGTGCACGTGGTTCTCATTCCCAAGGTGGAGAACCCCGATCAGGTGCTCGACGTGGCCGAGACGCTCGCCGAGCTGTCGGGCGGCCGCGAGATCCTCCTCATGCCCATCATCGAGTCGGCCCTCGGCGCGTGGAAGGCGTACGAGATCGCGGCGTCGCATCCGTCGGTGGTTGCCCTGGCCATCGGGCTGGAGGACTACACCGCCGACATCGGCACGCAGCGCACCCTCGAGGGCACCGAGTCGTTCTGGGCGCGGTCGCAGGTGCTCAACGGCGCCCGCGCGGCCGGCGTGCAGCCCATCGACACGGTGTTCAGTGATGTGACCGATATGGACGGTCTGCGGGATTCGGTGATCGAGGCCAAGGGCATGGGTTACGTGGGTAAGGGGTGCATTCATCCGCGGCAAATTCCGGTGGTGCACGAGGCCATGGCGCCGACGGATGCCGAGATCGACCGCGCGAAGAAGATCGTCGTGGCCTTCGATGAGGCACAGGCCAAGGGGCTTGGCGTGGTTTCGCTGGGCAGCAAGATGATCGACGCGCCGGTGGTGAAGCGGGCGCTGACCACGGTGGATACGGCGGTGCTGGTGGGCAAGCTGGCCGGGAACTGGCGGGACGAGGAGGTCTCCGGATGAGCAACCTGATCAAGAACGCCGTGGGCCGCCTGGTCCCCACCGAGATCAACGGCGAGAAGGCCATCCCCTTCCAGGGAGTCGGCAAGTACCGCCCCGAGGGTCGCAAGGCCGCGCCGCCCATCCGCACCAGCGCCGACTATCCAGCCGACGGCGACAAGATCGTGGCCGACATGAAGACGGCCCTCAAGAACGCCGGCCTCCGCGACGGCATGACCATCTCCACCCACCACCACCTGCGCAACGGCGACCAGGTGGCCAACGCCGTCTTCGCCGCCGCCGCCGAACTGGGCGTCAAGGACCTGCGCTGGTTCCCGTCGGCCAGCTTCCCGGTGCACGAGCCCCAGATCGAGCTCCTGGAGAGTGGGGTCATCCACCACATCGAGGGCTCGATGAACGGGCCGCTGGGCAACTACTGCTCCACGGGCAAGATGCGGGGCATGGCCGTGCTGCGCTCCCACGGTGGCCGCTACCAGGCCGTACAGGACGGCGAGGTCCACATCGACATCGCCGTGATCGCCGCGCCCACCGCCGACCCCTTTGGCAACGCGACCGGCGACCGAGGCCCCACCGCTTGCGGCCTCCTCGGGTTCGCTCTGGCCGACAGCGAGTACGCCGATCACGTCATCGCCGTCACCGACAACCTGGTGCCCTTTCCGTGCATCCCCTGGCAGATCCAGGGCAACAACGTGGACCAGGTGGTGGTCATGGACTCCATCGGCGATGCGTCGAAGATCGTCTCCGGCACCACCCAGATCACCAAGTCGCCCGACCGCTTGCTCATCGCCGAGCTCACCGCGCGGTTCTGCGACGAGGCCGGCATCGTGCGCGACGGCTTCTCGTTCCAGGCCGGCGCCGGCGGCACGGCGCTGTCGTTCGCCATCTTCCTGCGCGACATGATGCGAGAGCGCAACATCAAGGCCCGCTTCGTGCGCGGCGGCTCCAACCAGTACCTCGTGGACATGCTGGAGGAGGGCCTCACCGACTACATCCTCGACGGCCAGACCTTCGACCTCGAGGGCGTGCGTTCCATGCGCGAGAATCCGGGCCACCAGAACACGTCGCCGTTCACCAGCTACAACTGGCACGGCAAGGGCAACTTTGCCTCGATGCTCGACGTGGTGGTGCTCGGCGCCACCGAGGTCGACGTCAATTTCAACGCCAACGTGGTCACGCACTCGGACGGTCGCCTGCTGCACGGCATCGGCGGCTGGATGAATTGCCTCGCGTCGAAGTGCACCATCTTGCCGATTCCCGCCTTCCGCGACCGCATTCCCGTGCTCGTGGACGAGGTCACCACCCTGTGCGGGCCAGGCGAACTGATCGACGTCATCGTCACCGAGCGCGGCATCACCATCAATCCGCTGCGCCAGGACCTGCTGGCGAAGGTGCAGGGCTCGTCGCTGCCCATCGTGGACATCCACGATCTCAAGGCCGAGATCGAGGGCATCTGCGGCGGCGCGCCGGCCAAGCCGGACCTGGGCGAAAAGGTCGTCGCGGCCATCAAATGGGTGGACGGCACGGTGATCGACTGCGTGCGGGAGGTGAAGGTCTGACCAGTCATGTTGGACCAAGGTCCAATTTCCACCGCTATTGGAATCCTTGATACTTCGACCCAGGATATCGCTCAATCCTTCAATCGAACCAAGGAGACCATCATGCGCAAGGTAATGATCCTGGCAATGATCCTGACCCTGGCTGTCGCCGTTCAGGCGCAGACCACGGTCGCCGACTTCGAGGGCGGCGAGAACTACGGCGCCTGGAGCTTCGGCGTTCCCGGTACCGTCGAGGACACCGGTGGCAACCCCGACGGTTGGCTTCACGCCGACGGCCTGGATGCCCCGTTCCCCGTCTTCCGGTCCGCCTTCGGTGCCGAGGGATTCACTGGCGACTACGTGGCCACGGGTGTGAATCACATCTCCGCCGACTTCCAGTGCCTCGACTCGTCCAACCAGTGGATCGGCACCTTCATGTTCTGCGTGTTCCTGCGCAACGACATGGGTACCCCCAATGACCAGCTGGACGACATCTACGTCTACCCCAACCCCGAGAACTGGACCTGCCCCGACATCGGTGAGGGCTGGAAGCACTACGACTTCGACATCCCCTCCGACTTCGTCGGCGGCCCGGGCGAGCTGCCCGACGGCTGGCTGGGCGGTTCCTACTACACCGGCAACGCCACCTTCCCCGAGGACGCCGTCTGGCAGGACGTCATCAGCAACGTCGCTCGCCTGGAGTTCTGGTGGAACCACCCGGACTGGGCCGCCATCTTCTCGAGCTTCGACGTGGGCGCGGACAACATCGTCGTCGAGCGCCAGGGCGGCGTTGCCACCCAGCAGAAGACGCTCAGTGGCGTCAAGGCTCTGTTCGAGTAGACCAGACTTCGAGCAGGTCAGAAGAACGGCCCCGCATCCCTGGGATGCGGGGCCGCTTTCATTGATGGACCGCGACCATACGACCTCTACCTCACGAGCATCATCTTGCTCGTCTGCACTCCCGCGCCGGTCTCCATGCGCACCAGGTAGGTGCCCGCCGGCAGCGTCCGTCCGTCCTCGTCCCGTCCGTCCCACGTCTTCCAGTATCGACGCCCGCCCTCGAGTTCGGCGCGGATCAGGGTGCGTACGAACTTTCCGTCGATGGTGAAGACCCTCACGAGCACCGACCCGCTCTGGCCGAGGTCGAACGACACCCGCGTGACGGGATTGAAGGGGTTGGGCACGTTGGGATGCAGCATCGTGGGTTGCGGCACCTCGGAACCCGGCTCGGCCAGAATGGTGAACGACCAGCTGAGGTCCGTGGCGAGCCGGTTGGCCGCGGTGTCGGCCAGGGAGGCCGCGAGATGCGCGGTGTAGGTGTTGCCGCCGCGCAGGTCGCTCTCGGGATCGAGGGTCACCGTGCGGGTGGCGGCGCTGTAGCTGACCGCCGCGGCGATCGGCACGCCGTCCACATCGGTGAGGGTGACCGTCTTGCCGTCCACCGTCGCCGGATGGAGCGGTTCGTTGAAGGTGGCGCGAACCAGGGTGCCGGGCGCCACGCCGGCCGTGCCCTGATCCGGCTCGGCGGCGGTCACCGCGGGCGGTTCCAGGTCCACGGACGTGGTGTGGCTCAGGCCGACCGCGTCGATCACCGGGCTCAGCATCGGATCGCCGGAAAGGAGCGCCGCGCGGTACTGGGCGTAGCGCCCCGGCGGACTGGCGACCACGTTCGCGGTGACCGGCGACCACACAGACCAGCCGGCACCCGGCGTGGCGGACTCGCCGGTACGGGTCGTGAAGGCCACGCTGGTGCCCAGCGGCTCGTCGCCGGTCCAGGCCAGATCACGCCAGCGGCTGCCGGCCAGGCCGGCGTCCAGGACCGGCGATTCCAGGGTGCCGGTCGACCCGGTGTAGGGCGTGACGCGGATCCAGTCGATGTAGAACGGGGTGTCCGAGTCGTTGGTCTTGTAGAAGGCGGCGTGCATGGGAAGGGTCAGGAGCACGTCGGTGTGGGTGGCCACGTGGGCGCCGTCGAGGTAGAACTCTACCCGGCCCACGGTCCACACGATCTTGTAGACGTGCCACTGGTTGTACTGGGCAGGGATGTCGATGGCCACGGTGGTGTGATCGTACTCGCGGACCCGGGCTGTGAGGCGCGCATCGTCTCCCTCGTTGCCCGATCCGTCGGTGCTGAACCAGGCGTACTGGGGATTGCTGATGGTGTTGGCGTCGAAGCCCACGTCGATGAAGCCGCTGCCGGGCACGAACATGGCTCGCGCCTCGAGCACCACGCCCGGGCCCCACTCATCCCACGACTGGATGGCGGAGCGGGAGTAGTCGCCGCCGACGCGTGCCTGCACGTCGAGGACGCCGTCGGTGATGACGGGCACGTGCCCCTCGGGATTGGTGACCTCCCACTGATCGGAGAGTGGAGCCGCGTCGAAGCGGTCCTCGAAGATGGAGGCCAGACGGACCTGCCCGGACGCCGGCGCGTTGTCGGCCTCCGAGACCTGGAGACCGGTGAGGGTGGCGGCTGCGAACTCACTGTCGGTGTCGGTGGTCAGGTCGGCGGCGTCGAGGTAGCTGGTGGTGAAGCTCCAGGCCAGGTCCTCGGCGAGCTGGTTGCCGGCCAGGTCGGCCACGGTGGTGGTGAGCCGGACCTCTTGGGGCGTGGCGCGATCGAGGGCTTCCTGCGGCGTGATCGTGATCCGGCGCGTGGCTGCGTCGTAGGCCACCGAAGCGGTCAGCGGTGAGTCGCCGACGGGGGAAACCGTGATGCTGGCGGGCGTGACGGTGGTTGGATCGAGAAGCTCGTCGACGGTCACGGTGATCGGCCGGGTGGCGACCACGTCGATATCGCCGGCCGCGGGGACGGCCGCCACTATCGTCGGCGGCGTGAGGTCGACCGGCGCGGTGGTGAAGGTCCAGATGTAGTCGCCAGCCAGCGGATTGCCGTCCAGGTCGGTGACGGCCGTGGTGATGCGGGCTTCGTAGGTGACGCCGTGGTTCAGGGGGCCGGTCGGCGCGAGGGTGGCGGTGAAGGTGTCGGGGTCGTAGCTGACCGCGGCGGTCACGCCGGGGCTCAGGACGACACTGCCGGCGGTGACGGTGGCGGCATCCAGGGCCTCGCTGAACACGGCCATGATCGTCGCGTCCACCGGCACGGCGTCGGCGTCGGGCGCCGGCACGGCGGCCACCACGGTGGGCGGTTCGGCATCGGGATAGGTGTACGAGATCCGGACCTCGTCCACCACGGGACTGACCGACGCGTCCGGAGTCTCGAGGGTGATCCGGTACTGGGCGTACCGCGCGGCCGGGCTGGTGATCAGGCTGCCGTCGGCGACCGACCAGTTCGACCAGCCGGCATCGGGCACGGCCGTCTCGCCGGTGCGTGTGTCCACCGTCACGGTCGATCCGGCCGGCAGATCTCCCTGCCAGTCGACGGTGGTCCAGGGTGCGGCGGCGAGTCCGGCGTCCAGGACGATCGAGACGTACTGGCCGGCGGCAACGACGTGCGGCGTGACGCGGACCCAGTCCACGAGCAGGGGCGAATCCGAGCCGCTCGACTTGTAGTAGGCGGCGTGCAGCGGCTCGGAAAAGGCGACACCCGTGCGAGCGTCGATGAGGACTCCGTCCACGTGGAACTCCACGGTGTCGCCGGCCCAGACGATCTTGAAATCGTGCCACTGGCCGAGGGTCACGGTGGTGGGGATGTTCTCCATCTGGCCGTCGGCGCCGCGGACGCTGGTGTAGAGGGTGGGAATGGGGCCGTCACCCGAGCCGCGGGTGCTGAAGTAGGCCCACTGGCTCGGGCTGGCGGTCTCGTCCATCAAACCCACGTTGACGAAAGCGCTGCCCGGGTAGATGGCAGTGCGGGTATCGAGCACCACTTCGGGGTCGAAGCCGGTCCACGACTCGATGGCTGAGCCGGCGTAGACGTCGTCGTCGCGCTCCTGCACGTCGAGGACGCCGTCGGTGATGATCGGGTCGAATCCTCCGGACGGACGGGTGGCGTGCCAGATCGCACTCAGATCGGGCGCGAGGAACAGGTCGTTCAGTGCGGGGAGCAGTCGCAGGTGACCGGATGCCGACTGGGCATCCCCCTCACCGATTCCCGTGCCGGAGTGGTCGCCGTCGAGGAAATGGTCCACCGAGGTCTCGGTGATGGTGGCGATGGCCGGCGGCAACGTGTCGCCGCTTGGCAGCTCGGCCAGGGCGGACGGCTGCGCCAGCAACGAAGAGATCGCCAGTGCGGCGATCAGGGGGGCGTAGTCGCGCGGGCGTGTCGTGCCCACGCGGCGCAGGTGCGCATCCATGCGGAAACCTCCGGGCTCGTTCCATCTCGCCTCGGATCGACGGCCGTATCTCCGGCCTCAGAATTCCGTACGAAAGTCTCCTCATTCCGTACCATCTGTCAACCCCGGAGGCCGGGCGTCGGGCCGCCGGGCGCTCGACAGCGCCCGACGGCTCGACCGTACGTCATTTCAGGAGAGTCAGTTTGCGCGAGAAGACCTCGTCGCCGGTCACGAGGCGGTAGAGGTAGGTTCCCGAGGGCAATCCGCGCCCATCGTCGCCGCGGCCGTCCCAGAGCACGGTGTGGCGTCCCGAGGCCAGGTCGCCGCTGATCAGGCGCGCCAGGCGCCGCCCGGTGAGGTCGAACACCGCCAGGTCGACGCGGGTGCCGCGGGCCAGGGCGAATTCGATGCGGGTGCTCGGGTTGAACGGGTTGGGGTGATTCTGGGCCAGGGTGGTGGCCAGCGGCACCTGGTCCGTGCCGGAGGTGCCGTCCACGATCAGGGTCACCGGAACGATGATCGGCGGCCCGGCGTTGTGATCCACCCTCAGGATCTGATAGTACGAACCCTCGACCAGGCCGGTGGCGTCGAAGTGCAGCGCGTGCTGGGCGGTGTTGCCGGCGATCACCTCGCCAGCCATGGCGTCGAGGGCGAGCCAGCTCAGGTCGTTCTGGATGGTGAACGGAGCGGTGCTCGCGTCGGTCACCAGCGCGTTGTCGAGGGAGGTGACCCGCACGAGGCACTGGCCGCTCACCGGCTCGGTGACGATCCAGGAAACGAAGCCGTCGGCGCTCGGCACCGAGGCGGCGATCACGTCCCAGGTCGCGCCGTCGTCGCGCGAGAGTTCCACGGAGAGATCGGTGACGTCGGGGGAGTTCTCCCAGGTCACCTGCCGCTCTTCGCCCAGCGACCAGAACTCGCCGCCGTCGGGGGACAGGATGTTCAGCAGGTTGCCGTCGGCGCTGAGGTGGATGGTGCCGGTGAGGTCGTGGGGAGGCGCGCCGTAGACGTCGCCATTCATGGTCCACGGCAAATCGAGGTCGCCCATGCCGTAGTCGACCTGGATGGTGAAGGTGCCCACGGCGGTCTGGTACTGGTTGATCATGTCGGCGCCCTGGCCGACCCAGTGCGCGTCGGCGCCGTCGCCGGCGCCGTCCTGCCAGAACAGGGAGTGGGTGCCGTCGAAGAGGTCGGTGCCGCCGATCAGGTTCACGCCCTCGGGCAGCTCGATGAGGAAGGCCTCGATCCATTCGTTGTCGGGGCTGCCGTTGTAGAGGGTCACCTGGATGTCGAGGGGTTCGCCGGGCAGGAAGCCGGTCTGGTCCACCGACACGGTGCAACCGGTCATGTCCTTGGCGCCGGGCTGACCCACGACCGGGTCGACCTGGACGATCTCGTACATCAGCGGCGTTCCCAGTTCGCCGTCGTTGGCCACGTACAGTGTGTGGTCCTGCTGACCGCCCACGGGCAGGGTGACCTCGAGAACGCCCGGCGAGACCTCGCAGGTGATGGGCTCGCGGCGGCCCTTGGGAACGTAGGTGATGGCCATGCCGCCGTGAGGCGCCACACCGCCAGGCGGCTCGGTGGCGTAGTACGAATAGCAGACGCCGTCGGTGCCGCCGGGGCTCTGGATGCCCAGGGTGGCGTAGTTGCGCTCGTGGTCGTTGTTGTCCACGTCCAGGTACTGGCAGACGATGATGCCGTCGAGGCTGAGCGTGGGGTAGTGGGCCGGGTCGAGCAGGATGAGCTGACACGTCTGCACGCCTTCGAGCAGGTTGGGCATGCGGCTCCACTGCACGATGTAGCGATTCTCGGCGGCGTCGTACCAGTGGTAGACCTTTCCGCTGGCCACCAGGCGCAGGTCGTCCCAGAACACGGCGATCATGGCGTCGGGGCTGCCGGCCGCGGGGACGTTCCAGTTGCGCCAGAAGGGAATGGCCTCCTCGTCGAACGATACCCAGCCGTTGGAGCAGACGGTCAGGGTCGCAAACTCCTGGCCGTAGTAGCGGAACGGGAAGGGTAGGTCGACCAGTTCCACGTCGTCCTGCTCGTAGGAAAAGTCGCTGAGGCCCACGAGCGTGCCCGGGCCGCCACGATCGGGGTCGATCTCCACCCAGTCGAAGGCGCGGGTCTCGGCGTAACCGACGTCACCGTCGTCGAAGGCATAGTAGCCGTAGGCGTCGGGGCCGGTGGGGTCGACCGCGGTGCGCGTGCCCACCGGTACGGAAAAGTCCATGCGCCTGCGCATTCCGTCCGCGTCCTCGAGCACCAGGGTCAGCGGCACCGAGGACCCGTCGACCATGTCGGCGGCGAAGGTGACGGCGAAGGTGTCGCCGGCGTTGTCGGCCTGTCCGCCCACGGGGATCGCGCCGTAGCTGCCGGTGGAATCGGTGAGGGTGACCCAGAGGCTGCGGGTGCGCAGCCAGGCCTGGGACGCGCCCATGGGCAGGCTGCCGTCGTTGCTCACGGCCACGATAATTTCGGTGCTTACGCCCGGTCCGGCCGCGCCGGCCGAGTAGATGGGGTCGGCGGGGGCGAGGTCGCTGCCCGCCACGGTGAGCACGAGCTGCGACTCCCAGGTGCCGGTCGCACTCGAGACCACGACGCCCAGCTGGCAGACCGCGCCGTCGGGCGCGTTGGGCGCCACGACGACTTGTGCGGGCACGGCGCCGGTGGCCGTGGCGCCGGACACGATGGTTCCGAAGTCCACCGACCCGGCCGTCACCGTGAGCCAGGCGCTGCGGCTGGTGACCGTGGCGGTGACCTGGTCGGCGGTCTGCTGGCCCAGGTTGCGCAGGGTGAGCGTCAGGCCCAGGTTCTCGGCCGGGACCGCTACGCCGTCGCCGTCGAGCTCGAAGGCGTCGAGCGCCACCCAGTGATCCTGGTCGGCCACCGTCAGGAAGCCGCGGTAGGGAATCAGGCCGTGGCCGGAGACGGTCAGATGGAGCTGGCTCGCGGTGACGCCTTCCATGGGGAGCAGCACCTGGCCCGCGTCGTCGGTGATCAGGGTGCTGCGCCAGCCGTCGTTGGCCACGGCGGCCACGTGGGCGCCGACGACGGGCACGCCGCCGGCCATGACGGTGACCGGCACGGACCCGGCGCCCAGGGGCACGGCGCTCGGGTAGCTGACTTCGAGTTCGCTCGGCACGCCCAACCAGATGTCGGTGGCCGGGTCGCCCATGAGACTGTTCCAGGTGGACCAGATCTCCACGACGTTCGGCTCGTTGACGCCGTAGTTGCGGAAGAGCTCCAGGCGCGAGCGGGTCATGGCCGCGCCCTGCCGGTGGTCGGTGCCGTGCAGGAGGCCCTCGAATACCCCGTAGAAGAAGCAGTTGTTATAGCGGGTGTGGGTGCCCGAGGTGGCTGTGCCCACGGCGCCGATGGAGCCGCCGTTCGGGGCGCGCAGCAGTGCCTCGCTGCGGCAGTTGGTATCCACGAGGAAGCTGCCCGTGTCGCAGGTGGGAAAGATGGAGAAGGGCAGCATGCCGCCGTTGGAGAGGATCGAGGCGTGGCCGGAATTGAAGCCGCTCATGCCATAGAAACCGCGGTAGCCGAACACGCTGCGACCGGCGTCGATCTCCGCGATCATCTGGTCGAGGAAGTTGCCGCTGAAGATGGTGTAGACCCGCTCGTAATCCACGGCGTAGAGCTGGTCGGCCAGCCAGCGGGCGCAGAAGACCGTGGACATGCCGCTGTCCTCGGGATCGCCGACCACCAGGCCGCGCTCGAACCAGTCGGTGCTGGCGCGCGGAGGGTCGGTCTCGTAGGCCACGATCTTGGCCACGATGCCGTTGAGCTCCGAGATGTTGCGGCAGCTGAGGCGACCGGCGTGGATGTCGGGCAGCTGGTCGGCGCCGTCGAGCAGGGTGTAGTAGTGGTCGCCCTCGCCCTGGTATCCCGACCGGCCCTCGCGCCAGGTGGGCACGGCGAGCGAACCGTTGCCGTCGCCCACGAGGGTGACGAACTCCAACGGTGCCTCGAGGGTGTCGTAGAGGTTCTGCAGGTAGGCGAGGATCAGCTCGGGGGTGGGACCGGTCTCGTTGAGATCGGCAACGATTACCTTGTAGCCCTGCCGCTGGCGCCAGTCGACCAGGGGCGTCAGGGCTTCGCGCACCGAACTGATCGCCGGGATGATGGCGACCCAGGTGCCGTGGACGCCGCCGCCGCCATCGACGAGCATGGGGGTCTCGGGCCAGTTCAGCGCGGCGTCGGCGAGGAGGCGTTGCATGGCCGGCGAGACCCGGCCCGGGTCGGCCGTGCGGCCGTCGCTCCAGGTGAGCTGCACGTTGACGGTTTCGGCCACGGTGGCCGTGCGCGTGGCGGCGTCGTAGCTCACCGGGCGCACCATCACCGGCGCCACGGTGACCCCGCCCATGCGCGCGGGTTCGCCCACCGAGACCAGCTCGCGCTCGCAGCGGCCGCCGGCCGCATACCAGGCGGCGTCCACCACGGGCGCAGCCGCATCGCCGTCGCTCAGCGGTTGCCAGGGCTGGAGGTCCAGGCCCGTCAGCGCGTGCTTGCGGCCGGCCGTGGCCGTGGCCTGGAGCGAGGCGCCGTCGGGCACCACGATCAGGGTGGTCCACACCGGCAGCGCCGGCTGGCCGGGCTCGCCCTCGTGGGACCCGTCGACCAGGTCCAGCGCGGTCCACTGGCGCCCGGCCAGGGAAATCGTCTCGGCCTCCACCTGACCCAGCTCCAGACGCAGCTCGATCCCGGATTCGTCGGCGCGAACCATCGTGGCCGTCGTGGCGGCGGCGTCGGGCCGATCGGGGTCGAGGGGGCGCTGCGTGGGGGCAGCGAGGGCGGGCATGGCAATGAGGCACAGCAGGGCGAGCAGGAGCCGGCGGGACAGCATGGTGGCACTCCGGGACAGAGGGACTGGGGGACAGCGTCTTAATGATACCGAACTGGAGGGGGGCATTGAAAGGGGTATGGCGAATTCGCCGGGCCCGATTGCACTTGCGTCGCCGATCGCCTACTTTTGGTCGCGGACGGCGCTGGGCGCGCCAGCAGGCCCTTCATCCGGAACATGGAGCAGGAACATGAGCGATTTCAGCACGGTCGACGAGATCCTCGACTACGCCATCGGCATGGAGCAGGCAGCTGTGGACCTCTACACGCAGATCGCCGAGAAGGCGGGGACCGAAGTGGCGACGAAGGTCTTCCTGAGCTTCGCGGCCGAGGAACGTGGCCACAAGTCCAAGCTGGAAGCGGTGAAGGCCGGCAAGAAGTTCGCGGGCTCGGCCAAGGCCGTGCAGGATTTGAAGATCGCCGACTACGTCAACGATGTCGAGCTGTCCGAAACGCCCACCTACGAGGAGATCCTGATCTTCGCCATGAAGCAGGAGAAGCAGGCCTTCCGCATGTACACCGACCTGGCCGCGCGCTGCGAGCGCGACGACCTGCGCGAGCTGTTCCTGGTGCTGGCGCAGGAAGAGGCCAAGCACAAGCTGCGCTTCGAGGTCGAGTACGACGAGCACTGCCTGACGGAGAACTAGGCTCGCGATGACAATGATCCTGGTGGAACTGGAGACGCCGCTGGCGGACGGACGCGCCGCATTCTTCGCGCTGCAAAACAAGACCGATCAGGTCGGCGTCGAGCGCGTGCCGTTGCCCGCTCCCGGGACCGGCGCCGACGCCGACGCCGCCGAGCAGGTCGCCACGCTGGTGGAGGACGGCGCCGAGCAGGTCGTCGTGAGCCTCGACCGTCTCGCCGTTCCCGATGCCGACGCCGTGAGCCGGATCACCAGTTTCGTCTGGTCGGTGCTCGCGGCCGGTGCGCAGATCGTGGTCCTGGCCAGCGACCGCGACGTGGCCGACGTGGTGCGCCACTTCAAGATGGACCGCGCCTTCGCCATCTGCGGCAGCCTCGAGGAAGCCGTGGCCCGCTTGGCGTCCCTCGACGACGAAGGTTGACCATCATGGACTCGCCGCGCTTCCCGTTTCTCGCCGATGCCGACCGCACCTTCACCGCGGCCACCGAACAGTTCGAATCCCTCGTCGCTTCCCTCGACGAGGATCGCGCCAACTGGTCGCCCGACGAGAAGACGTGGTCGGTCGCCGCCTGTATCGACCACCTCGCGACCACGTCGGAGACGTACTTCGTCCACCTCGATCCGGCCATCGAGAGAGGCCACGAGCGCGGGCTCGCGGGCGAGCAACCCTACGGCCGCGGCACCTGGGTGGGTCGACTGCTGCTGGGGACCCTGGATCCCGAGCGCGCCAAGTTCAAGGCGGTAGGTGCGCCCCGCGCATTCCGGCCGCAGCAGGGGACCATGGATTTCGCGGCGGTCTGCGACCGGTTCCGACAGGTCCAGCTGCACTGGCACACGCTGCTGCGCCGGGCCGATGGTCTCGCTCTCGGACGGATCACGCTGGCCACGCCGGTGTCGCGATTCCTCAAGCTGACTGCGGCCCAGGCCATCCTGCTGAACGTGTACCACGAGCCACGGCACCTCGCGCAGGCCGAGCGCCTGACCCGGTTGCCGCAGTTCCCCGCCTGACGATCGTTGCACTCCACGGCCGGTGGTGAGATGCTGTCACGAGAGCGATCTCGTCGGCCACCGCAGCACCGGAGCAACGCGATGCCGGGACTCCCATCATGACCATGACGCTTCCCGGACACCGTTGCGGGCGCTCGCTGACCGCCGCGGTGCTTGGCACGGTCGGCGTGCTGCTCTCCTTCGTGGGAGGCCTGTTCGCTCTCGGCAACCGCGCAGTCTTCCAGGCCGACTTCTTCGCCGACCACGTCGCTGCCAGCCTGTCCGATCCGCGGGTGGCGTCCTATGTGGCGGGCAAGATCACCGATGCCGTGATCGCCGAATCCGCGGACCTGATCACCGTGCGACCGCTCATCGAGGTCACCGCCGAGGCCGTGGTGGCCTCGCCGCCGTTCCAGGCTGTCGTACGCGCTAGCGCGCGCCGGAGCCACCAGCTGTTGACCACCAGCGGCGGTCGCGAGGTGCTGCTCTCGGTCACCGATTTTGGGGTCATCCTCCGCCAGAGCCTCGCCACCCGACCGGACCTGGCGGCCCGCATTCCCGACGGCGCCGTGGCGGTGATCGGCGAGCTGGAAGGCAGTCGGCTCATGCAGCTGTCGGCCTCGTTCGTTCGCCTCGACCAGCGCTTCGACGTGCGGCCGCGGATCCTGTTCTGGCTGGGCATGGTACTGCTGGCGGCGAGTGTGCTGGCGGCGAACCGGCACGACGCGGCGCTGCTGCGCGCGGGGGTCGCCCTCATCGTCGTGACCTTGCTCGTGCTGGCGATTCTCGAGGTCGGGGAAATGCTGCCGGAGCGTCTGGTGGAGGATCCGGCGCTGGGCCGGGCGATCGCCGGGGTCTGGTCCACCTTCGCGGGTGGGCTGTGGCCTCGCGTCCTCCTGCTCGGCGGGATCGGCCTCTTGCTGGCCGCGGCGGGCACCGCCTTTCTCGAGGTCATGCACTTGGCGGCCATCCGCAACCGTCTGCATACCGTCTTGGTGGCGCCCACCGGCAACCGGTGGCTCCGCCTGGCCCGCGGTCTCGCCATGGCGACGGCGGGTTGGCTGACCATCCAGCACCCGCTGATGGCAGCCCGGATCCTGGTGATCGTCACCGGCGGCGTGCTGACCTTCATCGGTCTGCGCGAGCTTTGCCGGCTGGCCGTGGACCCGGCGGCGAAGCTGGCCCGCAAGATGGAGGAGCTGGAAGCCGATGCCCCAGGGCGCCGGCGAGGAGGACGGCTGTTGATCGCGGCCGTGGGGGCTGTGGCGATCTTCGGCGTGGCTGCCCTGCTGGCGCGCGCGCCGCTGCCCGATGGAGTCAGGCTGCCGGTCAGCGGTTGCAACGGTCTCGACGAACTCTGCGACCGTCGGCTCGACGAGGTCGTCTTTCCCGGCACCCACAACTCCATGGCCGCCGCCGACGTGCCCGGCTGGATGTTCCCGAACCAGCAGCTCGGCGTGCGGCGGCAACTGGACGACGGCATCCGTGCGTTCATGCTGGACGTGCTGCCCGGCATCCCCGTCGGCGGCGCCGTGAAGACCGATTTCGACGAGGCCGAACTGGTTCGCGAGAAGCTCGAACCCGCCCTGGGCGCCGAGGGTTTCGAGGCGGCGCTGCGCATTCGCGGCCGGCTCCTGGGAGGCGACCCGCGGGATCGCGAACTCTACCTCTGCCACGGGCTCTGCGAGCTGGGCGCCATCCGCCTGGTGCCCGTCTTGAGGGAGTTCCGCGAGTTCCTGATCCTGCATCCCCGCGAGGTCGTGATCATCATCATCGAGGACGCCGTGCCGGCCGCCGAGGTGGCTGCCGCCTTCACCGAGAGCCGCCTCGTGGACCTGGTTTATCGCGGCCCGGTGACCGCGCCCTGGCCGACCCTGGGGGAGATGGCCGACAGCGGCGGACGCGTGCTCGTGCTGGCGGAGAACGACAGCGAGGGCGTGCCCTGGTACCACCCGGCCTGGAATGTCTTCCAGGAGACGCCCTACCATTTCGAATCGACCGACGCGTTGAGCAACGAACCCAATCGCGGCGGCACCGCGGGGTCGCTCCTGCTCATGAACCACTGGATCACCACGCCGCCGGCGAACCTGCCCAGCAACGCGCAGGTGATCAACGCCCGCGAGGTGCTCGAAGCGCGGGTGGAGCAGTGCCGACAGCAGCGGGGGAAGGTTCCCAACGTCATCGCGGTGGATTTCTACCGGACGGGCGACCTGGTCGATGTGGTGCGGGACCTGAATCGCTCGGCGCCCGGACCCTGATCAGCGTCCGGGCCAGGCGTGCAGACCCACGCTGCTGGCCTGCTTCAACGACAGCCGCTGGAAGGCCGCCGACACCGTGAGGAAGCGCCCGTCGGGCGATAGCCCCAGCGACTCGATGGCGCTGTCGTTGACGAACCCCACCAGCTCACGCCGGGTGCCGATCGTGTCGGCGCCGGGTACGAAATCCTGCACGTGCACGCCGATGTGGCCGACGTCGTTCTGGCTCACGAACAGGATGGCGCCGCCGTCGGCGTCCCAGCGGGCGCGCCCGAAGGTCACGGTCTGGTGCCGCTCCACCGTGGAGATGTCGATGATGAACGGCACGATCTCGCCCGACTCGATCTCCACCACGCGGATCTGGTAGTTGAGGCTGTGGAAGACCACGTACAACGCATACTTGCCGTCGGGCGAGATCTCGGGCAACAGGCTCGCGGCCTCCACCAGGCGGGCGGGCTCGCTGCCGTCCGGCCGTACCTTCCAGATGCCGCGCCGCGCGTCGTTGTTGCTGGAGTAGACGATCCACCGGCCGTCCGCCGTCATGGTGGGATTCTCGGCGTCGACCCCGTCATTGGACACCTGCCGGGCGGCGCTACCGTCGGCGTTGGCGAGCCAGACCTCGAGCACGCCGCCGCGGTTGCTGCTCCAGAGGATCTGTGTGCCGTCCGGGCTGAAGGCGGGATCCCAGTCGTCGCCGGGATCGTCGGTGAGCTGGCGGACGCCGCCGCTGGTGCGGTCCACCAGCCAGAGATCCACGTTGCCGCCGCGGTTGGACGAGAAGACCACCTGCGATCCGTCGGGAGAGTAGGCCGGCTGGCGGTCGCGGCCGAGGCTGCGGGTCAGGACCGTGGGGGTTGGCCCGGCCACGCCGTCCACCAGTTCGTACTCGTGCAGTTCGGCGTGTCCCACTTCCTCGTCCAGGACGATCCGGTCGGCGTCGAGCACCGCCAGGGAGGTGAATCCCCAGCCGCTGCGCGGCAAACGCACCGGCAGCCAGAACAGCGGCCGCGTCTCGCCGCTGTCGAGGTCGTGCTCCATGATCTGGCTGGGGGAGTCGGCCACGTGGGCCAGCACGTCTGCCGCCTGGCCCACCACCAGCGACCGGCCGTCGGGTGACCAGTCCGGCGCGGTGTACGGACCCCACCAATCGGTGATCGCCAGGCGCCGTTGCTCGCCGCTGGCGATGTCCACCAGGATGATGGTGCTGGCCTCGGCCACGTTGCCCGTGAGCGACGAGAGGCACATGGCCAGCGACGCGCCGTCGGGCGACCAGCGTACGCCGTAGGTGATGCGGTTGTAGATCTTCGTGAGCTGACGTTCCTGGCCCGACTGCACCTCGGCCACGCTCACGGTGAACAGGTTGTCGCCGTTCTCGGTGAGCATGCGCACGAAGCCCACCTGGGATCCGTCGGGTGACCAGTCGGCCTCCATCACGTTCGCGATCAACCGTCGCGGCCGACCGCCGAGGACAGGCACGCGGTAGAGATTGCGGATGCCGCTCTCGTCGCGCACGAAGAGCACCTGCGAGCCGTCGGGCGAGAAGCGCGGCAGATCGTCGGGTCCGTCGGTGAGGGGTGCTTCGCTACCACCGGCGAGCTGCTTGAGCCAGATGCGGGAACGGCCGTCGCGGTCGGAAACGAAGACGATCATGTTCCCGTCGGGCGACGCGTCTGGTGCCCAGTCGCGACCGGAGAACGAGAGCGTGTCCAGGCGGACGGGCGAGTGCGATTCGATTCCCTGCGGCCAGAGGCCGACAGCCAGGGCGACCGCCGCCAGCCAGCCCGCCGCTGCCAGCAGCCACGGCCAGCGTCGGCGTCCGGCGACTGAAGCCGCCGCGGCTGGCATCCCCGCCGTCGGGGAGGAATCGAGCGACGCGCCGAAGGCACTCAGATCCGAGATCCCCGACGGATCGTTCTCCATCAGGACGTCCTCGATGGCGATGCGCGCGTCGGCGATGTCGTGCAGGCGCTGCTTCGTGTCCTTGCGCAGGCAGCGGCGAAGCAGCCGGCGCACGGCCACCGGCAGATCGCGCGGCAGCAGGTCGGGGTCGGGCTCGTTGCGTAGCACGGCGGCCAGGGTGTCGGACACCGACTCGCCCCGGAACGCCGCCTTGCCCGTCAACATCTCGTAGAGCACGCAGCCGAAGGCCCAGATGTCGGTGCGCTTGTCGACCACCCGGCCGCGCGCCTGCTCGGGGCTCATGTAGGCCGCCGTGCCGAGGATCATGCCCTGCCGGGTCATGTCGGGACCGATGGTGGGCGACTGGCTGAGGTCGCCGCGGCCCTCGTCGTCGGCTTCTTCCTCGCGGCATTTGGCCAGACCGAAGTCGAGCACCTTCACCTGGCCGTCCGGGGTGATCTTGACATTGGCCGGCTTGAGGTCGCGGTGGACGATGTTCTTCTCGTGGGCGGACTCCAGGGCGTCGGCGATCTGGCGGGCGATATCCAGCGTCTCGGTCACCGGCAGCGGGCCGCGGCGGATGCGTTCGGAGAGGTCTTCGCCCTCCACGAGCTCCAGGACCAGGAAGTGGCGGTCGCCGTCCTCGTCAAGACTGAAGATGGACGCCACGTGGGGATGGGCGAAGGCGGCCAGGAGTTGCGCCTCGCGGTGGAAGCGGGCGTGGCGGTCGGCGTCGGCGGTGAGGGACTCGGGCAGCACCTTGAGGGCTACCTCGCGGTCCAGCTTGGTGTCGCGGGCGCGGTAGACCTCGCCCATGCCGCCCTGGCCGAGCTTCTCGCCGATCTCGTAGTGGTTGAGCTTCTGGCCTCGTTCCACGGTGCTCCTGGGGGATGTGTCTGGGACAGCGGTGGCAATCAGTCGGTCTCATACGATAACGGAGGTCGAATGGATGCGCCCGGTGGGGAATCCACGTGGCGTCGCCTATCTTGGATGGAATATTCCGTGATGTCCGCCGGGACATCCGGCTCGCCACTTTCCGGAGGGTCAACAACGATGTCCGCAAACAATCTCGTTGCCGATCACTACGGCCATGGCCGCCTGCTCGACGCCATTCGCGACGGCCTGGAGACCCTCGGCAAGACGCCGGCAACGGTCACCGTCGACGATCTGGGCGCCGTGGACGAGTTCCACATCGGAGGGCGTCGGGCGTCGGAGGATTTCGTCGACCAGCTCGATCTCGCGGCCACCGAACATTCGCTCGACGTGGGTTGCGGCCTGGGCGGCACCGCGCGGTTCGTGGCCAGTCGCTACGGATGCCGGGTCACGGGGGTCGATCTCACCCCCGAGTTCGTCGATACCGGTCGCGTGCTCTGCGACTGGGTCGACCTCGCCGACCGGGTCGAACTGCACCAGGGCAGCGCGCTGGCCATGCCGTTTCCGGCGGCGACCTTCGATGCGGCCACCATGCTTCACGTGGGCATGAACATTCCCGACAAGGGTGAACTCTGCGCGCAGGTCGCGCAGGTCCTCAAGCCGGGCGGCCGCTTCGGGATCTACGACATCATGCGCACGAGCGACGAGGAACTGGTCTACCCGGTGCCCTGGGCCGGCGACGCAGCCACCGATGCACTGGCCACCAGCGACGAGTACCGCGAGGCGCTGGAGGCAGCCGGTTTCGAGATCATCGCCAATCGGAATCGCCACGCGTTCGCGGTGGATTTCTTCTCCGAGGCGAACCGGAAGATGGCGACCGCGGGCGGACCGCCGCCCCTGGGTATTCACGTGCACATGGGCGACGACGCCCCCGCCAAGATCCGCCACATGGTCGAGAACCTGATCCGTGGCCGCGTCGCTCCCGTGGAGTTCATCGCCCGGAAGTCGGCCTAGCCGCGACGCCGCCGAGGAGGACCCGTGCCGAGCCACTGGGACCCGCAACGGTACCTGCAGTTCTCCGACCAGCGCCTGCGGCCGGCCGTGGAGTTGCTGCAGCGCATTCGACTCGACGCTCCCGAGCACATCGTCGATCTGGGGTGTGGCGCCGGCAACGTGACCCGGTTGCTCGCCGAGCGCTGGCCGGCGGCGCGGGTGACGGGCGTCGACCATTCCCGCGAGATGCTGGACCGAGCCCGGACCACTGCGAGCACCGTCGCCTGGGTCGAGGCCCACGTCGCCGACTGGACGCCGGCCGTACCGCCGGACCTGATCTTCAGCAACGCCGCGCTGCACTGGCTGGAGGACCACCACGTGCTCCTGCCGCGCCTGGTCGCCGGCCTGGCCGACGGCGGTTGCCTGGCGGTGCAGATGCCGCGGAGCTGGGGCCTGCCGTCGCATCGGATCATGCGCGAGCTGCTGAACGAGTTCGACACGCCGGAGGAACTGCGGCGTCGGCTGGCACACGATCCCGTCGGGTCTCCGGACACCTACCACGGGCTCCTCGTCGGCCTGGTGCGCAAGGTGGACATCTGGGAGACTGAATACCTGCAGGTGCTCGAAGGCGAGGATGCGGTGGTGGAGTGGGTGTCGGGATCGGGGTTGCGGCCGGTGTTATCGGCGCTGTCGGACGAGGCGCGCGACGAGTTCTTGGCGGCTTACCGCGAGAAGCTACGCGCGGCCTACCCCATGGACGAGGCAGGCCACACGCTCTATCCCTTCCGGCGTCTGTTCTTGGTGGCGCGTTGCTGAGCGGCTCGACCTAGCCCTCCTGCTCCTTCATGGCCTCGTACTTGGCCATCTGCTCCTCGGTGAGCACTCCCGCGATCCCCTTCTGCATGTCCGACTGGATCTTCTTGAGGCTCCGGCCGAGGCTGATCTTCTTGGGTGCCCGCAGCGTCTTGTCCGCATTCTCGAAGACCAGGCTCAACATGCCGCGCAGGCCCGTACCGACAATGGGTTCGAGGGCGACCATCTGGTCGTCCGTGAGGTCGAGGGCCGGCTGCAGCTCCATGAGCTGGATGGCGGCGAGGTCGTTGAACATACCCTGGATGGTGGCGTCGACGCCCGCCTCGAACTTGGCGTATTGCTCCTCGTCCAGGGTCTTCTTCATGTTCCCCTGGAAACCGTCGCGGGCCTTCTTCACGTCGCCGATCATCTTCTGGGAGTCGGGCTCCTCCTTGTCGGCCTCTGCGGTGGCGGCTTCCAGTTCGGTGCCGAATTGCGTCAGGTGCTGCCCGACGGCGGCCTGCTGCTCCTCGGAGAGGTCGAGTTGTTCGGTGAGTTCGGCGAGGACGTCGTCGAAGGGGGCCTCGTCGGCGATGGCGGAAATGGCAAGGGCCGCGACGGCCAATGTCGCGAGTACGATACTGCGGACGATCTTCATTGTCTTGATACCTTTCGTACGGAGGGACGATGGCAGCGTCAGAGACAGGGTAGGTAAATCATTGATCCTGGCGAGCGCATCAAATATTCGAAGATCGTCTGTCCGGCCGTCGCGCAGGCGTGGCGGAGGGGAGCTCGCCGAAGGGCAGAACCGTGTCTCGGCTGGAGCGGAGCACGATCTCAATCAGCACTGGCGGATTGGTATCAATTACACCTATCTCTGGCTGGGGAACAACGCCGTGGACGCCCAGGCGTCGCCGCTCACCGTGCGCGAATGATTCATTTGACAATTGCCGGCTCCAGACCAAACGGAGATCAAGCCATGAAGACTAGCCTTCTGACCATCGTCCTCCTGCTCGCGACCACCGGAGTGGTTCTCGCGGCCGACATCGTCCAGGACACGGAGTACTACATCCTCGAGGCCCAGCACGGAGAGCAGTGGGCCGCTGACGACGCCACCGTCGACGCCAAGCTGGCCGAGTTCCGCGCCCGCAACGGCGGCAAGCCGCCCAACGTGCTCTACATCCTGGTCGACGATATCGGCTTCGGCGATCTGGGAATTCCCGAGCTGAACGCCATCCGCGGCTACAAGACCCCGAACATCAACAAGTTCTCCGACCAGAGCATGCGCTTGGCCCGCATGTACACCGAGCCCTCGTGCACGCCCACCCGTGTGGCATTCATGACCGGCCGCCAGCCGCATCGCAACGGCATGGGCGACACCGCGGTGGACATCGCCGGCTTCGGCCTCGCCGACAAGGAAGTGACCCTGGCCGAGGTGCTCTCCGACGTGGGCTACAACACCGTCCACATCGGCAAGTGGCACATCGGCGACATCATGGAGTCCTGGCCCAACCACCAGGGCTTCGACTTCGCCAGCTTCCCCATCCACCAGCAGGGCCAGCTGACCATCTTCAACGACGACGCGGCCGACGAAGAGGTCTCCTACGGCATCGGCAAGAACAATTACGACGACAAGTTTACCCTCGACGAGTGGTTCCGTCCCGACGCCTCTCACATGGTCACCGTGGTCGAAGGCAATCGCGGCGAGACCGTGCGTGAGGTGCACATGAAGGAGGGCGAACGCTGGAATCAGAAGAAGTACAACGAGATGAACGCGCGCTTCCAGCAGCAGACCATGGAGCATCTCCGCGACCTCGCCGGCAAGGACGAGCCCTTCTTCCTGCAGTACTGGCCGACGATCCCGCTCTCCAACCCGCGCACGACCGTCGACGAGTTCACCACCCCGAACGGCGGCACCTACGTCGAGAGCATGAAGCAGCTCGACGGCTATATCGGCGAAATCCTCACCGAGGTCGACAATCTCGGCATCGCCGAGGAGACCATCATCGTGATCATGGGTGACAACGGTCACTTCACCAAGTACGCGCCGGGAAGCGGCTTCACGCCCATGATCTACCGTGGCGGCAAGGGCTACTCCACCGAGGGCGGCGTCCGCGTCGATGCCTTCGCACGCTGGACCGGGATGATCGAGGAAGACTCCATCGTCATGGACATCGTCCATGTCGCGGATCTCTTCACGAGCCTGGCGCGCTTCGGCGGCGCCACCGACGGCATCCCCACCGACCGCGTGATCGACGGCGTGGACCAGACGGCGCTCATGCTGGTGGGCGAGACCCACGGCCGGCGCGATCACGTCTTCATCTACTCCGGCAACTCCATGAAGGCGGTCGTCAAGGAGCAGTACAAGCTCGACGTCCCGGGCGCGGGCGAGAACCCCATCGTCGCCGACTTCTACGACCTCTTCCGCGACACTCGCGAGGAGCACCCCGTCGCCACGGAGGTGGGCGCCTGGGGCGGTCAGGAGTTCGTGCGGATCATCCAGAGGCACAAGATGCGCATGCAGCGCTATCCCGACGAACCGCCGGCGCGGGGTATCCCCTACGAGGGCATCGAGAACCTGCGGCCCGAGACCAAGGCGGCCGTGGAGGCTTTCCTGTTCAAGCAGAACGCGGCCATGATGGACTGACCTCGTTCGGCGTTCACCGGCGGGCCCTCTCTCGGTCGAGAGAGGGCCCGTGAATGGTCGCGAATGGACACGATATGGCCACGCTGAAGATCTTTGGGCTGACCATGCTGATCCCCACACGCGTGGGCGAGAAGCGACTGGTGCTGGCCCACCTGCCCGAGCACGACGTGATCGTGGCCTTCGAGCGCGTGGTCGACGGACGGGAGATCGAAGTGACCTCGGTGGACTACCATGGCCTCACCGCGGAGCACGGTCGGCTCGACCGTGCCTTCGTCTACATGGGGCCCATGTGGGCCGTGTGGTTGCACTTTTTCCCCGGGACCGACCTGGTGAAATAGGCTGGAGCGTGTCGCTGAGCGCCGGCGACAAGCCGGCGCTCTCGTTCGTCCGCGCCTATCCCATCTCCTTGCCCGCTTGCCAGGAGACGAAGTTTTCGACCGCCTCGAGACTCTCGGGCCGCAGGTTCTCAAATCTTTCGTCGGGTTTCCCCTTGATCCCGGACTCGAACCCATTCCAGGGGTCAGGTCGACGCAGCTCGTGAAGACCGCTGCCTGCGCTAATCCTCGAGTTCCACGTCTTCTTCGCCGGGAGTGCCCACGACGACGTAGAAGACAGTGCCATCCTCGGCTTCGACCTCTTCGAAGAACACCGAATCGAACTGATGGTACTCCTGGCCTTCATGCTCGATCTCGGTGGTGCCTGCGGGCAGCTCGTCGACCTGGGCGCCGATATCTGGTTCGCCGGTCACATAGCCGCTCTTGCCACCCTCCTCGAAGGCGACGTAGAAGCTGTAGTCGACGTAGTGGAAGGTCTCGCCGTCGGCCACGAAGGAAACGGATCCTGCAGGAATCGAGGAGATCTCCTCTTCGGCGGGCTGTGGTTCGACACGGTAGATCTTCTTACCCGAACTGTTCTTGTCCTCGGTGAAGAAGAGGTCGTCGAACTGGTACACGACGACGTCACCTTCGGTGTTCTTCAGGGCCTCTTCCGGCAAGGTGCTGACCTCGGCACCGACCGGCGCCTCGACGACCACATAGCCACCATCCGAGGTGGCCTCCCAGAACGACCAGTCGGCGTAGTAGTAGGTCTTGCCGTCGACGTCCACCTTCTCGGCTCCGTCGGTCAGGCTGTCACTGCGGTGCCCGATCGGGGCGCCGCAAAGGACGCAGCCTTCTTCGCCCTCGTGCTCGACCTTCCGATACCACGGATTGTAGTAGTAGTAGGTGACGGAACTGTACGTGTACGTCGTGGGCGACGAGGAGAGGGACGCGAAGACCACCAAGGTGATGAAGACCACGCCGACCCAGGCACTGCGATAATGGCTCCGGTGCCGCCAGTAGCGGTGGTGCCGCCAGCGGCCGCTGCGGTAGCGTCGCGAACGCGTCACACGGCGCCGGCGATGGCGCCCGCCATGGTGCCTGGCGCGCTTGTTGTGGCGGTTGACGGTCCGACGGCCGCTGGCGCTGCGCCCGGATTTCTTGGCCTTGTTCCCGGAACTCTTGTTCCTGGAACTATTGTTCCTCGAGGACCCGGAGCGCGACGAACTCGAACGGTTGCTCTTCGAGCCCCCTCGCGAGCCCCCTCGCGAGCCGCCCCCCCCGCGCTGGCCGAGGGCGTCCCGAACCATTGAGAGCATTCCGGTGCACGCCAGGAATGCGACCGACAAGAAATTGCGACGTTCCATCTCGGGCTCCTCGGGGTCAGTCTACGGTGACCGGAATCAACTTGATCCGTTCGGAATCGGCTGGCGGAGTGAACTCCGGAATGGCGTTTTCCGGCAACGTATCGGACCACTTCTTGAAACGGGCCGTATAACCCGGCATCCGCGGCTCATTCGTGACGACCAGCGCGATCTTCATGGGGAACGGCTCGTCACCCTGGCGGAACCACAACTCGACATCGATGCCGGAGGACTTGCGGACGGCAACATGGTCAGTCCAGTGACCACCGATCCAGGCTGCGTCCACGAACTCGACGGATTCCACTTCTTCACCCAGCCAGAGTTCGGCCACATCGCCCGACAGGATGTCCACGAACGGCACGTCGATCTCGTACCGGGTGGAGACCTCCTGAACAGCCTCAGGAATGGCGGCAGGAACCTCGATCCGGCTCCAGATGTTGGCCGGTTGCTCCAGGAGAATGAACTCACCCTGGCTGCACCAGGCCATCTCGTGGGATGCGTCATCGAAGAGGATCGTCCAGAAGAGCTTGTCGGGCATCCGCCTCGCCACCCGTTGCAGCATGTCGAACTGAAGCTTCTGGCCATTGTCCTGCACGGCTTCGTAAGTGACGAGGGCCTCGAAAGCCAACGTCGGCTTGGTTTCCATGAATTCCAGGGCATGCCGGATGATCTCCCGTCCGTCGGGTTCCTCGCCGGACGGTTCGGGCAGTGCCGGTGGCGACCACAAGTCGGTACCGGCAGCCGCGGCGGAACACCCCAGAAACAACAGAGGGAACAGCGCAACCAGGGCGCCCCTGCCCAGGCGGTCGCCGATTCCGGTTCGCGGCCCGCCAGCGCGCGAATCGGCGGCGTTGAAGCGGTCGTTACCGATCATGAAAGCCATCCCTCGTTTTTGAACTTCGCGATTCCACGTGAGTTCGGTCGGAATAGTCGGGGTCGAGATGCTGGGCCCCACGGCCGTCGGCGCAATACGTGTCTTGCTGAGCGGCGCTTGTTCAACCTAGAATTGTCCGTCATCGGCCGCAATGGAGGCGCCTTCAACATCCGTTACTGGCTCTGAGGTCCGCGAATCAGTACTTCCGACCGACCACCGGCCTGGCGTAAGCCGTCGGGACGTTCGGCTGGATCACGCCATTGGCTGCGGCGTACTTCTCCCACGCTGCGGCCAGCGCGGCCGTCCGGTCCGGGAATCGAGGGGCGAGATCCTGCAATTCACCCGGGTCGGTCGCCAGGTCGTACAGTTGCCAGTCGCCGTTGCCAAAGGGTTCCGGCAGTCTCAACACCTTCCAGTGTCCCTGCCGATAAGCATCCATTCCGTAGGCCGACCAGCCGATCTCCCTGGAGTCGAATTCCGGGGACGGATCGCCGCCCAGCAGCGGGATCAGGGATCGACCTTGCAAGGGGACGATCGGCGCCCCGTCATGAACGTCGGGGTACTCGGCTTGGGCGAACGACAGGAACGTCGGCATCAGGTCCACGACGTGGACCAGGTGATCTGATCGTGTGCCGGCGTTGGCCATGTCGCCAGGCAGCTTGATCACCGCCGGGACCTGGATTCCGCCCTGGGCCACGTAGCCCTTGAACAGCCGTAAAGGCGTTGCTGCGGCGTACGCCCATCCCGGTCCGATATCCGTTGATGACCCCGGCAGACCCCGGTTTTCGAGTGTGTTGTCGAACTGGTTGAAGAACTCGCCGCTTTCGCCGCCGAGGGCGAGGTAGTCCATGATGCTGGTGCGGCTCGGACCGTTGTCCGACATGAAGACGATGAGCGTGTCGTCGTAGAGCCCGGCCTTTCGCAAGTGATCCAGCAGCCGGCCGATGCACTCGTCCACGAAGTCGACCATGCCGGCGTAGACCTCCATGTCGCGTGCCCGCGCCGCCTGCTGTTCCGGACTCAGCTCATCCCAGGCCATGACCCAGTCGGGCCGGGGCTGAGGCGGCTGGGATTCGTCCACCAGTCCCAGCTCCTTCATGCGTGCGAGCCGTTCGGCGGCCAGATCGTCCCAGCCCCCGTCGAATCGATGGTGGTACTTCGCGATGTACTCCTGGGGCACGTGCAACGGATTGTGCGGAGCGGTGAATGACAGGTACGCGAAGAACGGTCGCTCGTCACCCGCGTCGTTATCGATGTAGGAGATCAGTTGATCCGTGTACCAGGTCGACGAGTAGAAGTCCGCGGGGAGTTCGTCGACCGCCTGACCATCGCGGACATAGCGGGTGGTGCTGCCCGGTATGATCGCGCCCTGATCGGCCCAGTGGCTGGCGGCGCCGTTCAGCAACGCGAAGGATCGTTCGAAACCGCGAGCAGACGGGCCGTTGTA
>PIVY01000173.1 GCA_003353795.1 bacterium
GCGTACACCGACGCCTGGTCCTGGGGCATGACTACCAGATCCATCACCGCCACATGCTCCGGACGCGAGGCGCAGAAGAGCACGCATTCGGCCACGTCACCGGCCTGCAGCGGCGGGTATTGCTGATAGACCGGCTCGGCCCGGTCGTTGTCGCCGTGGAATCGCACCAGCGAGAAGTCGGTCTGCACCAGGCCGGGATCCACGCTGGACACGCGCACCTTCGTTCCAAGCAAATCGAGACGCAGCCCCTGGGTGATGGCGGCCACGGCGTGCTTGCTGGCGCAGTAGACCGCGCCGCCGCGGTAGACCTGGTGGCCGCTGATGGACCCGATGTTGATGATCTGGCCGCGGTCGCGGGCGACCATGCCTTGCAGCACCGCGCGGGTCATCCATAGCAAGCCCTTCACGTTGGTGTCGAGCATCTCGTCCCAGTCGGAATGCAGGCCCTCGTGCACTGGTTCGAGACCTCGGGAGAGGCCGGCGTTGTTGACCAGGACGTCGATGTCGGCCCAATCGGCGGGCAGTCCGGCCACGGCGGATTCCACGGCCTCGCGGTCGCGTACGTCGACGGCGATGAGATGGGTGTCGGTGTCGAGGTCGCGGGCCAGGGTCTCGAGGCGGTCGACGCGGCGGGCGGCCAGGATCAGGCGACAGCCTTCGCTGGCAAACGCCTCGGCGCAGGCGCGGCCGATGCCGCTCGAGGCGCCGGTCACCATGACAGTCTTGGATGCAAGCATGAAGATCTCCAGTGGAAGTTCAGGGTGGACGTCGGGCAACCATAGCACGCGAAATCGTTCCCTGGAAAGATTGAGGCTTCGGTATGCTACAATCCGGCAAATCCTCGTCTCGAAGCCGGAGGAAGGTTCCATGCGACTCGCCAAGTTCTTGCTACCCCTGATGATCCTTTCACTGTCCAGTGCTGCCGTCGCCGGCCAGTTCGCTCCGGGCCTGGAGGCGTACGTCGCCGAAAAGCACGCGGGCGAAAATCTGCGTGCTCTGCTGGTCCTGGAAGACCAGGTGGACGTCGAGGCCATGGACCTCGAACTGCACGCCCGGAAGACCGGCCTCGCCGCCCGTCACTTTCGCGTGGTGACGGCGCTCCAGGAGAAGGCCCACAACACACAGGGCGCCCTGCTTGCCGACCTGGAATCGCGCGTGGGCGCGGGCATCGATGGCTACAAGTCCTACTGGCTCATCAACGCCGTGCTCGTGGTGGGCGACGAGGCAACGGTCCGCGAGGTGGCCGCCCGCACCGACGTGAGCGTGGCCGAACTGGACCTGGTGCCCGAACTCATCGAGCCCGTTGCCGTCGAACCGGCAGGCGAGGGTTCTCGAAGCATCGGCATCGCACCCGGCATCGTCGCCGTGGGGGCGCGCCGCGTCTGGACCGAACTGGGCGTCCGGGGCGAAGGTGTCCTCATCGGCTCCCTCGACACCGGCGTCGACGGCACTCACCCCGCTCTGGCGTCGCGCTGGCGCGGCACCCACGCGCCGTGGCAAGAGTGCTGGCTCGACGTGCTGGACACCGGCACCGAATTCCCCACCGACGAGGATAGCCATGGCACCCACACCACCGGCACCATGACCGGCCTGGCCCCCGACGACACCATCGGCATCGCGCCGGCCGCCGAGTGGATCGCCGCCAACGCCATCGGGCAACCGGCCAACGAGGGATTCGAGAACGACATCCTCGACTGCCTGGAATTCTTCACCGATCCCGACGGCGATCCAGGCACCCTCGACGACGTGCCCGACGTGGTGCAGAATTCCTGGCGCGTCAACGAGGGCTTCGCCGGCTATGTCGATTGCGACAGTCGCTGGTGGGATGCCATCGATGCCTGCGAGGCCGCGGGCGTGGCTCTCTGCTGGTCCGCCGGCAATGAGGGGTCGGACAGTTTCACGATCGGCTCGCCGGCCGACCGGGCGACCACCGTCTACAATTGCTTCAGCGTGGGAGCCACCGAGTTCTTCGATCCCTACGAAATCTGGGAGTTCAGCAGCCGCGGCCCATCCGGTCGCACTTGCGGACCCGAGGAGAACCGGGTCAAGCCCGAGGTCGTGGCGCCCGGCGTCGACATCTACAGTTCCGTGCCCGGCGCTGGCTACGTGCAGTACAGCGGCACGTCCATGGCCGGTCCTCACGTGGCCGGCGTCATGGCGCTCATGCGCTCGGCCAACCCCGACGTCGACGTGATCACCATCAAGCAGGTGCTCATGGAGACCGCGACCGATCTCGGTCCGGCGGGCGAGGACAACGTCTACGGCCACGGCTTCCTCGACGCCTTCGCGGCGGTGCAGGCGGTCATGGACGACACGACGCCGGTGGGCGATGCGCCGCGAGCCTTCGCCCTGCTGGAGGCGGTGCCAAACCCGTTCAATCCCCAGACCACTGTCCGTTTCACGTTACCGGCCGCGGGCTCGGTATCACTTCGCATCTACGACGTGCAGGGTCGCCTGGTCCGCACGCTCGTGGACGGTGTGCGGCCCAGCGGCCTCAATGAGGTTCGCTGGGACGGGCGCGATTGGAACGGGCGCGCGGCGGCATCGGGAACCTATCTCGTCCGACTACGGTCGGGCGACGAGTTCGGTGTCCAGAGCGTGGTGCTGGTGCGTTAGCGTTCTTGCAGGCCCGCGGCGACCTTTCGTCGCCGCGGGCCTGAATCACCGCGATTCCGCTATATCCCCCGTAAATCCTGAATTGAAAAGGCTTTTGCAGAAGTTGTTCGTGGTGGCGTGATCTTTTCGTGATTTCCATATGGGATAATGTTTTGCGAGATCGTCGGCCCCCCGATGCGTTCCCGCTCGAACCCATCGAGACGGTTGCCCAGCTTCTAACTCATCGCCGAAGGACGTTTCCATGCGATTCGTTAAGATCTTTCTGCCCCTGATGGTGCTCGCGCTGGCGAGTGCCTCGTTCGCGGGCCAGTTCGCTCCCGGCCTCGAGGCCTACGTCGCTCAGAAGAAAGCGGGCGAGCCCCTGCGGGCGCTGCTGGTCCTCGAGGACCAGGTGGACGTCCAGTCCATGGATCTCGAGATGCACATCCAGCGCACCGACCTGGCCACCCGTCACTACCGCGTGGTGACCGCGCTCCAGGACAAGGCCCGCGCCACCCAGGGCGCCCTGCTCGCCGACCTCGAGTCGCGCGTGGGCAACGGCATCGACGGCTACAAGGCCTACTGGCTGATCAATGCCGTGATGGTCGTCGGCGACGTGGACGTGGTGCGCGAGATCGCGTCCCGGACCGACGTCAAGGTGGCCGAGTTCGAGCTGATCGCCGAGCTCATCGAGCCCATCAAGACCGAGTCCGCCGACAAGGCCGTCAACCGGGCCATCGGCATCGCGCCCGGCATCGTGGCCGTGGGCGCGCGCCGCGTCTGGGACGAGCTTGGAATCCGCGGTGAGGGCGCCCTCATCGGCTCGCTCGACACCGGTGTCGACGGAAACCACCCCGCCCTCTCCGCCCGCTGGCGCGGCAACCACGCGCCCTGGGACGAGTGCTGGCTCGACGTGCTGGGTACCAACACCCAGTTCCCCAATGACGGCAACAGCCACGGCACCCACACCACCGGCACCATGACCGGCATCGCGGCCAACGACACCATCGGCATCGCGCCGGCATCCGAGTGGATCGCCACCAACGCCATCGACCAGGGCGCCAATCCCGGCTTCGACAACGACATCCTCGACTGCCTCGAGTTCTTCACCGATCCCGACGGCGACCCCGGCACCATCGACGACGTGCCCGACGTGGTGCAGAATTCGTGGGGCGTGAACGAGAACTTCAGCGGCTACGTCGACTGCGACAGCCGCTGGTGGGCCGCCATCGACGCCTGCGAGGCCGCGGGCGTGGCCCTCTGCTGGTCGGCCGGCAACGAGGGTTCCGGCAGCCAGACCCTGCGCTCGCCCGGCGACCGCGCCACCACCCTCTACAACTGCTTCAGCGTGGGGGCCACCCAGTTCTACGCGCCCTACGCCATCGCCGGCTTCTCGAGCCGCGGTCCCGCCGGTCCCAACTGCGGCCCGGCCGAGAACCGCGTCAAGCCCGAGATCTCCGCGCCCGGCGTCGACATCTACAGCTCCGTCCCCGGCGGCGGCTACCAGGACGGCTGGAACGGCACGTCCATGTCCGGCCCCCACGTGGCGGGCGTCATGGCGCTCATGCGTTCGGCCAACCCCAACGTCGACGTGATCACCATCAAGCAGGTGCTCATGGAGACCGCCAACGATCTGGGCACCCCGGGTGAGGACAACACCTACGGCCACGGTTTCCTGGACGCCTTCGCGGCCGTGCAGGCGGTCATGGGCGGCCTGGGCTACGTGGAGGGCTACGTCCGCGACGCCGGCACGACCTTCCCCATCAACGGCGCCCGCGTGACCGTGGATGGCGGCTTCCAGAGCGCCACCACCGAGGCCGACGGCTTCTATCGCCTGACCGTGCCCATCGGCGCGGTGACGCTGAACGTCGAGGCCTTCGGTTACGAAGGTCTGGTCGACGTGGTCACCGTGTACGAGGATCAGACCACCAACCGGAATCTCGACCTCACCGCCCAGGCCTCGGCCGTGCTCTCCGGTACGGTCCACGTGCCTGGCACCGTGCCTCCCGGCCAGGGTCCGTCCGACGGCGCCGTCGTGCGGATCGCCGACACGCCGCTCGCCGCGGTGACCACCGGCGCCGACGGTCGCTTCCAGTTCACCCTGCCGGTGGGCTCGGACTACGTGATCCAGGCTTCCGCCGGCGGCGTGGGCGCCATCACCCAGGCCGTGCCGATCAGCCACGATCTCGACGTCGACCTCTACCTCGGAGAACTCTCCGCCGACGACTTCGAGTCCGGCGACTTCCTGGCCATGCCCTGGGTGCGCACCGGCGACGACAACTGGTACATCCAGTCGGCCGAGGTCCACTCGGGCAACTACGCGGCCCGGTCCGGACCCATGACCCACAACGAGAACTGCAGCCTCTCGGTCACCGTGGATTGCGGCGCCGGCGGCGACATGAGCTTCTGGTACAAGGTGTCGTCCGAGTCCGGCTACGATTACCTGCAGTTCTACGTGGACAACAACCTGATCGGCGAGTGGGCCGGCGAGGCGGGCTGGGCCCAGTTCGTCCACGACGTCGCGGGCGGCGAGCACACCTTCCGCTGGACCTACGACAAGGACTACTCGGTGTCCGGCGGCTCCGATTGCGGTTGGATCGACGACGTGGTGTTCCCCGGCGGCGGCTCGCCCGTGCCGGTGGCCGTGGCGGCGCCCTGGGCGCTGGACGGCGGCCTCCTGGCGCCGGGCCAGGACGTCACGCTGCCTCTGCTGGTGATGAACCAGGGCGCCGAGCCGCTGTTCATCGACGCCACCGGTGCCGCCGGCTGGGTGACGGTCACCGACGGGATCACCGTGATCTCGCCCAACCAGTATCACCTGTGCCAGGTGACCATGGACGCCACGGGCCTGCTGCCCGGGTTCCACAACAGCTACGTGAACATCGCCAGCGACGATCCGGTCAACCCCGAGCTCCACGTGGACGTGCAGCTCGAGATCACCGGCGACACCACGCCGGTGGGTGACGCGCCGCTTGCGTTCGCACTGCTGGGCGCCGTGCCCAATCCGTTCAATCCCCAGACCACGGTCCGGTTCACGTTGCCCAATGCGGGCACCGCGACCCTGCGCCTCTACGACGTGCAGGGCCGCCTGGTCCGCACGCTCGTGGACGGTGTGCGTCCGGGCGGCCTCAACGAGGTCCGCTGGGACGGCCGTGACGCCAATGGTCGTGCGGCGGCGTCGGGCACCTACTTCGCCCGGTTGCAGGCCGACGGTCAGCGTAGCGTGAAGAGCCTGGTGCTCGTGCGCTAGTTCCTGCCTCCCTGGCCCGCGGTGGCGATCCTCTCGCCGCCGCGGGCTTTTCTCTGCCCCGTCAGACCTCCATGGCCTGCCGCGGTGGAGCCGTGGTAGTGTCCGGTGTCACGAGTCACCAGGAGGCTGTCATGGATCCCACCACGCGCGCCGTTCGCGACCAGTACGACCGATTTCCCTATCCCGACGGCCAGCCGGTTCTGCGCCAGTGCTGGGACGCGCGATACCTCCTGGCTCAGGGCGCCAAGGCGCGGACCGCGGGTCAGCCGATCCGGGTTCTCGACGCCGGCTGCGGCCGCGGCCTGGGCATCACGGGCGCCGCGAGCACCCAGCCCGACGTGCAGTTCCTGGGCATCGACATCAGCAGCACGGCCCTGGACCACGCTCGCGAGCACGCCGCCCGGCTCGGCCTCCAGAACACAACCTTCGCCACCTGCGACCTCATGACCCTCGACGGCCTCGCCGTGCCCGAGGGCGGCTTCGACGTCGTCTACTCCAGCGGCGTCCTGCACCATCTGGCCGATCCCGCCGCCGGCCTCGCACGACTGCGCGAGGTGCTCGCACCCCACGGTGTGATCCAGTTCATGGTCTATGGACGCCTCGGCCGGCAGGTGCTCGACCGCTTCGCCGAGGCGGTGCGGGTGCTGCTGCCCGCTGACCTGCCCCTGGCCGACCGCCTCGAGCCGGCGCGTCTCCTGGCCGCCGCGGCCGAGCGCGAACTCTTCCCCGGCACGCCCTGGGAGGGAAGTCGCGAGGTGGCGGACGTCGAGTTCGTCGACCGCTTCCTGAACGTGAACGAGACCGCCTACGATCTGCCGGATCTCTTCGACCTGGCCGCCGGGGCCGGTCTGCGGTTCCTGCGCTGGAACGAACCGGAGGAGTGGCATCTGCCGAACCTCCTCGACGATCCGGATCTGCAGGCCCGGGTGGCCGGACTCTCGGAACGCGACCAGTACCACCTGGTCGAGCTGCTGACGCACCGCCACAAGCTCGAGTGTCTCCTGACCCACACCGATAATGGACGCCGCCCGGTGCCGACGGCCAGCGAACTGCCCGATGCGGTCTTCGTGGTGAATCCCGATGTGACCATCGCCCGGGAAGTGCGCAACCTGCGCTCGGCCCAGCGGGTCGAGAGCGTCAAGGTCAAGATCCGCGCCCGTGAGGCCCTCACCATGCCGCCGGGACCGGTCGCCCGCGCCGCCCTGCTCCTGGCGGGGCAGGCCCAGCCGTTCCGGGGCGACGAGTTCGTGCAGGCCCTCGGCAAGGAAGGCGTGCCGGCGGACCAGGCTCTGGCGGCGCTGGCGCGGATGCTGAACGCCGAGGTCGTCTATCGCCCTCATCCGGTGGACGCCTGAATTCGCCCGCCCGGTCGCCCGTTTTTGTGGGATAATCAACGCTTCACCGGAGATCTCCGGCGCCTGGCCTCCGCCCGGCCTCGGCCGACCACGGACTCCACCATCTCGAGAAGGACGGAATCATGCGCGCAGCGAAAGTCTTCCTGACCGCCATCACACTCCTGGCAGCCGTCTCGGCCGTGGCCGGTGAACTCACGCCCGGTCTCGAAGCCTATCTGGCGCAGAAGCGCAGCGATGCGCCGGTCACCGTGCTGCTCGTGCTGTCCGAACAGGTGGACGCTACGGCCATGGACGTCGACCTGCATCTGCAGCGCACCGACCTGGCCACCCGCCACTTCCAGGTGGTGACGGCGCTCCAGGACCTGGCCCACGCCACCCAGGGCCCGTTGCTGGCCGACCTCGAGGCTCGCCGCGGTGGGGGGATCGAACGCTTCGAGCCGTACTGGTTGATCAACGCCGTGCGGGTGTCCGGCACCGAGGAAGCCATCCGCGCGGTGACAGCCCGTGCCGACGTGGCCGTGGCCGAACTGGACCTGGTGGTCGAGCTCATCGAGCCGGTCGCGGTGGTCGACAAGGACGCACCGTCGCGCGGCGTGGGGATCACCGAGGGGCTGGTCAGCATCGGCGCCCGGCGCGTCTGGGACGAGATCGGCATCCGGGGCGAGGGCGTGATCATCGGTTCGCTCGACACCGGCGTCGACGGCAATCACCCGGCACTGGCCGACCGCTGGCGCGGCAACCATGCGCCGGTGAGCGAATGCTGGCGCGACCTGGCCGGCACCGGCGATGCGCTGCCCACCGACCACAACAGCCACGGCACCCACACCACCGGCACCATGGCGGGTCTGGCCGACGACGACACCATCGGCGTGGCGCCCGCTGCCGAGTGGATCGCCGTCAACACCATCGACCAGGGGGCCAACCCGCAATTCGACAGCGACGTGCTGGCCAGCCTACAGTTCTTCACCGATCCCGACGGCGACCCGGGCACCCTCGACGATGTGCCCGACGTGGTACAGAACTCCTGGCGCGTCAACGAGGACTTCGCCGGCTACTTCGATTGCGACAGCCGCTGGTGGGCCGCCATCGACGCCTGCGAGGCCGCCGGCGTGATGCTCTGCTGGTCGGCCGGCAACGAGGGCCCGGGCGGCGAGACCATCGGCTCGCCCGCCGACCGCGCCACCACCCTCTACAACTGCTTCAGCGTGGGCGCGACCTCGGCCGGCGATCCCTTCGGTGTGGCGGGCTTCTCGAGCCGCGGTCCCGCCGGCCCCGACTGCGGTCCGGTGGAGAACCGCACCAAGCCGGAGATCGTCGCGCCCGGCGTCAACACCTACAGCTCGGAGCCCGGCGGTACCTACGGGTTCAAGTCGGGCACCTCCATGGCCGGACCTCACGTGGCCGGCGTCGTCGCGCTCATGCGGTCGGCCAATCCCAACGTCGACGTGCTTACCATCAAGCAGATCCTCATCGCGACTGCCCGGGATCTGGGGCAGGCGGGGGAGGACAACAATTACGGACACGGCTTCGTCGATGCTTACGAGGCGGTGCTGGCAGTGATCGGCGGCGTGGGCTGGGTGACCGGCGTGGTGCGCGACGCCGACACTGGCCTGCCGCTGGCCGGCGCCACAGTCACCGTGGCCGAGACCTTCCACACGCGGGTGACCGAGGCCGACGGCGCCTACGCGTTCCTGCTGCCCGTCGGGTCGGCGACCCTCGAGGTGCAGGCCTACGGCTACGTCGACCATGCCGAGACCGTGGCCATCACCGACGGCGTCACCCTCGATCACGATCTCTTGATCACGGCCTTGCCCGTGGTGCGGCTGAGCGGCACGGTGCACCAGGCCGGCACCCTGCCCCCCGACTCCGCGCCCCTGGCCGGCGCCACCGTCCGGGTGGCCGACGTGCCCAATCCCGCGGTGATCACCGGCGCCGACGGCGGCTTCGAGTTCTTCCTGCCGGCGGGAAGCGACCAGCTGATCCAGGCCAGCCTCGGCGGCGAGGGCGCCATCTCACAGATCGTGCCCGTCCACGGCGACACCGAGGTGGACCTCTACCTCGGGCCGCCCACCTTCGAGGGATTCGAGACCGGCGACCTGAGCCTCCTGCCGTGGCTCTCCCTGGGCGACGTACCGTGGTTCGCCCAGGACGCGGAGTCCTACGAGGGCGACTTCGCCGCTCGCAGCGGCGATGCGGGGTACAACGGCGACACCATCCTTCTGCTGGCCATGGACTGCTGCGACGGCGGCGAGTTGAGCTTCTGGCACCGGGAATCGTCGGAGGAGGACATCGACTACCTGCTGTTCACGGTCGACGGTACCCTGAACGAGGGCTGGTCGGGACTGACGGACTGGGCGCCGCACGCGGTCACCGTGGGGCCCGGATTCCACACGTTCAGCTGGGAGTACCAGAAGAACAGCAACGACGCCGTGGGTGAGGATTGCGCCTGGATCGACGCTATCTCGTTGCCCGGCGGCGGCGACGCGATGCCGGTGGCCGTGGTGTCTCCCTGGGTGCTCGACTTCGGCGAACTGGCAGCCGGCGAACTGGCCACCCTGCCCCTGGTGGTCATGAACCAGGGCCGCGCGGACCTCGACGCCGTGGTGTCCGGGGCCGCGCCGTGGACAAGCGTGGCCGATGCCGCGGGTACGGTCGCGCCGCGCGAGTACCACGTCGCCCAGGTGACCGTGGACGCCACCGGGCTTCCCGAGGGTCAGCATTCGACCTGGGTCCACGTGGACAGCAACGATCCGGCCAACCCGCTGCTCATGGTCGAGGTGCTGCTCCAGGTCACCGACGGCGTGCTACCCGCCACGGACACGCCGCGCGGCTTCGCGCTCCTGGGTGCGGTGCCCAACCCGTTCAATCCTGCGACCACCCTCCGCTACATCCTGCCGACCGCCGGTCATGTGACCATGCAGCTCTACGACGTGCAGGGCCGACTGATCCGCGTCCTGCTCGACGAGACCCGGCCCAGCGGCGCGGGAGAGGTCCGCTGGGACGGACGCGACCGGCAGGGACGCGCCATGGCGTCAGGCACGTACTTCGCCCGCTTGCGGTCTGCCGGCCGACAGGACGTGAAGAGCCTGGTCCTGGTGCGCTGATCTCGATACCACGCGCCACGGCTCCCCGGTGGGCCGTGGCGCGTGATGGTTTCACAACTTCTTTGTGCGAAACTTTCCTGGTCGGGTTCGCCGCGGTGCGCCCGGCACACGCTCGTCCGCCGCCTGGAAGGCTTCCACATGGGTCGTCTCGACGTCCTGGTCACCGTTCTGGTGCTGTTCTCGGCCGCTGCAGCCACCGCCGGGCATTTGACGCCCGGTCTCGAATCGTACCTGGCGCAGAAGCAGTCCGACCGACCGGTCCGGGCGCTGCTCGTGCTCGACGACCAGGTGGACGTGCAGGCCCTCGACGTCGATTTCCATCTCCAGCGCACCGACCTCGCCACCCGCCACTTCCAGGTGGTGACCGCGCTCATGGAGAAAGCGCGCGCCACCCAGGGCCCGCTTCTCGCCGAACTCGACGCGCGGCTCGGCCCGGGCGGCATCGAGTCCTACCAATCGTACTGGCTCATCAACGCTGTCCGCGTCGAGGGCGCCGAGGACGCCATCCGCGCGGTGGCCGCCCGCGCCGACGTGGCCGTGGTCGAACTCGACCTCGTGATCCAGCTCATCAACCCCGACATCGCCGGCGGCAAGAGCGACACCCGCGGCATCGGCATCACCGAGGGCCTGGTCAGTGTGGGGGCCCGCCGGGTCTGGGACGAGCTCGGCATCCGCGGCGAGGGCGCTCTCGTGGGCTCGTTCGATACCGGCGTCGACGGCAATCATCCGGCTCTCGCCTCCCGCTGGCGCGGCAACCACGCGCCCTG
>PIVY01000734.1 GCA_003353795.1 bacterium
CGACGGGCTTCCTCGAGCGCCAGCGGGTGCTGGCCGGTGCGGACCCGCTGCCTTTCGACCACCTCATGGCGTTCACCCAGGAACGGACCCTGGGTCTGGGCACCGGCCGCGTCTTCCGAGAGCATTTCTACGGCGGCAATCCGGGGGATCTGCCATCCGGCGACCTTTGCACCCTGACTTTGCCCGACCCCCAGCGTCGGCTCGAGCACACCTATGCCTTCGGCTCGCCGGCGAAGTCGCGCTTCGTCGATCCGTGTGACGGCACCGAAGTCCTGAAGGTAGCCAACTTCACCATCGACGCGTCGACCGGCTTGCCGCGCACGAGCCGGGATTCCGCCGGGGTGACCACGGCTCTTCTCTACGACACGCTGGGCCGGCAGACCAGCGACCGGCCACCCGCCGGCGCCTGGACGCTGTGGGACTATGAGATGCCGACCGTGGCAAAGCCCGAACAGGCTCCGCGAGTGACGGTGCGCCAATGCCCGGCCGGTCAGGTGAGTTGCACGGTGCTGGCCTGGCAACGGGCGAGCTTCGATGGTCTCGGGCGCAAGACGATCGAGGAGCGTGAGTATCCGCTCCTGGTCGGGGTACGCCGTGCCCAACGGCGCATCACCTACAACGCCATGGGCTGGGTGACGGGCCAGTCG
>PIVY01000735.1 GCA_003353795.1 bacterium
TGGATCAGGTCCGAGGTGGTCGGCCCACCCGAGACACCCTCGCTATAGCGGGCGCCCGAACGACCGTTGAGGGCCCGGTAGACCACGACGGCCTTTGCGCTTCCGGTCGCGATCGCCATCACCGCCTGGTGCATCACGCCAATCGCCGCTCCGCCACCGTGCGGCGTCCGGCTGAAGAAGGTCAGATCCTTGATTCCCACCGCCCTGGCCACTTCGATCTCGTCACTCGTGTCCATGGTGAACGTGGTCATGCCATCGATGTCGCCGGGCTGGAGGCCCGCGTCCTTGATGGCGGCGGCGGTCGCCTCGCACGCCAGCGAAAGCTCTGATCGACCGGAGTTCTTGGAATACTCGGTCTCGCCGATGCCAACGATGGCGGCTTCATCTTTCAGTGTGGTCGGCATGTTCTATGCTCCTGTCTGCAGCGCCAGCTTCACGGTCCCGGTGACGTGATTGCCCCAGGAATTCTTGCCCGTGACATCGACGCCCACGACGCCCGCCGTATCGTCCTTCTCGACCACGGCACCCGAGAGGGTCATGGTGTCGCCCGGCAGATTGGGCGTGCCGAGCTTGATGCTGACGTTCGTGACACGCGCGTCGATGCCCGCCCAATCCGTCACGAAGCGACTCACCAGGCCGTTCGTGGT
>PIVY01000736.1 GCA_003353795.1 bacterium
GGCCACGGGTTTGAGCGATGCGAGGCCTTCCGCGGTGCTCGGTCGAATACCCTGGTCGGTGTCGACCAGGCGCGTTTCGCCGGTGGCCTGGCCGTCGTCTCCGATCACCGGCGCGTCGATCGGATGGATCTCGTTCTTGAACCGGCCTTCGTCGCGCGCGACGATGGCGTTCATCTGCGAACGCAGCGCCCAGGCATCGACCTCTTCGCGCGTGATGCCCCGGTTCTTCACGATTCGCTCGGCGGCTTGAAACTGGTCGGGCGTCGAGTCCCACGGCCAGTCCGAGGGCTGGAAGAAGCCGGGACCGTTCATCACGTTCGCACCGAGGCCGACATGGCTCATCTGCTCGACGCCACAGGCGATGCCGATGTCCATCGTGCCCGCCTTCACGAAGGCGTTCACGATGTGGTTGGCCTGCTGACCCGAGCCGCACTGGGTGTCGATGGTGGTGCCGCCGGTTCTCCAGCCCTTGCCGCGGTTCAACCAGGCATTACGTGCGAGGTTGCCCGCCTGCTCACCGGCCTGCGTCACGCAGCCGCCGACGACCTGTTCGACATCGGTGGGGTCGATGCCCGCCTTCTCCACCACGGCCTGTTGGATCAGGCCCAGCAGCTGGACCGGGTGGAACGCGGACAGGTCGCCCTTG
>PIVY01000737.1 GCA_003353795.1 bacterium
CCCTGGACATACTCGCCGGCGACGAGGGCCGGACTGACGGCCACCGGGCCGGCCACGTCATCGCTCAGATCGTAGATCCGTGTGAACGACTCACTGAATCCGTTGATCGCCATCGCGGCGAGGTCGCCCGACAACTCGAGGTCGCCAATGGTGCCGCCCAGGCTCGCCGAGTCCCAGACCAGCACCAGGGCATCGAGGTCGGAGATATCGACGGCGGTGAGCCGGCCGGAACTGTGAGTGAGGTAGAGCCGGTCGCCCTGGCGATCGAGGAACCTGCCCTCCACGCCGGGCAACGCGCCGCGATCGACCGGGTGGGCGGGGTCGGTGAAGTCGACGATCTGCAGGCCACCGTCCTGGATGACCAGCGTGTTCTCGTCGAGGGCCAGCATCGGGCCGCTGAAAGCGCCCAGCCGGAAGCCGATCTCGGTCACCACACCGGGAGTCGCGACGTCCAGACACGCGAGTCCCTCGAGCGAATCCCAGCCCTCGGCTAACTGATAGACCCGGTCGCCCGCGATGACCGCACCGCCGCTGTAGGGCAGCCAGGTGGCGATCTCCGAACCCGTGCGGAGATCCGACAGGCGACAGCCACTCCCATTGGCGGTTCCGAAAGTCACCAGCACCCGGTCGGCATCGCTGGCGCAG
>PIVY01000738.1 GCA_003353795.1 bacterium
CATCTTCTGTGGGGTGGACATCGGCGCGTCGGCCACCAAGTTGGTTCTCATCGACGGCGAGGCCGAGATCCTGGCCCAGGCAGTTCGCACCTCGGGGGTGGACTACGCCGGAACCGCGCGAGCCTGCCTCGAGGAGGCGGGCGCCGACACTGCACCGATCTGCACCGTCGCCACCGGCTATGGCCGCAGCAACGTCGATTTCGCCGACGAGTCGCGCACCGAGATCCACTGCCATGGCACTGGCTGCTTCCACCTGGCCCGGCAAGCGCTGTCGATCATCGATATCGGCGGCCAGGACAACAAGGTCATCCACCTCGACGACGACGGCCGGCTCCAGGAATTCAAGATGAACCGCAAGTGCGCCGCCGGCACCGGCGCCTTCATCGAGGAAATCGCCCTGCGCCTCGGTCTGGGCGTGGCCGAGCTCGATTTGCTAGCCGCCGGCACTGACGAACCCGTGCGCCTGGGCAGCTTCTGCACCGTCTTCGCCAAGACCGAGATCCTGTCGCACCTGCGCCAGGGAGTGCCGGTGGAGTCCATCGTCCGCGGCGCCTTCGTCTCCGTGGTGGACCGCATCATCGAGATGGATCCCCTCGAGGGCGCGGTGATGGCCACCGGCGGCGTGGTGGCCCACAATCCGACCAT
>PIVY01000739.1 GCA_003353795.1 bacterium
CGTCCTCACCGGCAAGATCGCCCTCGGGCCCGGCGTCAGGCTGGTCGCCGCGGTCCACATCCAGGGCCCGGTCACCATCGGTGCCGAGACCATCCTCTACCCCGGCGTCTGCATCGGGTTTGAGCCCCAGGACTACAAGTTCACCCCCGGCGAACCGACCGCCGGCGTCACGGTCGGCGCAAAGTGCCTCCTCCGCGAGCACTCCAGCATCCACGCCGCCACCAGCGTGGACACACCCACCTCTGTCGGCGATGGGTGCTTCATGATGGCAAGCTCCCACGTCGGCCACGACTGCCGCATCGGCAACAACGTCATCATGGTCAACTTCACCGGGATCTCGGGCCACTGCGAGGTCGGCGACAACGCCACCTTCAGCGGCCACGTCGGGCTCCACCAGTTTGTCCGCATCGGGCGTCTTGCCTTCCTCTCAGGCGGCGCCTCGGTCGGGATGGATGTGCCCCCCTTCTGCGTCGCCAACGAGCGCAACCGCCTCGGCGGGGTCAACCTCGTCGGGATGCGCCGCAACGGCATCAGCCGCGACCACATCACCGAGGTCCGCCGCGCCTTCCGCGATTGCATCCGCCGTCCTGTTCCCACGACCGAGATGCTCACTATGCTCGATGAGCGTTCGGCCGATTGCCCCCC
>PIVY01000740.1 GCA_003353795.1 bacterium
CCCCGACCAATACGCCGAATCTGACGGAAACGGTCGAGGCGGCGTTTATGGCGGGGCTGACGGCGACGGCAGCAGAGTGGACTGCCACGCCCGCGCCGACCGAGACACCCACGCCGACGCACACCTATACGCCCAGCCGCACGCCGGATATGACGCAGACGATTGAAGCGGTCGTCGAGGATGTGCTCACGGCGACGGCGACACAATGGACCGCCACGCCCGAACCGAACGCCACGCGCGAAATTCCGCTGGAAACGCAGGTGTGGCTCGACCTGACCGCGACGGCAGACCAGTGGACCGAGACCCCCGCGCCTACCGAGACGCCCGCACCGACTGCCACGCCTATCCCGCCCACGCCCAATGTGCGCGCGACAGTGTCGGCCTATCTCACCACCGGCTGCTACCTGATCAACTTGCCCGCTGACCCGCTGCCTGTGGTTACGGTCCCGGCGGAATCGGGTGCTGTGCTGCTCGACGAGGCTCCGCTGCTGGCGGAAGTGCGCGACACGATCAGTGTGCCGGGGGCAGATGCCGCCGTGACATGGCTGGAACTGCGCATCGAGCAGGATGGGGCGACGGTGCGCGGCTGGGTGCGTGTGCCGGAAGGCATGCAAGTCAAAGAGATGATCGGCGGGGCAGACTGCC
>PIVY01000309.1 GCA_003353795.1 bacterium
GGCTTCGATGCCCTTGATGCTCACCTCGGTGAAGGACTGGCGATGACCCTTCTTCCGGCGGTAGTTCTTGCGTCGCTTGAATTTGAAAACGACGATCTTGCGACCGCGGCCGTGCCGTACCACCTCGGCGGCCACGGTGGCCCCCGCGACGATCGGGCTGCCGACCTTGATGTCGTCGCCGTCGGCGAGCATGAGGACCTCGTCGAAGGTCACGTCACTGCCCACCTCGTCCGCCAGAAGCGGAACCTGCAGCGTGTTTCCAGGCTCGACCCGGAACTGCTGCCCCTTGATCTTCACAACCGCGTACATGCTCTCGTCTCTCCGCATCAGTGATGCAAACGGGCATACCGCCATGTCACTCCATGAAGGAGCCGACGCCACCATTCTGGGCCGGTGGCCGCATACCTCGGAACTGGATCACAAGCGCTTATAACTAATACCTTTCAGACGATGAGTCAAGCAGCAATGGCCAATTTCGTGCCAGGGGAGCCCATCCCGGGCCCCCAACCGTCGCCCGCGGTTGACACCGCCCCGAATGTCATTTACCAATGCTCGGTAACCTTCACCCAGGACCCCGTTTCCCCCCAGGAGGCGCCATGAGCGAGACCGCCCCGAAGGTCATCATCGCGGGCAGCGGCCCGGCCGGCTACACCGCCGCCATCTACCTGAGCCGCGCCAACATACCCAATCTCATGTTCGAGGGCCTGCAGCCCGGCGGCCAGCTCACCATCACCACCGACGTGGAGAACTTTCCCGGGTTCCCCGACGGGGTCATGGGACCCGATCTGATGGTGAAGCTCAAGGCCCAGGCCGAGCGATTCGGGACCGTCATGAAGACCGGCACCGTCGACGCCATCGACTGCCAGGGACCTCCGTTCAAGGTCACCGCCGGCGGCGATACCTACGAGGTGCCCGCCGTGATCATCGCCACCGGCTCCACCGCCCGCTACCTCCACCTGCCGGGCGAGGACGCCTTCCACGGCAAGGGGCTGTCCGCCTGCGCCACCTGCGACGGCTTCTTCTACCGCGAGCAGGATGTGACGGTGGTCGGCGGCGGCGACACCGCCCTCGAGGAGGCCACCTACCTCTCGGGCATCTGCAAGAAGGTCACGCTGGTCCACCGCCGCGACGAACTGCGGGGATCGCACATCATGCAGCAGCGCGCCATCGACAAGGAGAACATCGAGATCGCCTGGTCGCGGACCATCAAGGAGTACCTGGCCGACGACAACGGCATGATCCGCGGCGTGCTCCTGGCGAGCACCAAGGGTGAACCCGACATCGAGGTCCCCTGCACCGGTTGCTTCATCGCCATCGGTCACGACCCCAACACGGGCTTCCTCGACGGGCAGCTCGAACTGGACGGCGAGCAGTACATCATCACCAAGCCCGATCGCACCATGACCTCGGTCGAGGGCGTCTTCGCCTGCGGCGACGTGCAGGATTCGGTGTGGCGCCAGGGCGTCACCGCCGCCGGCACCGGCTGCATGTCGGCCATCGAGTGCGAGCGCTGGCTGGGCGAGAAGGGCCTGTAGGCCGCGAGCGTGTATCCAGGGGCCCGCCGCCCGGCGGGCCCCGTCCATTTCCCAGGTCTGGAGGCGCCATGAATCCGCCGGCCGTCACGCCCGGATCGTTCTCGGCCTGGCTGCTGGCCATGCGCCCCAAGACCCTGCCCGCGTCGACCGCGCCGGTGATCCTGGGCTGGGCCCTGGCGGCGTCCGCAGGACACGTCGACGGAATGCTCGGCGCAGGTTGCCTTCTCGTGGCGCTGCTCCTCCAGGTGGCCGCCAATCTCGCCAACGATTACTTCGACGCCCGCAGCGGCGTCGATCGCGCCGACCGGCTCGGACCGATCCGGGTGACCCAGGCCGGACTCCTCACACCACGCAGCGTGCTCATCGCCCTGCTGGTCTGCCTCGTGGCCGCCATGCTGGTGGGGCTGTGGGTGGCCTCGGTCGTCGGGTGGTGGTTGGTCGGCCTGGGTGCCGTGTGCATGGTCGGTGCCGTGGCTTACACGGCAGGCCCCTTCCCCCTGGCCCGCCTCGGTCTCGGCGAACTGGCCGCACTCGTCTTCTTCGGACCCGTCGCCTGCACCGGCACCTTCGCCGTGCTTCACGGGGAGCCCACCGCGGCGGCCTGGGCCGCGGGCCTGGTGCCGGGCCTGCACGCAGCAGCCATCCTGGCCGTGAACAATCTGCGTGACCGACAGAGCGACGCCCGCGCGGGCAAGATCACCCTGGCCGTCCGACTCGGCGAACAGGGCGCCCGGGTCCTGCCACTCGCACTGGTGGTGCTGGGCAACCTGGCGGCCGCGCCCGTGGCCCGCCTGACCGGCCAACCGCTGGTCTACCTGGCTCTTGCGCTGGCGCCGCTGTCGTGGCCACTGCTCGATGCCATGCGCCAGACACCGATTTCGCCGGCCCTGAACGGCGTGCTGGCCAGGACTGGGCAGTGGGAGTTCCTGACCTGCGTGGTGATCGCCGTTCTTGTGGTTTTTTGAACGTTTGGACATCGCTCCACCGCGTTGATCCCATATATTCACATGAAGTACCATACCGCGATTCGTCGCTCTTTGGTGGAGGAGGACCATCATGATCCGCGACGGTATCCTGACCGCGACCGTGATCTTCCTGGCCCTGGCGCCGGTGGTCGTGTCGGCCCTG
>PIVY01000741.1 GCA_003353795.1 bacterium
CGATACCACGCTGCAGGAACTTCACGTTCGTCACGAACAGGTCGTCGCCGACCAACTGGACCTTCTCGCCCAGCTTCGCCGCCAGCTTCTGCCACCCCGCCCAGTCGTCCTCGGCCAGACCGTCCTCGATGCTGCGGATCGGGTACTTCTCGCACCACGACGCCCAGATGTCGATCATCTCGTCGCTCGTCGCGATCCGATCCGGGTCCGACTTGAAGAAACGGTACCCTTCCTTGCCGACCGCGCGGGCCTCGTTCACCAGCTCGCTCGCCGCCGGGTCCAACGCCAGCCAGATGTCCTCGCCCGGCTTGTAGCCCGCCTTCTCGATCGCCTGGAGAATCAGCTCCGGGGCCTCGTCGTTGCTGGCCAGGCTCGGAGCGTATCCGCCCTCGTCGCCGACGGCCGTGTTGTAGCCCTTCGACTTCAGCACGCTCTTCAGCGCGTGGAACACTTCCGTGCCCATCCGCAGCCCCTCGGCAAAACAGGACGCCCCCCACGGCTGGACCATGAACTCCTGGAAGTCGACCGTCCCGTCGGCGTGCTTCCCGCCGTTGAGAATGTTCATCATCGGCACAGGCAGCATCACCGCTTCCTCGCCGCCCAGATACGCGTACAGCGGCTTGCCCACCGACACCGCCGCCGC
>PIVY01000742.1 GCA_003353795.1 bacterium
GTTCCCCTTCAAAACCGAGACCGAACCGTTCACGAAGCCCGGGCCGATGTTGGACACCAGTAGATCGAGGTGCTCGTCGGCATCCACGTCGGCGATATCCATCTCCCAGACACTGTCGCCGGCGGGCAGGCGGTCGAAGACCGGCACCTGGCCGTCGCCGAGCCCCGGCAGGAGCGTGGCGAACCCGATCGGACCCGCCACGCCGGCCTGCAGGCGGACGAGGTCGATCTCCAGGTCACCGGTGTAGTCACCAACTGCGATCGGTCCGCTGTCCGGCGGCGGGTCGAAGTCGATCGGCGGAGCGAGGCCACCCATGCCATCACCCAGGGCGACTCCGGCCCCGGTCACGACGTCCGCCAGCTCGTCACCGTCGAAATCGACGCAACGCACATCGTCCACTGCCGGCAGGCCGGTCGGGACCGGAACGCTCAGGAAGGTGCCGTCGCCGTTTCCTCGCCACACGCTGCCGGCCGCCACCAGATCGAGGTGACCATCGCCGTCCAGCTGGCCGAGTCGCGCCCGCGGGGAGACGCTGCCGAGCCCCAGGTCCAACGCCGGGGCAAAGGTCGCGTTGCCGAGATTACGCAGGAGGAGCGCGCCATCGTTGCCGAAGGCGATCAGGTCGGCGTCCTGGTCGTGGTC
>PIVY01000743.1 GCA_003353795.1 bacterium
CTCATCGGCCCGGCGATGATGGACATCAACGGCAGCAACGGCCGAATCATGTGGACTCCGGCCGTCGCCGACATCGGCCTGGCCCCGGTGACTCTGGAGGTCTCCGACGGCTTGGGCGCCTGGATCAGGCAATCTTGGGAGATCGTGGTGGGTGCCAGTCCGGTGAACCGGGCGCCGATCTTCTCGTCGCTGCCACCAGTCGCCGCGCTCGTAGGGGCGCCGTGGACCTACCCGGCCGTCGCCGTCGACCCCGAGGGCGATGTGGTCGTCTACAGCCTCGCCCTCGCTCCGCCGGGAGCGGTGATCGATCCGGTGACAGGGGTCCTGGACTGGACGCCAGCGCTACCCGATGTGGGTTTAGCGACGTTCTCCATCGAGGCCAGTGATGGCTTGGGCGCTACCAGCACCCAGGCATTCTTCGTCGATGTGCGGGGCAGCAACCAGGCCCCGGTCGTGCTCTCCGGTCCGCCAGCACCTGTGGTCGTCGGCGCTCCGTTCCAGCACCACGTCGTCGCGACGGACGCCGACGGAGATGCGCTGACCTACTCCTTGAGCTCTGGGCCACCTGGGCTGACTATCGACGCCTTGAGCGGGCGAATGATCTGGCTGACCACCGTCGCCGACGCGGGGCTGCATCCCGTC
>PIVY01000744.1 GCA_003353795.1 bacterium
ACGCCCGCCGGTGTCAGGCCGGCCAGCCGCGCGAGATCCACCGAGCGCTCGGTCTGCCCCACGCGCCGCAGAACGCCACCGGCGCGCGATCGCAGAGGAAAGATGTGGCCCGGCCTCACAATGTCGGCCGGGAGCACGTCGGTGGCGGTCGCGACCTGGATCGTGTGGGCACGGTCGTGCGCCGAGATCCCCGTCGTCACCCCCTCGCGCGCCTCGATCGAAACCGCGAAGGCGGTCCCGTAGGCAGCCGAGTTCTCGTAGTCGGGCACCATCATGCCGAGGTGCAATTTGTTCAGCTGCGCCTCGGTCAGGGTCAGGCAGATGAGTCCCCGTCCATGGGTGGCCATGAAGTTGATGGCCTCGGGCGTCACCGCCTCGGCCGCCATGCAGAGGTCGCCCTCGTTCTCGCGGTCCTCGTCGTCGACGAGGATCACCATGCGGCCGGCACGGATGTCCTCGATCGCCGCGTCGATGGTCGACAGAGCCGAACCGGGCTTCCCCGGTGCGGCGCGGAGGTGGGATTCACTCGGCGCGGAGGGTTTCCTGGACATGGTGGATTCGGGCCTCCCGTACGGACCGCAGGGGCGGTCCGGCGGGCGCCAGAGCACGATATCGGCGGCTGACTGTGGTGTCAATCAAC
>PIVY01000745.1 GCA_003353795.1 bacterium
GGCCTACCGCCGCCGGCTTTTCCCCCAGGTGCTCAAAGCCCAGGAACTGATCGCCGCAGGCCGGATCGGCCGGGTGGTGTGCGTGCGCACCCACTACAGCGGCTGGATGGAAGCAGGAGCCGGGAACTGGCGCATCGACCCCGATATCGGCGGGGCGATGATGGAGATGGCCGTGCACCGCATCGAAGTAATGCTCAACTTCGGCGGACAGCCAACCGAAGTCAGCGCCCTGGTCGAAACCGTGCACCACGACTGGCCGGTGGACGACTCGGACGCGCTGCTGGTGAAGTTCGCCGACGGCAAAATCGGCATGCACTCGACCATCCTCACCTCCAAACCACGCCGCGACACAGCGCAGATCGACGGCGTAGAGGGCCGGATTATAATCGACTCGCTGGAATTCAGCTCTGACCAGATCCGCCTGGAAACGACCGACGGGATCGAAGATATCACCGTGGCGCCGCTGCAAGGACCCTACTTCGATCTACCGATGATCGACGATTTCGTCGCGGCAGTAAGCGACAACCGCCAGCCGGTGTGCGATGCAGAAACCGGCTACTGGGTCCAGGCGGTATGCGACGCGGCGTTCCGTTCGGCGCTGGAGAAGAAAACGCAGGCGGTAGAACCGTTTTAAGTGATG
>PIVY01000746.1 GCA_003353795.1 bacterium
CATGGCACGCACGTCTCCGGCACGATCGGCGCCGTGGGCAACAACAGCAACCAGGTCACGGGCGTCAACTGGGTCAGCAGCCTGCTCGGCTGCAAGTTCCTGAACGGCGCCGGATCCGGTCAGCTTTCAGACGCGGTCGAGTGCATCGACTACATCGTCGCCACCAAGGCCGCCGGTTCGGCCGACATCCGTGTCTCCAGCAACTCCTGGGGCGGCGGCGGCCAGAGCAATGCGCTGCTCGACGCAATCCAGGCTGGCAGCGACGCCGGGATCCTGTTCGTGATCGCGGCCGGCAACTCGGGCATCGACAACAACTGCCTTCCGGCAGCGGGCTTCCCTGCATCCGAGAACGTCGACACCATCATCTCGGTGGCCGCCACGACGCAGACCGACGGCCTGGCAGGCTTCTCGCAGTTCGGCTCCTCGACGGTCGACATCGGCGCGCCGGGCACGGCCATCCTCAGCACCTGGACCGGCGGCGGAACGAACAGCATCCAGGGCACCTCGATGGCGACCCCACACGTCGCCGGCGTCGCGGCGCTCGTCGCCGGTGCGAACCCGTCCCTCAGCATCGACCAGGTCCGCCAGATCGTGCTCTGCACGGGTGATGATGTCGCCTCGGTCGAAACGGTCACGACGA
>PIVY01000747.1 GCA_003353795.1 bacterium
CCAGCTCGGTCGACAGCATGGCGTGGAGTATTGCTTCTGTGGTGCGTCGCCACACCTGGTGAAGTTCTACGAGACCATGGGATTCCGGCGCTACAAGGACAACATCGACCTGCCGGGCCACGGCTTTCAGGTGCCTTTCGTCCTCGCCGTCGAGGACGAAAGGCACCTGGCTGGCCAGCGGTCTCCGTTCCTCCGGATCGCGAACCAATGGGACAACTCTCCGGCGAGCCGGGAGTGGTTTCTCGCAAACTTCAGCCAGGAGCCAGGCACGATCTGCGAGAGCCTCGTGGACGAAGCCGAGCTGTGGGACTACTCACGCTCGCGCCTGCAAGGCAGTGGATCAGTAGCCTTGCGTGGACTGGACGGCGAGGACGTGAGGGCGCTCTTGACCGCCGGGACGGTGCTGCGCTGTCGTGCCGGGGACGTCGTCGCGCGTCAGGGTCAGCGGGCGAACGATCTCGCCATCATCCTGTCGGGCCAGGCTGCGTCGACGCGAGATTCCGATCACGGGCTGTATCCTTTGGTGCCGCTCGGCCGCGGCGAGATTTTCGGCGTGCTGTCCTACGACAGCGAACTGAGGCGGTCGTCCAACACGGTTGCCTTGACCGACATGGAGTTCGTGGTACTGACGCCGGCGGCA
>PIVY01000748.1 GCA_003353795.1 bacterium
CCAGCCACGGCTTCCTCGTGGCGTCCTGCGCCTCCCAGGGTGCATCGACGCCCATGATGACCGCGGACACGGACGGTCTCGAGGCCCACGTGGCCGACCTGATGTTCCTGCGCCAGGTCGTCGGCGGCTTTCCCATCGTCGACATGGAGCGCATCGGCGTCGCCGGATTCAGCTGGGGTGGACTGGGCGCCCTGGTCCTCGCGCTGCGTCAGGACGACATCGCCGCCGTGGCCTGCCTCGACGGGTCGTTCATCTCCGACCAGCCGGACTGGCAGCAGATGCTGGCGGCGACCGACGGCTACGACCCCGCCGCATTGCTCGCGCCCATGATGCTCATGCTCTCCACTCCTCCCGCCGGCATGCGGGTCGACACCGCCTTCACCGACGCCATCACCCACGTCGACTTCCTGCGACTCGATTTCCCCGGCTTCAACCACCACTGCTTCGCATCCGATTTCCTGTATGGCTACGTCTTCGGCGGCGAGACCTGGCAGGGCGTCGAGCGCGAGACGGTGGTCGAGGGTCACGCCACGATGTGCCGCTACCTGCTGAACTTCTTCCGCGCACATCTGGAGGGGGACGACACCGGCCGGGAATATCTTGGTCGATCCGCCGACGAGCACGGCGTCACTGACGGCG
>PIVY01000174.1 GCA_003353795.1 bacterium
AGCACGGGGCAGCCCAGCCGTTCGGCCAGTAGCGCCGGCGCCTTCACCGTGCCGGCCTCCCGACCGAAGAACGGCACCCTTGCGCCGGTGGTTCCGCCCTCGTTCTGATCGATGGTCATGCCGACGGTGCCGCCGGCCTCGAGGTGGCGCAGCACGTCCTTGAGCGAGCGGTAGCTGTCGAGGCAGCGCACGCCGCGGGCCTCGCGCATGCCCTGCCAGAATCGGTCGACGCCGTGGTCGTGGGCGTGGCGGGTGATCACGGCGATGTCCAGGCTCCAGGCCTGCTGGGCGGCCACGAGATACTCCCAGTTGCCGACGTGGGCGGTGATCACGATGACGCCGCGGCCCTGGGCGACGGCTCGCCCGTGGTGTTTGCGGCCGGTCAGGGTGAAGCGGTCGAGTAGCTGTGGATCGGTGAGGCGAGGCAGGCGCAGGACCTCGGCGAGGACGGTGCCGTAGTGGACGAAGTTGGCGCGGCATATCTCGCGCAAGGCGGCATCGTCGCGGGTTGCGCCCAGAGCCTGTCGAAGACCATCCAGCGCGATGCGACGGCGGCCACGCGCCAGGGCGTGCGCGGTGATTCCGAGTCCGCGACCCAGGGCGAGGGCGACGGATTCGGGAAGCGTCTGGAAGAGGGCCGCGAGGCCGCGCAACAGGAGCAGGGTCATGACATCAAGGTCCGCCGCGAAGGCTGGGAGTGCAAGCTGGTTGCGCCGGCGTAACGATCCCCATCGACGCGTCACCGACAAGTCAGCCGGTCAAGGTCGCCGCTTATCGCCGACCGTCGGCCGCGACCCCACGTCGCCGCGAGGAGATCCGCGATGAAGACCAACGCCATTCTGGCTGTGCTCCTGCTTCTGGCCGCCGCCGCCGCGGCCGCGCCAGCCTACCCCGAGCAGCCTTGGTACGATTTCGACAACTGTGCCTTCTGCAGCCACCTTTCTCTCGATCCCCAGCTTCTCGACCACGTTACCTGGGAGAGCCACGCCGTGCGCGACGGTGCGATCACGGTGACCACCGTGGATCCCGCCTTCGCCGGGTCGTACCATGACGCCATGACCGCCATGGGGGAGCTGGGCCGGAAGGTGAAGTCGGGCGAGGTCGACCCGTTGTCCATGAAGGTATGCGGGCGTTGCGAGACCTACGGCGAGCTCATGACCGCCGGCGTGAACGTGGAGACGGTGCACGGCGAGCAGGCGGAGGTCACGCTGGTCACGTCCGCCGACGCGGACCTGGTGGCGAGGATCCACGAGTTCGTGGCCCGCAACGTCGCCGAGATGCAGCGGCACGATGGGCGCGAGCATCCCTGATCCGGATCGATTTCGCTCACCACGCTCCCGCTCGAATGGTATCTTCACCCAGTTGAGCGTCGGCAATCCAACGTCCGGATACCTGGGGGAACACCATGCCATTCCGTCGTCGTCGGCATCTCGTGCCGGCGCTCCTGCCCGTCACCCTCGCCTTCCTCGTCCTGTTCGGCGCTTGCGGCGACGACAATCCAACGGCACCGCCCTGAAACGTCTGCACGGGCCTGGCGGTGCCGGGCGATTATGCGACGATCCAGGAGGCCATGAACGCGGCTACCGCCGGCGACACCGTGTTCGTGTCTCCGGGTACCTACACCGGCGTGAACGAGTTCGAGTTCCTCCCGGGCTGGACCGTGCAGGCCGTGGTGATCATGAAGCCCGGCGTCACGCTCTACGGCCGGCCCGACGCCGCGGAGACCGTGATCATCCAGGCGGCCGACAGCACGCAGGGGATCTTCTGCCAGGATGGCGACTCCACCACGGCCATCGTGGGATTGACGGTGACCGGCGGTCGTTCGGGTTTCATGGGGCGCATGTCGTCGCCCACGATCAGCCATTGCCGATTCGTGGGCAACCAGTCGCCCGCGCCCTTCAACAGCGGTGGCGGCATGTACGGCGACTACTTCTCGCCCACCATCACCGACTGCCTCTTCGCCGACAACCTGGCGACCTCGGGCGGGGGCGCCACCTTCGCCAACGAGTCGTTCCCCGTGCTGCGACGCTGCACGTTCCAGGACAACCACGCGTTCAACTCGTCCCACAACCCGGGGCATGGAGGCGCGCTCACGGTGGCCCAGGACTCGGAGGTCATGCTGATCGATTGCTCCGTCACCGGGAACGAGGCCGATGAACACGGCGGCGCCGTCTATCTGTACAGCGCGGTGGCGCGATTCGAGAACGTCGTGATGACCGGAAATTCGGCCGGTGAAAACGGCGGCGCCGTCTTCGTGCACTACCGTGCCAGCCTGGAACTCGCAGGGGTCGTCTTGACCGGCAACACGGCGATGGGGCAGGGGGGCGGCATCTATGTGACCGGGGAAAGCTCCGCCAATGCCGTCGATAGCACGCTGCGCGACAACACGGCCGCCGAGGGTCCTGACGGGTTCCTCGATTCGGAGTTCCAGCATGCGTCGGTCACGTTGACCTGCTGCGACGTCGATCCCGCCGGCTGGGTGGGCGACGATCTGGTCATCGACGATAGCGACTGCGACTGATGAAGCGAATGGGCGGTCCCGGCTCGGGGCCGCCCATTGATCGCTACAGCGCCACTTCGGTCCCCACACCCTTCTCCCGCGCCGCCTTCGCCACGGCCACCGCCGTGCTCACGTCCTGCACCGCGAGACCACAGCTCTTGAACACCGTGATCTGCTCGGCGTCGGTGCGCGCCGGCTTCGTGCCGGTGACGATCTCGCCCAGACTGGCGGCGATGTGGTCGGCGGTGACGGCGCCCTCTTCCATGGGGATGAGGATGTCGCCCGCCTCGGCCAGGTTGGCCTCGCGCAGGTCGGCCACGAAGTAGCTCTTCACCACGGTCTTGGTGTCGAGCTCGCGGGTAGTCGGCGCGTGGGAGCCGATGTTGTTGATGTGGGTGCCGGGCTGTAGCCAGTCGCCGTCGAAGATGGGCGTGGGACTGCTGCTGGCCGTGACGATGATGTCGGCGCCGCGCACGGCGGCCTCGGCGTCGTCCACGGCTTCCACGTCGAGACCCAGCTGCTCGCCCAGATCGCGGGCGAAGGCAGCGGCCGCCTCGGCATTGACGTCCAGCACGTAGGCCTTGCGCAATGGCCGCACGTGATTGACCGCCACCAGCTGCTGCCGCGCCTGCGCGCCGGCGCCGAACACGACGCACACCGCGGCGTCCTCACGCGCCAGGAACTTCGTCGCCACGCCGCTGGCCGCGCCCGTGCGCACGGCCGTGAGGTAGCCCGCGTCCATGATGGCGGTCACCGCGCCGGTGCGCGGATCGCAGAGCATGAGCGTGCCCAGGGTGGTGGCCAGGCCGTGCTTGGCGGGGTTGTCGGGATACACGGTCACGAGTTTCAGGCCCAGGGCCTCGGCATCGCCGCCCAGGTAGGCGGGCATCCCGAGGAACAGGCCGTGGTGCGGCGGCACCTTGATCACCGCACGCTGGGGCATGTCGGCTTCACCGCGGGCGAGCGCGGCGAAGGCGCCCTCCACGGCGGCGATGCAGTCGGGCATGGTCAGGACATTGGCGACGTCGTCGCGACTGAGCAGCAAGGTCATGGCAGGCTCCCTCTCGGGTGATGACGGGTCTCGAGATCTAGTGTGCGGCGGCCACGGCCTCGATGGCGATGAGGGCTCCCTTGGGTAGGGCACTCACCTCGACCACGGCGCGGGCCGGCGGGTCGGCGGGGAAGAAGTCGGCGTACACCTCGTTGACCGCGCCGAACGCCGTCATGTCGGTGAGGTAGACGGTCACCTTGAGCGCGCCGGCCAGGCTGCTGTCGGCGGCCTCGAGGAGCGCCTGGACGTTGCGCAGGCAGCGGTGGGCCTGGTCGGCGTGATCGTCGCCCACCAGTTCGCCGGTGGCCGGGTCCAGGGCGATCTGCATGGCGGTGTACACGAACTGGCCGCAACGTGTGGCCTGGCTATAGGGACCAATGGCGTCGGGCGCCAGGTCGGTATGGATGATCTCGCGTTTCATGGATTCCTCCAGTCTGGGGTTACGGCGGCAGTCTAGCCATCCGGGCCGTTCAGGTCAAAGGCGCGAAAATCATCTTGGGAGTGGCCAAAAACGGTCGCGTTTCCGTAACTTCAGGGTAGGGATTGCGAGATCACGTTCACCGGCATGGTCCCTGGCAGGGGAGAGGCCGTCATGTTGTCGTCATCGCGCCACGCGCGCGTCTGGGTCTTGCTGTTCCTGGGAAGCATTCTCGGGATTCTCGCCTGCAGCAGTAACGACCCCAGCGAGCCGCCGCCGCCAACCGGACCGACCGTCGATGACGTCGTCGAGTCCACGGGTTGGTTTCCGCCGGTATCGCCCGATTCCAACGCCTGGGCGCTGGCCCGTTTCGACTCCACCGGAGACGGCGGCGAGCCCCTGGTCTGCACCGATTTCGACGGCGTACAAACCGGCGAACTCGCCGAGCTCACCACGCTGGCTTTCGCAAACTCTCTCCATTATCCAGGCGCCGTTCTGCAATGGGCTTCGCTGGCCGGTACCACGCCCCAGGCGGTGCTGGCAGACCGTTCCGCCGGTTCGGTGACCCTGACTGCCGCTGCCGGCGGTGAGGTGGAGGGCGAGGTCGCCGCCACCAGGCCGGCCGAGGTGGAGGCCTGGCGGATCGACGCGCTGGATCAACTCGGCCCGGTGGAGCCGGGGCTCTGGGATCTTTCCGCCGGCATCGTCTACAACGCCGACCATCTATCGGTGATCGCCGGGGTGGGCCCCGAGGGCATGACCGCCGAGGCGTCCCAGCGTCTGGCGCTGCGGGGCGATCCGCCGCCGGGCCGGGTGCTCCTGAGACTGCAGCGGAATCACCACAGCGTGGTCTGCCCCTATCCGGGCAACGCCACCGCCGCATTCGCTCCGCACGTGGCCGGCAAGGACATCGAGAATCAGATGGCCGAGGGCAATCCGCCGGTGTGGGTGGCGGCCCAGGACTACGGTCAGTTGCTCCTGGTACTGGTGGAGGCGGATGCCGATCCGGACATCGTGCTGCTCGCGGCGGTCAACTCGTTCGCCGCGGCGGCCGAGAATCGGAGCCCCGATGGTGGCCCTCCGCTGGTGCACGACCTGCCCGGCGTCACCATGAGCGTGTTCGCCATGGGTGCCGATGCCGACGCCGCCGAGATCGCCTGCGCGGCCGGTCAGCAACCGCTCGCCGACTTCCTGCAGGCCGACCCCGGGCCCGCCGACGAGCTTCCGGGCCTGACCGCCACGCTCGAGGCGCTGCGCAACGGCGGTCCGTTGACCCGCGGCGTGACGGCCGAGTTCGCGTTCGCCGGCTGCGAGATATACGAGCCCGTGTTCGACGACGTGCTCTGGGCCTTCTCCGCCGCCGACGCCCGTACCTCCCAGGTGGAAGGCGACATGACCAGCGACGGACAGGGCCGGTACCGCTACGACGGCGGCACGCGGATCTACACCGAGCGCCTCATCGACTACATTCCGGATCTGGTGGGCCAGGGTGGCGCGACTCGGATCAACGGGCGACGACCGTTCTTCCTGGCCGATGCGATCAACGGTCGTCCGGCCATGGAGGTCTACGAACTGGCACTGCCTGACGGCGTACTGTACAGCGAGGTGCAGTTCGACGGTTCGGAGCTGACGGGTCGGGACTACACGATCTTCATCGTCTGTGGCATGCCGAGCGGCGTGCGGGTGACGTACGCGACGCAGGGCGGCGATCAGCACATCTCCCAGTGGAACCGGACGAACTTCTTCCTGCACGGCACCGGCACCGGCGTCCGCCACAACATGTGGGTCGGCTATCCGGATCGACAGTTGATGACGTACGAGCACACGGGGTATCCCCTGGAATTCCCCCACCGGCCCACCGAGGGCTGGCACGTCTACGCCGTGCGATTCGGCATCGGTAACGGTATGACCATCTACTTCGACGGTGAGTTGCTGGACGGGGCCCACAATGGCTCGCTCACCTACCCGCTCCTCGAATTTTCCGGCGCCACCATCTGCTCGCGATGGCGTGGAATCGAGCCGGCCGCCCTGGCCGTGTTCTGGATGAGCGAGATCGTGGCATATGCCGGCGCCGGCACCGACCAGATGGTGGTCGACGAGTCGGCGCGGCTGATGGAGAAGTACGGCATCACACCGTAGAACGATCAGGCGTGGATGGGCCGACCGTCCACCGCCAGCGCCGCTTCCTTCACCGTTTCCGACAGCGTCGGATGCGCGTGGCAGACCCGCGCGATGTCCTCGCTGCTGGCTCCGAAGGCCATGGCCGCCACCGCCTCGGCGATGAGATGGCCCGCGTCGGGGCCGATCATGTGCACGCCGAGAATGCGGTCGGTCTCCTCGTGGGCGAGGATCTTGACGCGGCCGTCGATACGGTCGATGGCCCGGGCGCGGCTGTTGGCGCGGAAGAAGAACACGCCCTTGCGGAACGGCACGCCCGCTTCCTTGAGCTGCTCCTCGGTCTGGCCCACGCCGGCGATCTCGGGATCGGTGTAGCACACGCCGGGAATGGTGCCGTGATCCACGTGGCCCCAGCCGGTGACGATGTGCTCCACGCAGGCCACGCCTTCTTCCTCGGCCTTGTGGGCGAGCATGGGTCCGGCGATGACGTCGCCGATGGCGAAGACGCCGCCCGCCTTCGTCGCGAAGTGCGCGTCCACGGGGATGCGGCCACGCTCGTCCAGCTCGACGCCCACCGTGTCCAGGCCGAGCCCGTCGGTGTACGGCTTGCGGCCCACGGCCACCAGGACGCGGTCGCCCTCGATGGGGTCCTTGCCCTCGATCTCCACCACGGCGCCGCCCTTGGTCTTGCGGGCCGAGGTGACCTTCGATTTCAGCACGAACTTGATGCCTTGCCGCTTGAACAGCTTCTGGGCCTCACGGGCGATCTCGGCGTCGGTGCCGGGCAGGATCCTGTCCAGGTACTCGACGACCGTGACCTCGGCGCCCAGGCGCCGCCAGACGCTGCCCAGTTCCAGGCCGATGTAGCCCGCGCCGATGACGATCAGGTGCTTGGGGACCTCGGGGTAGGAGAGGGCGGTGGTGGAGTCGCCCACCACGTCGCCGTCCATTTCCATGCCAGGGAACGAGGCCGAGGCACTGCCCGTGGCGATAAGCACGTGCTTGGCCGTGATGGTCACGGTGTCCGTGCCCTCGACCACGACCTTGCCGGGACCGTCGAGACGGCCGGTGCCCTCGTAGCGGGTGACCTTGTTCTTCTTGAAGAGGCCGGCGATCCCGTCGGTGAGGTCGTGCACGATCTTGGTCTTGCGGGCCAGCATGGCCTCGAGATCCAGGGCGACCCCGCCGGTCTTGATGCCGTGGCTCTCCAGGCCGGCGTGGACCTCGTGGTACTTCTCGCTGCTCTCGAGCAGGGCCTTGCTGGGAATGCAACCGACGCGCAGACAGGTGCCGCCGAGACGGGGCTCCTTGTCGATGCAGGCCACATCGAGGCCGAGCTGGGCGGCGCGGATGGCGGCCACGTAACCACCGGGGCCGGCGCCGATCACCAAGAGGTCGTGCTGCTTCTGATCCATGATCATCTCCGCCTAGATCTCGAGCATCAGGCGCTCCGGCGCCTCGATGCATTCCTTGATGTGCCTGAGGAACGTCACGCCCTCGCGTCCGTCGACGATGCGGTGGTCGTAGGTGAGCGCCACGTACATCATGGGGCGCACCACCACCTCGCCGCCCTCGACCATGGCGCGGTCCTGGATGGCGTGCAGTCCGAGCACGCCGCTCTGGGGCGGATTCACGATGGGCGTCGAGAGCATGGAGCCGTAGACGCCGCCGTTGGAGATGGTGAAGGTGCCGCCCTCGAGTTCGCTCAGGTCGAGCTTCTTGGCCTGAGCTCGCACGGCGTAGTCGGCGATGGTCTGCTCGATGCCGCCGAAGCCGAGCATCTCGGCATTGCGGATCACCGGCACCACGAGACCCTTGCCGCCGCCGATGGCGATGCCGATGTCGTAGTAGTCGCGCGAGACGATGCTCTGTTCGCGGATCTCGCTGTTGAGGTTGGGCACCAGGCGCAGCGCCTCGATGGCCGCCTTGGCGAAGAAGCTCATGAAGCCGAGCTTCACCCCGTAGCGGGCCACGAACGCATCCTGGTGACGGGCGCGCATGGCCTTGACCGCGCTCATGTCGACCTCGTTGAAGGTGGTCAGCAGCGCGGCCGATTGCTGGGCCTCCACCAGACGCTGGGCGATGCGCCGGCGGATGGGGCTCATGGGCTTGACCGTCTCCTCGCGCGCGCCGGTCGGGCGCGGCGGCGGCGGCGGTGGCGCGACCGCAGCTGCGGGGGCCGGAGCCGGGGCAGGCGAAGGCTCTGGTGCGGCAGGCGGCGCAGCGGCTGCAGCCTTCTGCGCGTCCCCCTTGAGCACGCGGCCGCCGGGGCCGGTTCCGGGGACCTGGCCGGCATCGATCCCCGCCTGATCGGCAACACGTTGGGCGGCGGGCATCACCGGTCCACCGGTGCTCGCGGGCGTTGTCGGCGCCTCGGCCGGAGTGCCCGCGGGAGCGTCGGCGCCCTTGGCCGCAGCCGTCACCGTCTCGTCGATCACCGCGATCACATCGCCGACATTGCAGAACTCGCCGGCGGCAACCTTGAACTCCACGAGCTTGCCGGCCACCGGCGCCGGCAACTCCACCGTGGCCTTGTCCGAGTCGATCTCGGCGATGGGATCGTCCACGGATACCACGTCGCCAACCTGTCGCAGCCAGTCGGCGATCTGAACCTCGGTGATGGATTCGCCCAGCTCGGGGACCTTGACCTCGATCATGAGATCCAACCCTCTCGTCGGTCTGGTGGTGAAGGAGTCAGCGGGTATGACAAAGCCGGGGTCCAATCACTGAAGATCGAACCCCGGCGCCCCGGAATGAAGGAGGCACACCAGGCACGCGACCCCCTTCGAGGACCCAATATAAGAAAAAACCGGTGGAGGCCGCTCGTCATTTTCTGACGTCCGGACCGAAGACGCGCTCCATGAGCAACTGTTGCTCCAGCTTGTGGCTGGCAGACGATCCGGTGGCCGGCGACGCCGACACGGGACGGCATACCGAGCGGAAAGGATGACGCCCCAGCAGCCGGTCGCCGAAGCGATAACGGAGGAAAGGCCAGGCGCCCATGTTCTGCGGTTCGTCCTGGACCCAACGGATGGGCACGTCCTCGCGGTAGCCGCGTAATTGCCGTTCGAGCACCGTCGCCGGCATGGGGTAGAGCTGCTCGACGCGGGCGATGTGAATGTCGTCGCGACCCAGCCGTGCCCGGTGCTTCTCGAGCTCGAAGTAGATCTTGCCGGTGCAGGCCAGGATCTCGCGCACCTCGGGATTCTCTTCCTGGCGGCGGGGATCCGGGATGATGCGCTGGAAGGTTCCCGTGGCCAGGTCGTCCAGGGTCGATGTCACGTCGGGTGAACGGAGCATGCTCTTGGGCGTGAAGATGACCAGCGGTTTGCGCCACTGGCGCAGCATCTGCCGCCGCAGCAGGTGGAACATCTGCGCCGCGGTGGTGGGCTGGACGATCTGCAGGTTGTCCTCGGCCGCCAGGTTCAGGAATCGCTCCATCCGCGCGCTCGAATGCTCGGGTCCCATGCCCTCGAAGCCGTGGGGCAGCATGAGCACCAGGCCCGACAGGAAGCGCCACTTGCTCTCGGCGCTACAGATGAACTGGTCGATGATCACCTGGGCGGCGTTGAAAAAATCGCCGAACTGGGCTTCCCACATGACCAGCGCGTCGGGCGCGTTGATGCTGTAGCCGTACTCGAAGCCGAGCACGCCGGCCTCCGACAGCGGGCTGTTGTAGATCTCCACCGGCGCCTGTTCATCGTCGAGATGACACAGCGGCGTGTACTTGGCGCCGGTCTGTACGTCGTGCAATACGGCGTGACGGTGGCTGAAGGTGCCGCGTTCGGAATCCTGGCCCGAGAGGCGGATGCGGAACTTGTCGGCCGACAGGGTCGCGAAGGCCAGCGCCTCGGCGGCGGCCCAGTCCAGGCGTTGCTCTCCGGCGGCCATCTGGCGCCGCTGGTCGAGCAGGCGCTTGATCTTGCGGTGCGGGGTGAAGGAATCCGGCACCTCGGTGAGCTGGTGCAGCACGGCGGCGAGGTGGTCGCGGTCGACGCCGGTCTCGACGTCGGCCACCACGCTCTCGGGACCGCCGTGATAGTCCTTCCAGAGCACGCTGGTGACTCGACGCCGGGGGCGGTCGGGCTGGGCGGCGACCTCCTCGTCTGTGTGAGCGGCGTCGAAGCACGCCTCCAGCACCCGTCGGCGTTCGTCGACGATCTCGTCGGCGTGCTCGCGAGTGATCTCGCCCTGCTTCACCAGGTGGGAGACGTAACCCTCGCGCACGTTGTCGCGCCGCCGGATCTGGTCGTAGAGCAGCGGCTGGGTGAAGGCCGGCTCGTCGCTCTCGTTGTGACCGCGTCGCCGGTAGGCGAGCATATCGATGACCACGTCGCGCTTGAACTCGCGCCGGTATTCGAGGGCCAGGGCCACCACCTGGGCCACGGCCTCGGGGTCCTCGCCGTTGACGTGGAAGATGGGGATCTGGAGCATCTTGGCGATGTCGGTGCAGTAGCGGCTGGAGCGGCTGTCCTCGGGGTCGGTGGTGAAGCCGATCTGGTTGTTGACCACCACGTGCAGGGTGCCGCCGGTGCTGTAGCCCTTCAACTCGGAGAGATTGAGCGTCTCCTGCACGATCCCCTCGCCGATGAACGCGGCATCGCCGTGGATGAGGATGCCCATGCCGCGGGCGTGGTCGTGATCGCCGAGGCGGTCCATCTTGGCGCGGACGCGGCCCAGGGCTACCGGGTTGACGAACTCCAGGTGGCTGGGATTGAAGCACAACGCCAGGTGCACCTCGTGGCCGTCGTTGCAGGTCCAGTCGCTGTGGTGGCCGAGGTGATACTTGACGTCGCCGTGACCGAGGTAGAGGTCGGGCTCCTT
>PIVY01000749.1 GCA_003353795.1 bacterium
GAGGCCTGGGCGGCCGCCGACCGCGACACCTGGGTCTTCCTGGCCGTCCGCTTCTGGGACGGGATCTGACCGAGAGGAACCATCGTGCACCTGAACGACCATTCCACCGAGACCATGACGCTGCTGCAGATCCACCTCGGTGGCGATCGCAACTGGCAGTACCTGCTGGCCGACCCGGCCACCGGCGCGGCGGCGGCCGTCGACCCCGGCCACGAACCCGATCAACTGTTCGACCTCGCCCGTGAGCGCGGCCTGGACATCCAGCAGATCCTCGTCACCCACGGCCACGGCGACCACGTCGGCGGCGTCGCCCGGCTCGCCGAACTCACCGGCGCGCCGGTCCGGGCGGGCACCGGCGCCTCGGCGCCCGGCGCCGCGGCCGTGACCGACAGTGAGGCCATCACCGTCGGCAGCCTGGCGATCACCGCGCTCTTGACGCCCGGCCACGCACCCGATCACGTCTGTTTCCGCTGCGACGACGCCCTGATCACGGGCGATCTGCTCTTCTGCGGCAAGGTCGGCGGTACGGGCAGCTACTTCCCGGGTAGCTCCGCAGCCGAGGAGTGGTCGTCTCTGGAACGCATCCTTTTGCTGCCGGACGATGACAAGTAAGAAAGAAAGAACTCCACTGCGTTTGT
>PIVY01000750.1 GCA_003353795.1 bacterium
CTGGACAACGACGGCGACGGCCGGACCAATGAGGATGGCCCCGGCGGCGACGACATGAACCGCAACTGGCCCAGCGACTGGAAGCCCGGCTATGTCCAGGGCGGGGCCGGCGAGTTCACGCTCTCCAACCCCGAGACCAAGGCCATCGCCGATTTCATCCTCAGCAAGCCCAACATCGCCTCGGGCCAGAGCTACCACAACACCGGCGGCATGCTCCTCCGCGGCCCCGGCGCGAGCTACCTCGAGAGCAGCTACCCGCGCGAGGATACGCAGGTCTACGACGAGATCGGCCGCGTCGGCGAGGACATCCTGCCCTACTACAACTACATGGTCATCCACGCCGACCTTTACACCGTTCACGGCGGCTTCGTCAATTGGCTCGGCGAAGGCCTCGGCGCGTACTCGTTCACCAATGAACTCTGGACCTCGGGCAAGTACTTCCAGCGCGACGTCTCTCGCCCGGATGACGAACGCATGTGGCTCTTCCGCGACCGGCTCCAGATCGGCCAGGTCTTCAAGGACTACACCGAGTTTGACCACCCCGAGCACGGCACGGTCTTGATTGGGGGCCTGAACAAGTGGTCGAGCCGCACGACGCCGACCTTTATGCTGGAGGAAGACAGCCACCGCAACTTCGC
>PIVY01000310.1 GCA_003353795.1 bacterium
AGCGCCACCAGCATCGCTGCCAGCCCTCCCCACACATCGCCCGACACCGCCTGCATCCTGCTCGGCGCGGCTTTCTCAGTGGACATCCCTCCGCCTCCAGGCCCGAATGTCCCATACTCGGACCCCCGAATACAAAGACCCAGATCAAGCGCCGGCTGGAGGGGCCAGCCGTCAGCCGTCAGCCGTCAGCCGTCAGCCCTGCAACAGGGGGAGCGCGGAGCGGGGTCAGGTATCGAGGAACAGATAGGGGCGTCCGAATAGGACCCCTCTAAACTCGGAATTGCGCGGGGACAGATGTCCAGGGAGATACTGCATGGCTGCCCGATTCTGGCACCCCAACTGTTCATTGATACCTGACCCCGCCAGATCGTGGCGTATGCCGCGGATCTTCGGCGCGCCGGATATCTGTTGTTGGATACCTGACCCCGGTAGGCGGCTCAGGGTCGCAGCCCCACGAACAGCTCCACGCCAAGCTCTGGATCGAAGGACTCGTGTCTGTACGGCAGCGCCTTGGGAACAAAGCCGGCCTCCGTGATCAGCTCGAGCCACGTTGCCCTCGCGAACAAACCCAGCGAGTGCTGCTCGTGGACCGCTCGCACCTCGCCGCCCTCGCGCAGCAGGAACGAAAACGCGCAGGCAAAGCTCGTATCGTCGGGGTCGGGATCGTACTGCCACTCCAGGTAGCGCATCGAGCGATCGCCATCGTCGTGTCCGCCGTGCTCGGTGCTGGGGCGCCAGGTCTCTCGAGTGTGGTCGGGCGCGAACAGCGCCACGCCTCCTGGCCTGCAGTGCGCAAATGCCGTCTGTAGGGCTGCTCTGAGGTCGTCCTTGGTGGTCATGTACAGGATCGCATCCTGGATGAACACGGCGTCGAAGGCCCGATTCAGGCGCACCGTGCGCATGTCTCCCTGGAAGTGCTCGACGTCGCCATTGAGGGCGCGGCTGACAGCGAGCATGCCCGGCGCGAGGTCGACCAGGGTCATCTCGTAGTGCGCCTTGAGGTGGCTGGCGTTGTTGCCGCCGCCGCTGCCGAGCTCCAGCAGCGTGCGAATGGACCGCGAAGAGGCGCTATCCAGGATGTCTCTGTACAGGACCGCCGCGTCGGCGTACTCGGCTGGCGCGCTCAAGACCGGCCACCACGAAGACAGCTCGGCGTACATTTTCGGGGACTTCGCCATCGGCTGCTCATACTACTCGTCTAGGGACGACGGAGCGTCTCCATCACGATCCGGTCGCGCTGAGCGTCTGACAGCTGCCCGCTCTCGCCCACCACCAAGCCACTGCAAATGGGAACGTTGTCGATCGTGTCGGCCTCGTGGCGGTGGGTGTGATCGAACACGTCCGCGCCCAGCACGACCCCTTCGTTCCTCGCGCTCAGGTTGGCTCCCTCGGTTGGATCCTGACCACTCGCGGCCGCTCGGACGGCCCGGAAACCCTCCACGGACGCCGCACGGTCCCCCGACACCTCCCCGGCGTCGTACTGGGCCTCGGTCAGATCCGTCCTCCACTGGTCCGACTGTTCCTGGGTCAGACAGCCGACCCCGGGAGGCTGCGCCTGCTCCTGCGGGATGAACTCCGGCTGGGGCTCGGCAACGGCGGAGGCCTGGCCTTCCAGACCGGCTGCGGCCAGGCGGTCCGCTATGATCTCGCCGCGTTGCTCGTCGGGCATGAGCCGTGCATCGTGCTCCAGCATTGGCCCGTGCGCCCGGTCACCGATGTACCTCGGGATGTCGCTTCGCGAGCGGATGGGCATGGTCTCTGGGTCCTGGCGGCGATTCAACTCGATGCCGGGGCGGACCAGAGCGGGGGCGAGCGGGCCAGTCCTGTCGGTGCAGTCCGGCAGGTATCCGTCGTTCGAAGCGGAGGTGTCGCAGGGTCCACGAACCGCCTCGGGCTCCGAGTCCGCTCCGGCGGACTCCGAGTCCGCTCCCAAGCCGTAGATCACGGCGTTGTCGGTGGTAGGCGCCTCTCCGGGGAGGATTTGCTCCTCGGGCACCCGAAGGGGGGTCTCGGGTCCGGGCAGGGCCTCGCCGCGCTCCAGTGCGTCCTGCTCCAGCTCCCACTCCGTCGCGTCCTGGCAGCCCGGCGCTTCCTCTTGGTCGACCAGGCTGGCGAGCGCCCCGCCGGCGTCGCTGTTTCCGCCGCCCAGCAGTGTGTCCAGATCCGAGGTGTTGCCGGCGGCGATCGCTTCCTGGACTGCGGCGTTTCCGACCAGGTCCTGGGGCGACGTGGACTGCAGCTCGGCCTGGTTGAGAAGCCAGGGTTCGTCTACCTGCTCGGATCGGCGGTTGAGGAGGTCGTAGCCAGACATGCGGTGCTCCTATGCAGGGCGGAGAAGCAGTCCCCCGCCTGCATCCCACAGTGCGTGAGAGCGGCTGCCGAAACCTGACGGGAGTCCGATCACTACATGACCAGTGAAGCTAGTCCGCCACCGTACCGAGTCCAACGGTGGCGCCGTCCTCCATGATCACGTAGGGCCGGGCCTCGAAAGTCAGCTTTCCCGCTCCATCGTGGCGCATCACCTGCAGCATGCCCATTCCGTAGCCCATGGGCCCACGGCTGTAGTAGTGCGCTTGCAGGGTGTACGGATGCGCCTTGGGATTGCGGATCGTGAAGCACTCCGGGCCGTAGC
>PIVY01000751.1 GCA_003353795.1 bacterium
GGGCCAACCGGTGCCGGCGGCGTCGGTGGAGTTCACCAGCGGCGCGGAGCCGGACACGCGGGCGCCCAAGGTGGTGGCGACAAATCCGTTCTCCGGGGCGGCTGCGGTGCCGGTCAACTCGACCGTGACCCTCGAGATCGACGATGCGATCGATCCGACGACGATCAACGGGTCGACCTTCCTGGTGCGGGAGAACGTGACCAACCAGGGCTTGGCGGGCGAGTACTCGCTGAGCGCCGACGCCCGCCAGCTCGAGTTCATGGCCGACCCGCCGCCGGCGGTGGGGACGAGTCACAGTGTCTTCTTCTCCCACCGCGGGATGGAGGATCTCGTCGGCCAGCGTCTGACCGGCTCGGACTTCTCGTTCACCACCTCTTCGCAGCAGGATCTGCTGGCACCCCAGGTACTGGGGGTGAGCCCATCGAACGGTCTGACCGGTGTGGCGATCAACGTCCGGGTGGTGATCGATTTCAACGAGCCTGTGCAGAGCCTGAGCATCGGCCAGGTGTCGCTCGCCGGCACCGGACCGATTCCGGTGAGCCGCGGCCTGTCGCGGTCGAACCGCCGCCTGACCTTGATACCGTCGGCGGCGCTGGCGCCGTCGACGGCGTACACGGTGACGATCGTGGGGGTGAGC
>PIVY01000014.1 GCA_003353795.1 bacterium
CGTCCCGCACCCAGGCGTTGAAGCTCCCGATGAAGACCGGCCCCGACAGGTAGAATCCCACCGCCCACGCATCCCACCAGCAGCTGAAGCCAGGGTCGCCCTGACAGTAGATGGAAAGGGTGCAAGTGGGCCCCGAGCCGGTGAGCAGGGGAAACTCGGGCAGGGTGATTCCATCCCACTGGAGATCCCAGTCGGTGCCATAGGTGGCCCAGCCGGGCTCGATGTAATCGCACGGCCAGCAGGCACCGCCGAGACCGAAGGAGATCTCGGTGATCCACTCGTTGGCCTCTGTGGGCTGGAGGATCAGGCGCACCACCGCAGAGCTGGCGCCGGTGCGGTCCCTGATGGTGGTGGGATCGTTGTCGTCGTCGATGTCGAGCAGGATCTCGTAGCCGTGAGCGGTGGAAAACAGGAGCAGGGTCGCGAGCATCAAGAGTGACATGGAATTCACGATAGGACCTCCCCGGGATGTGTGGGAGTCGATGTGGACGATGCTGGAGGATATCACACCAAGATCGCAAGTCCGAGGATCCGGTGAATCAAAAAAACGGGGCGCCCAGTCGGGCGCCCCGAATCTCGACCTTGAAGCGTGCGTTATTCGAGCAGGCCGGCGCCCTCGTCGCCCGCCCGGAACGTGAACGTGTACTCGTCCCCCGATCCGTGTCCCTCGGGATCCACCGTCAGCCGGAAGTTGTAGTCCGCCGGCGGCAACGGGATGGTGGCGCCATGCGTCTGGATGGTCGCGAACTCGCGGGTCACGAGATCGAATACGCTGCCGATCTCGGAGCTCGACGGATTCTTGTGGTAGCGTCCGCCGCCGGCCTCGGCGATGGCCTGGAGTTCGGCGTCGTGAACGTCGTTGCCGAGACCGATGACATGGACGGTGAGATCGGGATGGGTGCCGATGGCCGTGGCGGCGGCGGCGAGATCGGTGGGCATGAAACCGGCGATCTCGAAGGCCGCCCCGCTGGTGGTCACGCCCTGCGACTGCAGGGACGAGTTGTCGAACCAGCTGTAGTTGTCGGCGCCGTCGGAGAAGACGATCATCACGTGATGGTCGTTGGGACCGTTGGCCAGCGAATCGTGGGCCTCGAGCATTCGGTCGGCCTGGTGCGCGGTGGCGGCGAAGAGCTTGGTGGAGGTGCCCGCTGAGGGCGCGGGAACGGCGAGCACGTCGTCGGCCAGCCACGAGCGGCCGTTGAGATCGGGATAGAAGAGGGTCTCGGCGAACCAGGAGATGTCCCAGGTGAATGTGCCGGGACGCTCGGCGAAGATCTCGTGGCCTTCCTCGATGGCCGCGCTGGCCGCCGTGAGCATGGGCGTGAACGCCTCGGGCTCGTGCAGGAGCATGCTGTAGCTGGCATCGAGGACCAGGCCGAAGTGGATGCTGGCCGAGAGTTCCTCGGCGTCCTCCTGCAAGATCGACTCGTTGTCCACCGGTAGGTCGTTGACCTGCATCTCCACCTGCACGTCCTCATCGGTGAGCGGGTAGCCCTCCTGGTCGCGCGCGATGAACTGCACCACGACGTTGGTCTTGCCGGTGGCCACGTCGTAGCGCACCTGGGGATCGCTGGTGATCTCGATGGTGACGTTGGTCTGGGGCGGCGGGGGCGCGGTCACGGTATCGTCGTCGTCGCCACAACCGGCGACGAGGACCAAGAGACACGCGACGAGGGATAGCAGAACGAAACGGCCTTCCATGGCACTTTCCTCCAGGTATGAACCTGCCCGCCGACGTCGATCGTCCTTGACCGCGGGGCGGATTTATTTCGCTACAAGAAGGGCACGGACACCCCGGAAACGCAAGACGAATCGTGTCCAGTTGGATGCGGCGGAACGAGCCCATCCGCAGTAACATGCTCGCAGACACGAGGTTCCCGGCTCTTTCCCGACCTGGAGTTCCGCCATGCCCCCTCGCGCCAGTCGAATCCTCGCGGACCTCGCGGACCTGAAGCTCCAGTTCGGCCGCGATTCCGGCCGCTGCAAGCGTGATCTCCTGGCCCGGCTCGACGCGGCGCGGTTGCCGTCGGCCGAAACGGTCACAGCCCTGCACGAATTGCTCTGCTTCTGTCGCGCCTATCCCGACGACCGCGCCCTCCTCGCCCAGGTCACCCGCATGCTCGACCGCTTCGGCGAGCGGCGGGACCTGCGCCGGTTCCGCGATGAACTCGCCAACTCCGGCCTCGAGGGCACGGCCGTTCACTACGAGTTCTTCATGCAGATGGCCCAGTGGGTGGCCGAGCGCTGGCCGGATCGCCTATCCATCGACTGGGAGGAGTACGGCGACGGCGAGCCCATCGAGAAGATCCTCAGCATGCTGACCCTCTACCCCGAGACCGCGGGCCTCGACGAACAGGGTTACACGGTTCGCGAGTGGCTCGACCTGCTGAAGGGACCCGACGAGACCGACGCCACGTTCCTGGTCCGCCGGATCGGCGACCTCGAGCTGAACACGTTCCAGCGCGAATACCTCTACGAACACCTGGCCGTGCCCATGACCATCGCCGCCGGCCCGGGTGGTCCGTCGCGTTCGCGAGCAAGGCTCGGCAGCGCCCGCGTGCACTTCCAGGCCGGCCCCTTGAACACGAGCCGGCCGGATCTCCCGACAGAACTACGGCGCTCCCCGGAACGCATCACGCCGGTGTCGGTGCGCAAGGGTCAGGCGATCATCGACCTGGCGCGCGAGGCCATGGTCACGCGCAGCCGCGACCTCGACGCCTTCGCCTTCGGGGACCCCAACGACGTGCGACTCATCGACTGCGGTGACGGATTGCAGTTCGCCGCCATCGGGCTGATCCCGGAGCGCCGCCTCATGTTCGAAGCGGTCTACGGGTTCCTCACCTTCAAGAACAACGTGCCCATCGGCTACGTGCTCAACAGCGCGCTGTTCGGTTCGGTGGAAGTGGCCTACAACGTCTTCGACACCTACCGCGGCGGCGAGGCCGGCCACATCTACGGCCGCCTGCTCGCCGCGTTACGGCATCTTTTCGGCGCCGACACCTTCACCATCTACCCCTACCAACTCGGCGGCGACGGCAATCGGGAGGGTCTCGAGTCGGGGGCCTGGTGGTTCTACCAGAAGCTGGGATTCCGGGCCCGCGACGAGCACGTGACGACGCTCATGAACCGCGAGTTGGCGAGAATGAAGAAGAATCCCCACCACCGCTCGAGCATCGCGACGCTGGAAGAATTGGCCACCGAGAACGTGTTCTACGATCTGGGCCGCCCGCGGCAGGACGTGATCGGCGGGCTTGCCATGGGCCGGGTCGGAGAACGGATCACCGCCTTCCTGTCGAGCCGGTTCGGTTCGCAGCGGCGAGAGGGCGCGAAGGTGTGCGTGCAGGAGGCCAGGAGGCTGCTCGGCGTCAAGCGGCCGCGAAATCTGACCATCGGCGAGCAACTGGCCTGGGAGCGCTGGGCGCCCCTGGCGCTGACCCTGCCCGGCGTGGTCCGGTGGACCGCCGCCGAGAAGCGGGACTTCGCGGCGGTGATCTCGGCCAAGGGCGGTCGGCGCGAATCGGACTTCGTGGCGCTGTTCGACGGGCACCGGAAGCTGCGTCGAGCGGTGCGTCGGCTCGCCACGGCCGACTGAACCCCGTGTTCGAACCGCCGGTCTAGTCGGCCTCGATCAACCGGAGATCGCGGTCGAGGAATCTGGCGAACGGCGACTTGCCGATCCCCATGGCCTCGCCGCGGGCATAGGCGTCGGCCACATCGAATCCCTGATACTCCACCAGATACGCCGCCCAGAGATGGCTGGCCCGCCAGGCCACCGTGCAGTGCAGAAGCACCGGCCCCGGATGGCGCGCCAGGGCGTCCGCGAACGTCGCCACCGCTGCCGGCGTGTAGGGGTGATCGTCGCCTCCCAGCGGGATCCAGACGTACTCGACATCCAGCTCGGCAAGGACCGCGGCCTCATCGAACGGAACGCGCTCGCGATTCTCCATCTCCCCCGGCGTGCGCAGGTTCACCACCACGGTGACACCTCGGTCGGGCAGTTCACGCACGGCGTCCTCGCTGGGCTGACCGGCGATGAAGACGCGGCCTTCATGGAAGACGCGAGCCTGGAAGCCCGCATAGTCACGGACCGAATCGGGCGGAGCCGTGTGATCGAAATCGACCCAGGGCGCGGGCAGGGCTGCGGCCGCACCGGCGGCGAGCAGAAAGACGGTCGCAACGGCAACGTGTCGCATGACGATTCCTCGGGCTGGAGCCAAACGCGATGGCGAAGGTCTCACTTTACGACAGGCAGCCCTTCCCGGTTCCAATCGTTGATCCCCTTGCGCAGGTTGACCACCTGCGAGAATCCCGCGTCCACGAGGACCTTGGCCGCCACCGTGCTGCGGTTGCCGCTGCGGCAATAGACCAGCACCGGTCGATCCTTCTCGGCCGTCAGTTCGCCCAGTCGCTTCTGGATTTCCTGCACGGGTATCAGCACCGCCCCCTCGAGATGACCACCGGAGAACTCGCCGGGCGTGCGCACGTCGAGGATGACCGGGTCGAGATTGGCGATGAGGCCCGCTGCATCGCGCGCCGACACCTCGCGGTAGTGGGATGCGGCGTACTCGACGGCCTCGATGACACCGCCGGCGCTGCCGATGGTGAACTCGAAACTCCCGGCCTCGGGAACCTTGAAGTAGGCACGCTCGCCCTCGGGCACCGGGGCGGTGTGGGTGACCCCGAGGGCCGGGATCTCCAGGGTGAAGGACTCGCTGCCGGTCAGTTCGGGGCGAACGTAGTCACCGCGATAAATCCGCAGGGACTGGTCGGTGGCGGCGGGGTCGAAGGTGAGGACCCGCAGTCCGGCCTCGACGCGACCCGAGATGCTGGGCTGGGCCGGATCGGATTGCTCGCCGGACGAGCCGCAGGACATGGACATGAGGCAGATCGCGAGTGCGACGGCAGCCAGGAAGGATCGGTACGTCATCATTTCTCCTCCGTGTCGAAAAAACCTGGAACCATGGCGGCGACGCCATCGGGGCCGCCGGCTCACACCACCACCCCGAGCACCTGCAGCAACTCCGCCACCGCCACGGCGGCCAGTACGCTTGCCAGCGTGCCCACCAGAAAATACTCCGCGAACTCCGAGTCGGTCTCGAATCGTTTGTGGCGCGCCAGTGCCTTGGCGGCCACGATGAAACCCATGGCAGCGTACTGCCCCTTGGCGATCACCACGAGGACGATCCAGCGTTCGAGCACACCGATGGCCTCGCCGCGCCCCACCTCGTCGAGAATCGTGTCGGTCGACTTGCCTACCAGTCCCATGCCCCAGCGCAGGGCGCGGGTGGCCGGTTCGGCGAGCAGGAGGAACGCGGCGGTCCAGATCCAGGGCGCAGCGCCAGCAGGATGGGGGATCGGCAGCAGCCAGAACTGAACCGCGCAGCCGAGCACGAACACGGCCAGCCCGAGGAGCGCGCGTCGCCGGTCGGCGCTCAGGCTCCAGCGGGTCCAGGCCACGATCACCAGGCCCACGACGATCACCGACCCGACCCGTCGCCACCAGGCCACTTCGGGATACCAGCCGAACACTGCGGCCAGCACGAGTCCGGCCATCGTTGCCTGGGCCAGCAACAACCCGCGCCCCGTCAGCCGCGCGAGATTCACGCCGGCCAGGGTGATCGTCAGCGTGATCCAAGGATTCATGAGGTCCCGCCCTTCTCGGTCGCCATCTGCGCGAGCCCCTGCTCGAGGGCCGTCCATGCGTCCCGGTACAGCGGCCAACCCGCGGCCCGTTGACGCAAGCTCACCGCACCTCGCGTGACGTTCAACTCGTCGGCCACCTTGTTCCAGGCCCCCAGTTCCTCGTACCGCGCAATGGCCTCGCGTTGCGGTTCGGTCCAGCGTGTGCGATCCCGGAGGGCGTAGGCAGCCAGGGCGCTCCACAGGTCGTCCGTCGACGCGGTGCCGGTCTCGAGTCGGCAGAGGACGTCGGTGTCGTGTGCACACTTCAGGGCCGAGCGGGCCCGATGGAAGCAGGGGCCGTCCATTCCCAGGGCCTGCGGTTTCAGATCGGTGGTCAATCCGCCGATGCCCAGGCCGAAACGGACGGCGACCGGTCGCGCCAGCTCGACGATGGCCGCCATCTGCGTCATCACGGCGCCGGCGCCCACGGCGTTGGCGGTGAAGAGGGCCTGGAACTCGTCGCCCAGGGTCAGCAACGGTTGCGACGCGATCCCCGAGCCGTCTTCGGGACCGGCGGCCGCGAAGAGGCCCGTGAGACGATCCTGGATCTGACGGCGCTGGTCCGCATCCGTGCTGCGGGACGCCACGAGGTCGCCGATGAGTGCGATGGCCGGTGCCGGGAACGTCTTCATGCCGATTTAGCCCATCAGCTAAATTGAGAGATGTTTAATTTCAGAGCTAAATTTCAACCACTACGCTTTAGCTGTCAAGCTAAAATATCGAATATATAGCTTCATGGCTAAACAATGGCCGACGTCCCCTGTCGGCCAACCGGCCGGCCGTCGATTCCCTACCTTGACAGAATACAGTCCCTACGGCATACTTTGATCGGCAACCAAACAAAGTGGTTCCACCACCCCCTGGGCACGATGTCCGGTACAGCGCGGAGGCGAGACGTGAACCAGAACCGAAGCCCCTGGATCGCCCTGGCGGCGATGTCCCTCCTCATGGCGATCGCCGGCTGCAGCGACCGGAATCCCACCGGCCTGGAGATCGCCCGCGCGCCCATCGACCCGCTGGTCTTCGAAGACGCCCTCAGCGAAGACGTCTACTTCCAGCCATTCTTCCAGACCCACTACACGACCATGGAGTTGGATTCCGTCTTCGCCTTCGACGGCTTCGCCCACGACGGCGCGCGGTCGCTCAAGATGACGATTCCACCCCTGGGTTCCGCCCTGGGACCCTTTTCCGGCGGTGTACTGACATCGAGCGGCAACCGGGACCTGGCCGATTTCAATGCGCTGACCTTCTACGCCCGTGCCGATTCCAACATCAGCCTGAACGTGGCCGGCTTCGGCAACGACAACACCGGTACGTCACTCTATGAAGCCATCAGGGTAGATATTCCTCTGACGCGCGAGTGGACCTTCGTGGTCGTTCCCGTCCCTGACCCGTCCCGGTTGATCGCCGAGCGGGGTCTATTCAGTTTCGCCGAGGGCGTCGAGGACCAGTATCCCCTTGGCTACGCCGTCTGGTTCGACGAGATCCGGTTCGCCAAGCTCGGCAACATCGAGGTCTTCCGTCCCACCATGGACTCGGGACCGCAGCAATACTTCGTCGGCTCCACGGTGGCGGTGACCGGCACCTACACCGTCTTCCGCCTGGACGGGGCCTTCACCTTCGTCTACCACTCGGCCGGATACTTCGACTACGCCTCCTCCGACCCCGCAGTCGCGGCGGTCACCGGGAGTGAAATCGAGGTCATCGGCTCGGGCGAATCGATCATCTCGGGCAAGCTGCAGGACGTCGATGTCTTCGGCACCATCAACCTGGCCGCATACGAGCCGCCGACCGTCGCCGCCACGCCGCCGACGTTGCCGGCCGCCAGCGTGATCTCCATGTTCAGCGACGTCTACAGCGACGTGCCCGTCGACACCTGGAACACCCAGTGGGGCGGATCCAATGCCCAGGTCGAGAACTACGTGGTCGCCGGCGACAACACCCTGATGTACACCAACCTCAACTTCGTGGGCATCGAGTTCCGCAACCCCACCATCGACGCCTCGGCCATGTCCCACTTCCACCTCGACGTCTACGCGCCCGCAGGCACCGACTTCAAGGTCAAGCTGGTCTCCTTCCCGGACGGCGGCGACGCATCCGTGGAAACGATGGACCTGGTTCTCACCGCGGATACCACGCCGGCCTTCGTCGCGGGCGGATGGTCGGCCCTGGAAATCCCGCTGACCGATTTCCAGTTACCCGAAGGCTGGGACTGGGCCCACATCGGGCAGATGGTACTCAGCACGTCCAACGCCCAGCTAGTGCTGGTAGACAACGTCTACTGGCACGAATAGGATCGCGGCGGAGTCTATCGATCCTCGTGACGAAAGCGGCTGGATGAACAACGATAATCTCACCTGGAAGGGACTGCGGCGATCCGATCCCGACCGGCCCCGCCCTCTGGCCGACGCTGTGCTCCGCCTGATCTGGGAGGAACGCCGAATCTCCCGGGCGGACATCGCGCGCCTCGCCGGGCTCTCCCGTTCCACCGTCTCGGAAATCGCCAATGAGATCCTGCCCATGGGCCTGGTCGCCGAGATCGGTGAAGGCCCGTCACGCGGTGGCCGCCGGCCCATCTTGCTCGAATTCCAGGACGACGCCTGTGTCATCCTCGGCGTGGAGATGGGCGCCGCCCACGTGGCCGTGGCCCTCACCGATCTGCGCGGCAAAGTGCTGAGCTGGCAGTCGCGAGAACATCCCGTGAGGTCCGATCCCCCGGGCACCCGCCAGGTCATCGCCGATCTCTGCCGACTCTGCGTCGATGTGCCCGCAGCCGAGGGACGCGCCCTCGCCGGCATCGGAGTCGCCGTGCCCTGCCCCGTGGACCCGAGCCGACCGGACCACCTCTCGAGCGTCGTGATGCCCGACTGGGGAGGAGCCCTCGGCCTCGAAGATCTCGGCCAGCAGTACTACGTGCCTGTGCTGGTGGACAACGACGCCAACCTCGGCGCCCTCGCCGAGCACTGGTGGGGACTGGGCGAGAAGTCGGACAACCTCGCCTACATCAAGGTCGCCACGGGCGTCGGATCCGGACATGTCATCGGCGGCGACATCTACCGTGGCGCCACCGGCGTCGCGGGCGAGATCGGGCACGTGGCCATCGACCCCAACGGCGGGCCGTGCGTATGCGGCCTGCGGGGCTGCCTGGTCACGCTGGTGGGCGCCCACGCCCTGGTGGCGCGCGCCGCCGAACTGGGCGCCGAGTACCCCGAGAGCAGCCTTGCCGGCGCGACGATCACCGTCCACGACATCGAATCCGCCGCCCTCGCCGGCGATCCTCTCGCCTTGCAGGTCATCGACGAGGCGGCCGGCCACCTCGGCACCGCCATTGCCGGCCTGCTCAACCTCATGAATCCGGCCGTCGTCGTCCTGGGCGGCGACCTCGCCCGGGTCGGCGACCTGCTGCTCGCCCCGCTGCGGGAACGCGTACGCAACCGCACGCTCGTCAGCTCGGTGGCGGCGGCGGAGATCCTCGTCAGCGAACTCGGGATCCAATCGGTGGCCGTGGGCGCGGCGACCATGGTGCTCAAGGCCGCCCTGAGCGACTCGCGACTCTTTCCGGCCATCGGCACGGCCGCGAAGGCCGACTCCCGAGGATCGTCGTCGTGACCAGGTCGCTGCTCTTCGGCGCGGTTTGTCTGCTGGTAGGATTCGCGACCGGCTGCGGCAGCGATGACGACCCGCCCGTGGAGATCGGTCTCATCTGGCAGGACGATTTCGAGGGTCCGGCCGGTCAGTTGCCCGACCCGGATCGCTGGGTCTTCGACGTCGGCACGGATTGGGGCAATGCCCAGCTCGAGTTCGACACCGACCGCGCCGAAAACGTCAGCCTGGACGGCGACGGTCATCTCGCCATCACCGCCCGCGAAGAAGCCTACGGCGGACAGGATTACACCTCGGGCCGCATCAAGACCAAGGGGCTCTTCGAGCAGACCTACGGGCGCTTCGAGGCCCGGATCTGGTTACCCGAGGGGCAGGGCATCTGGCCGGCGTTCTGGATGCTCGGCGCGAACATCGACGAGGTGGGTTGGCCGGCGTGCGGCGAGATCGACATCATGGAGTATCTGGGCCACGAGCCCCATGTCCTGCACGGGACGATCCACGGCCCCGGCCACTATGGCGGAAGCGCCATCTCGGCGCGCCACGCCCTCTCCCAGGGCGGCTTCAACCTGGGCTTTCACGAGTTCGCCGTGGAATGGCACGAGGGGACCATCACCTGGCTGGTCGACGGTTACGACTACCATACGGTCACGCCGGACGACCTCCCCCACGGAGCCACCTGGGTGTACGACCGCCCATTCTTCATGCTCCTAAACCTCGCGGTCGGCGGTCGCTGGCCCGGCCCGCCGGACGAGAGCACGGTCTTTCCCCAGACCATGCTCGTGGACTACGTCCGGGTGTACGGACCGCTGCGCTAGATCGCCAGGTGCAGGTACGTCCGGATCTCCCACTCCCGCCCATCCGGCAACCCCTCGGGATACAGTTCGTCGACCTCGGGCTCCGGCACGCCGCTGGGCTGGTACCGGTTGGAGTACCGATCCAGCGTCCGGTAGGTGCCGCGCACGCCGAACCGGGTCTGCGGCAGACCGAACCAGCGCGGTCGACCGAGGGTGAAGGAGATGTCGGCCATCGCCTGCATGGGGAAGGTGAGGTTGTGGTCGCGGTGGTAGTCGTAGGGACCGAAGTCGTTGAACATCAGGTGGCCCATCAGGGCGACCGACGTCCAGGCGACCCGGCTGTCGAATCCGAAGCGCTTGATGAGCCGCGGGTTGGCGCCGTTGGGCTCGGCGGTGCCGAACCAGATGTGGCTGACCATGCGCGTGGTCCGGCCGAACCGGTTGACCAGACGGCCATTCACTTCCCAGAGGTCCCGCGCCGGCGTGGCGCCCGGGAAGGCGTACACCTGGTTGGTGTCGGAGATGAAGAGGCCGGCGTCGGCCGTCGTGTAGTGGCGCTTGTAGATGAATCCCATGCTGGCGGCGAAGCCAGCGTTCTCGCGGACGTCGCTGTCCCAGCTCCAGAGCCAGGTGGCGGGCGTCGGGTCGAAGGTGACCATGATCTCTGCGGCTGCCGTCTCGCGGTTGCCGCGAACGGCGAACGGGTCGTCGATGATGTTGCGCGGACGACCGGCGGTGCCCACGAGGTACTCCGGATTCGGCATGGGTGCGACGATGGGTTTCTGCCAGAGGAAGTTGGGTCCGATCTGCCACTTGCCCATGGAGACCGCCACGCCGGTCAGCGCGTTGATCTGGTTGCCGGAGCCGCTGTCCTTGAGGCCCCAGCCGGTGAAGGTCGGGATCGCCGTCGGGCCAGCCTCGGCCACGAGCCCCATGTAGGCACCCTGTCCGTACCAGTTCCAGCGACCCTTCTGCCAGGTCAGCTTGCCCCGGAATCCGAGCGTGTCCTCGTCCTTGACGGTGTCGGTGCGGATATCCTCCGGATCGAGCGGCTCCTCCGAGGCTGCGTCCTCGTCACTGACCAGCTGGAACGACTCGCCCACGCGGGGATAGCCTGACCACAGGGCGCCGCCCTCGAAGTCGAAGGGGCCCAGTCGGGTCGCCATCTGCAGCGAGGCCTTCCGCGTGACCCGGACCGGAATGGCGATCGAGCTCGTGGCCTGGGTCTGCTGGGCGAAATCCTCCTGGAAGAGGCCCGTCCAGTTGATGCCGCCGGTGCCGAGCTGGTACTTGGCGAAGAGCGCCGGGTTGGCGCCCCACCAGAGCTGCGGACCGAAGGCGACGGTCAGGCCGTCGAGCCCCTTCTTGCCGGCGATCTGGAAACCGACCGGAGCCTCGCCGTTGTAGATGTCGAGGTTCTCGCCATAGTAACCGTCGCGGTAGAGGCCGAAGAAGTCGCCCTCGTACTGCCAGTGGAGATGGCCGGTACGGTAGAAGCCTTCGAGGGTAAATAGGCGATCGTCCCAGGAGACCGTCGCGTGGTGGACCTTCACCCGCTCGAGGGATTCGAGGTCCAGCGGATCGCCGTTCTGATCGACGATGGTGCGCGACCGGCCGCGGTTCTCGTAGAAGATCTCGTCGATGGGGTTCTTCGGTACGCGGCCCAGGATATTCAGGCCCAGCGTCCCGAGCACGTTGTCACTGGGCTTGGCCTCGAAGTCCACGAAGAAGGACTGGCCGCTGTCGAATCCGAGGTACGAGGGGTACTCGGCCTGGGGCTCCTCGACGTCCGGCGTGCTGATGTTTTCACCGCCGGTGCTGTAGGTCTCGAACTCCATGCGCACGCCGGACACGCGTACCATGCTGAAGACGTTGGTCTCGAGAGCGGCCTTGTCGCCCCGGGCGGTGAGCACCGAGCCCATGGCCTGGATGTCGGCGAAGTGGGACTGGATCGCGGCCTTGTCCGTTTTTGCGGCGTAGGGATCGAGCTTGAAGGCGTCGCGCAGGGCGTAGTAGGCCGCGCGCGGATAGACGTCGTAGATGCCCTGGGAGTTGGAGAAGCCCTTGGCCGTGATGCCCCACCACTCCTCGTTCATGTTGTTGTCGCCCTCGCGGTAGTCCTCGGGGTAACCGGCGTTGGGCCACGACGCGTTGGTGTCGTGAATGTCCAGGCGCTCGTCCTGCTTGAACTTCCACCAGCCGTCGCTCCACTGGAAGATGAGGCCGCCGATGGCGTTGCCCACGCGACCGTTGCCGGCGGCCTGCTCGTAGATCTCTTCCCACTGGGCGAGCAGGTAACGGGCCTGGGTGGCCTGGTCCTCGCTCATGGTGACGGCGTTGAAGGCGTCGGCGCCGAATTCGGTGAACATGGTGGGCACGCCCAGCTTGTCCTTGACCACCTGGAAGAAGTCGCGCGCCGACTTGCCGCGGTAGACGTTGGAGCCGAACACGTCGAGGCCCTGGCACTCCTCGGCGATGATGTCGATGTACTGCAGGTCGCCGTTGGCCATGGCCACCGGACGGCCCGGATCGCGCTCCTTGATGTCGCGGATGATCTCGCCGAACAGCGTGTAGAGGTAACGGGCCTTGGCCTCATTGCGCTCGCCCTCGGGCAGGGCCTCGATCTCGAACGACCTCCAGGACAGACCGTAGTTGTTCTCGTTGCCCAGCAGCCACATCAGAACGCCGGGGGTCCCCTGGAACTCGTCCACCAGGTCGGCGACCTCGGCCTTCAGGGTCTCGCGCACCCGGGGGTCGCTGTAGTCGGTATTGGGAATCCAGACGCCGTCGAGGGTCATTCCGTAGCGACCGACGGTGTGGTTGAGGATCGTGTAGATGCCGTACGTCTCGTAGACGTACTGCACCCAGCGCGGAGGCATGCCCACGTAGTGCCGGATGACGTTGACGCCCATGGCCTTGAGCAGCGACATCTCCTTGGCAAGAGCGGCCTCGATCATCTCGTCCGGATGGCCCCAGAAGTCGTAGGTGTAGTTCTCGCCGATGGGCATGTAGCCCCAGTTCATGCCGTAGACCATGAAGTCCCGGCCGTCGACCTGGAGGCGGGACCCGCTCTGATCGGTGATCACCTCGATCTCCGGCATGCTCGCCATGGCGACCGACGGCAGGGCCAGCAGGCAGATCAGGATGGCCGGCGCGAAGCGACCGGAAATGCGTCGGCAGTCGTCAGCGATCGAGAGCACGGGATTCTCCTTGATTCGATGGCGTGACGGTATCGTCGACGGCGTTGGCGGCCACGACGTCGCGGTACCAGAAGGCACTGTCCTTGGGTCGGCGCTGCTGCGTGTCGAAGTCCACTCCGAAGAGGCCGAACCGCTTGGTGAAGCCGAATCCCCACTCGAAGTTGTCCAGCAGGGACCAGACGAAGTACCCGGCCAGCGGCACGCCGTCGGCGATGGCCCGTCGGGCGGCCAGGCAATGACCCTGGTGGTAGGTGATGCGTCGCTGGTCGGCGATCCTGCCGTCGGCGTCCACCGGGTCGGTGTAGGCCGCGCCGTTCTCGGCGATGTAGATCTTGCCCGGCGCGTACTCGCGGTGGACCCGCATCAGGCTGGCGTGAAGTCCGTCGGGATAGACTTCCCAACCCATGTCGGTGAGATCCTCGGCCGGCACGGTCTTCACGTCGCGAGGCCGACCGGCGGCGTCGGCCTGCATGATGTTGCGGCTGTAATAGTTCAGGCCCAGAAAATCTACGGGCGCGGCGATCGCAGCCAGGTCGCCATCCTGTTCGAACGGCAGGTCCGGACTCACGAGGTGACCGCGGACGATCCTGTCCGCGACGGCGTCCTCCGGATACGCGCCGCGCATGACCGGATCGAGATACCAGCGATTGAAGAAACCGTCGAACCAGCGGGCGGCGTCGACGTCGGCCTCGCTGTCGCTGGCCGGATAGGCGGGGCAGTAGTTGAGCACGATGCCGACCTCGGCATCGGAGACCTCGCGACGGATCGCCGCGGTCGCCCAGCCGTGGGACAGCAACAGGTGGTGGGCGGCGCGAAGGGCCTCTGCGGGATCGAGATGCCCGGGCGCATGGTGCCCTTCCTCGTGGCCGAGGGTGGCGATGCACCAGGGTTCGTTGTGGGTCGTCCACTGCTTGACGCGGTCGCCCAGCCGTCGGGAGACTGCCGCCGCATACTCGACGAAGCCCTCGGCTGTGTCGCGCGCGCCCCAGCCCCCGCGATCCTGCAGAGCCTGGGGAAGATCCCAGTGGTAGAGGGTCGGAAACGGCTCGATGCCTTCGGCGAGCAGGCCGTCGACGAGGGCGTCGTAGAAGTCGAGACCGGCGGCGTTGATGGCGCCGGCGCCGGCGGGCATGATCCGCGGCCAGGAGATGGAGAATCGGTAGGCTCCGAGTCCGAGCCACCGCATACGCTCGATGTCGTCGCGCCAGAGGCGATAGTGGTCACAGGCGACGTCGGGATTCGAGCCGTCCTCGATCTTGCCCGAGACCGCGGCGAAGCGATCCCAGATGGACTCGCCCCGGCCCTGCGCACGTCGTCCGCCCTCGATCTGCTGGGCTGACGTGGCGGCGCCCCAGAGGAATCCTTCTGGAAAGCTCTGCCTGGCCATGGTGCGGCGACTCCCGGCGCTGAAGGATTCCGGAGACCGGAAAACCCGGCCCAGCCTGCAAAATAACCTTTGTTCGGACTCCGAACATAGTGTATGATATCCGTAACCCTGTCAAGACCTTCTTCTTTCACGAGAGGCCACTGAAATGCGAAATCGTGCAAGCGCTTTTCTCGCGGCTGCCATGCTGATCTGCCTGATTCCCACGGCTGGTCATGCGCTGGAGCCCTATTCCCAGGACTTCGAGGCCCTGAACCAGGTGGACCCGGCGGCCCTCTCGGCCGACGGTTGGCTGGTCTTCGGCAACGTCTCCAACGCGGAGGGCACCTACCTCTACGGCTACGGTCCGTTCCCCGCCCCCAACCACAACGTCGCCTTCAGTCAGATCGACTTCGGCCAGGGCGGCGACGACCAGGGCTTCCAGCAGCTGGTCGTCTTCAGCGACTACAACAACGTCGATCACGCCAACGGCCACCTCATCGAGTCGAACGTCTACCAGGAGCAGGACATCACGGCCGAGGACGTGGGCTTCCGCTGGACCTTCGAGTTCCAGGCCAAGCGCGGCAACCTCGCAGGATCCTCGACCGCGCTGGCGTTCATCAAGACGCTGGACCCGGCCAACGGCCACGCGCTCACCAATTTCATCTCCGTGGATATGACCACCATCCCCGAGACCTGGGACGGCTTCACGCTCTCCATCGACATCGATGCGAGCCTCGAAGGCCAGATCCTGCAGATCGGTTTCGCGAACACCGCGACGCTCTACGAGAGCTCGGCGATCTTCTACGACAACATCATCTTCTACGAGGCCGGTCCGGTGGGCGTGCCCGACAGCGCCGCTGCGCTGGGCGCCGCGCTGGGTCAGAACTATCCCAATCCGTTCAACCCGCGGACCCGTATCGATTTCTCCCTGGAACAGCCGACCAACGTGACCATCGCCGTGTTCGACGTCGTGGGTCGCCGGGTCGCCACGCTGCATCAGGGTGCGCTCGCCGAGGGCGACCACCACGTGATCTGGAACGGTCAGACCGACATGGGCACCCCCGCCCCCGCCGGCCAGTACCGATACGCGTTGCAGACGGCGACCGGTCAGGTCACCCGCAGCATGGTTCTGGTGAAGTAACGACCACGATCGAGGACGGGAATTCATGGCAGGACGACCGGCGCAAGCACAACGCCAGCTCACCATCGACTCCAGGTCGACGGCGCCCACGGGGGCGTTCGTCGACCTGGACGGCGAAGCGTTCTACCGGATCGCAACCTACCAGCGGCTGGATCCATTCCTGATGACCCTGGCCAGCGATACCGACCTGTGGATGTTCGTGGCCTCCGGCGGCGGACTCGCGGCCGGGCGCGTGGACGCCGAGGGCAGCCTGTTCCCGTACGACACCAGCGATCAGCTTCATGATTCCCATCATCACACCGGCCCCTTCACCCTGATCCGATTCGACGACGAAGACGGGTCGTCCAGGGTCTGGGAGCCCTTCGCCGACGCGGGAGACGAGAAGCCCTCCATCGAGCGGAACCTCTACAAGAATCTCCTGGGCAATCGCCTTGTCTTCGAGGAGGTCGACCACGATCTCGGCCTCGCCTTCCGCTACCGCTGGGCCGGTTGCGACGAATTCGGCTGGGTGCGGTCGGCGACCCTCGAGAACCGGACGACTGCCACCGTGCGCCTGGCCTTGCTCGATGGTCTGCGCAATGTCCTGCCCTGGGGAGCGCCGCTGTCCCTCTACCAGCAGTCGAGTAACCTGGTCGACGCCTACAAGAAGTCGGAAGTGGATCCCGAGAGCGGTCTCGGCATCTTCTCGCTCACCGCCGGCATCACCGACCGGGCCGAGGCTCTCGAGGTGCTGCGGGCCAACACGGTCTGGTGCACCGGGCTGGATGACTTCCGCGTCCACCTGTCGCCGGCGGCCGCAATTGCGTTCCGCCAGGGGCGGGTCATCACCGACGAGCACGTTCTCGACGGCGCTCGCGGCAATTACCTGGTGAGTTCGAATGTCGAAATGGAGCCCGGCCAGTCCTGCCGCTGGCACCTCGCGGCCGATGTGGGTCGGGACCATATCCAGATCTCCGAACTGCGCCAGCGCCTGATCCATGACCCGTCGATCGACGGCCACGTTGCGGCCGGTCTGCGGCGATCGAGCGAAGACCTGAGGCACATCGTGGCCAGCGCCGACGGCTTGCAACTGACCGGACGTCCCGAGTCGTGGTGGCACCATTTCGCCAACGTGCTCTTCAACTGCATGCGCGGCGGAGTCTTCGCCCACGACCACGATGTCCCCATCGCCGACTTCGTGGAATTCGTGCAAGTGCGCAACACCGCCGCCGGCGACCGGCACCAGACGCGCCTGGTCGCCTGGCCCGCGACGATGACAGTCCAGGCCCTGATCGAAGCCGTGCGCGAGACCGAGGACCCCGACCTCGAGCGCCTCGCCCACGAGTACCTGCCGCTGTACTTCGGCCGGCGCCACGGTGACCCCAGCCGCCCCTGGAATCGTTTCTCGATCCGCGTGCGCGATGGAGAAGGTCAGCGGGCGCTGAACTACGAGGGCAACTGGCGCGACATCTTCCAGAACTGGGAGGCCCTGAGCACCGCGTTCCCCGGCTTCCTGCCGAGCCTGGTGGCCAAATTCGTCAATGCCTCGACGGTGGACGGGTTCAATCCCTACCGGATCACCCGCGACGGCGTCGACTGGGAAACCGTGTCGCCGGACGATCCGTGGAGCAACATCGGCTACTGGGGCGACCACCAGATCATCTACCTGCTCAAGCTGCTCGAGGCCATGGATGGCCACGACCCCGACATCCTGGGCGATCTGCTCGGCGCCGAGATCTTCAGCTACGCCGAGGTCCCCTACCTGCTCAAGCCGTACGCTGATCTTCTGAAGAACCCCGGCGCGACCATCGATTTCGACACCGCTCGCGCCGCGCGTATCGCCGACCGTGTCGCTCGCGAAGGCTCCGACGGCAAGCTGCTTCACGGCGCGGACGGTTCGGTCTACCACGCGAACCTGCTCGAGAAGCTGCTCGTGCCCGCCCTCTCCAAGCTGTCGAACCTGATCCCCGACGGCGGGATCTGGATGAACACCCAGCGGCCCGAATGGAACGACGCCAACAACGCCCTGGCCGGCGGCGGCGTGTCCGTGGTCACGCTGTGCTACCTGCGCCGCTATCTGGCATTCCTGGTCGACTGTCTCGATGGCCTCGGCGCCAGGGATCTGCCCGTGTCCACCGAGGTCGCCGTCTGGTTCGACGGGATCGCCTCTGCCCTGGAAGGCGCCGCCGATCTCATCGACTCCGACGGTTTCGACGCCCGATCCCGCATGCACCTGCTGGACGACCTGCAGGCATCGTTCGAGTCCTACCGGACGACCGCCTACGACGGCGGATTTTCCGGCCGTCGCGATCTGGCCACCAACCGGGTCGCCGACCTCTGCCGCACCGCGCTCACCGTCGTGGACCACGGCATCGCCGCCAACCGGCGCGACGACGGTCTCTACCATTCCTACAACCTGCTGGAGATCAGCGACGACGGCTCCGAGCTCGGCGTGGGTCGGCTGCAAGTCATGCTCGAAGGCCAGGTCGCCGTCCTCAGTTCGGGAGCGCTGGACCCGGCCGGAGCGCTGGAGATCCTGGAACTCCTCTTCGCCAGCGACCTCTACCGTTCAGACCAGAGCAGCTTCCTGCTCTACCCCGAGCGAGAACTCCCGGGGTTTCTGACGAAGAATGCCGTACCCGAGGAGCGCGTGGCCTCGATCCCGCTACTCCAGAAGCTCCTGGCCGCCGGCGATCGTGCTCTGCTGGCCCGCGATAAAGACGGGATCTGCCGTTTCCAGGGTGACCTCAAGGATCGCCGGGATCTCGAACCGGTCTTCGACCGTCTTGCCCAGCACGACCAGTGGACCGGCGCGGTGGCGCGCGATCGGAGCGCGGTTCTCGACCTGTTCGAGGACGTCTTCCGGCACCGATCGTACACCGGCCGATCCGGCATCATGTATGGTTACGAGGGCCTCGGCTGCATCTACTGGCACATGGTGGCCAAGCTCCTGCTCGCCGTTCAGGAGAATGCGCTGCGCGCCGAACGCGACGGGCTCTCCGCGCCCGTGCGCGAAGGACTTGCCCGGATGTACTACCGCGTCCGCGCGGGCATCGGCTACGAGAAGACCGTCGCCGAGTACGGCGCGTTTCCCACCGACCCCTATTCCCACACGCCCGCGTCGGGCGGCGCGAAGCAGCCGGGGCTCACCGGTCAGGTGAAGGAGGAGATCCTCACCCGCCTGGGCGAGTTGGGCGTGCACGTGGAGAGCGGAGCGGTCCGCTTCGAGCCTGCGCTGCTGGAGCCCGATGAGTTCCTCGAGGGTCCCGACGAGTTCCAGTACCTCGATCGCGACGGTAATCCGGGATCCATCCCCTTGCGCGCCGGTAGTCTGGCCTTCACGTTCTGCCAGGTCCCGGTGGTTTACGAGCAGACCGCGGACGAGGTCTGGATCCGGATCACGTTCGCCGACGGCTCGACCACGGTGCAGTCGGGCGGCGCGCTCGACGTATCGACGAGCGCAGAGCTTCTCGCACGCAGCGGACGGATCGCCAGGATCCACGTCGGGCTTGCGACGAACTCGCGATCCGAGGGCTGACCGCACGGCCATTCGTGGCCACCGCACAACTCATTCAGGTGGAGTTCGTCATGCAGTTCAGGCGCAACCTCCTGGCGTTCGCATTCGCTGTGACCGGATCGGCGATGCTGTGCGGAGCGGCCGCGGCCCAGTGCATCCTCGCCAACCCCAGTTTCGAACTCGGCGGCCAGACCGCGGTCTTCGGCGGCTGGAACCAGTTCGGCTACGTCGGCGTGGTTGCTGAGTCCACGCACGGCAGTCAGGCCGCCCGGCTGCGCGGTCTCGACACCGGCGAATGGAACGTGTCCGGCTACTGGCAGCGCCTGGACACGCAACCGGGCGAGCAATGGGCGATCACCGGCCACGTCATGCATCCGGTGAGTGCTCCGTTGATGGGCGGGTCCGCCGCGCTGGTCAACGTCGAGTGGCACGACGCCGCCGGCGATCTGATCGACTACGACACGTTCCCCGTCGCGGTGGCCGCCACGCCCTCAGGTGCCTACAGCGAGTTCTCCCTGGTGAGCGGTCCGGCGCCGACGGAATCGGCGTCGACCCATCTCCTCCTCGGCGTCCTGCAGGGCCCCGACGATCCCACCCCCGACGTCTACTTCGACCAGGTCACCTTCAACAGCACGACCCCGCCGACCATCGACGACGTGCAGTGGAACGACTTCCCCGGTGGCCGGACCGTCGTGTTCGGTGGCCACATCTGGCGCGTCAAGGGTCCGGGGTACTTCGGTCCCGGCCCCAACGTCTTCAACGACACCGAGGATTGCGTCTGGGTCGACGACCAGGACCGGCTGCACCTGACGCTCGAGAACCGGAGCGGCACCTGGACGAGCACCGAGGTCACCACCGAAGAGTCGCTCGGCTATGGCGATTACATCCTGACCACCGTCGGCCGAATCGATCTCGTGGATCCCCAGTCGGTGCTCGGGATCTTCCTCTGGGAGTACGGTCCCTGCTGGGACGGCTCCTACACGTGGTGGAACGCATTCAACGAGATCGACATCGAGTACAGCCGCTGGGGCAACCCGGACAACGGCATCGGGCAGTTCGTCGCCCAGCCCTACGACTACCCAGGCAACATCGACCGCTTCGACGCCACCTTCGCCGACGGCGAGGTCAGCAGCCACGCCATGCGCTGGCTTCACGACCGGATCGAGTACCGGGTCTGGCGCGGCGGGCCCGCGGACGAATCGCCCGCGAACCTGATCCACTCGTGGACCTACGATGGCCCGCACATCCCGCGGCCCGAGCAGCCGCGCATGCACCTGAACTTCTGGAAGCAGGAGGGCACGCCAGACTCGAATCAGGAGGTGGTGTTCCAGGACTTCACCTTCGTGCCCGATGGCGCCGTCGGCGTCGCCGACGAAGGCGCGGGCGGCGCGTTGCCCGCGACACCGGCCGGACGGTTGCTGCCTGCCGTGCCGAACCCCTTCAACCCCCAGACCACGCTGCGCTTCGAGCTGCTCCACGACGGCGTGGTCGACCTGGCCGTCTACGACCTGACCGGCCGCCGCGTGCGGACCCTCAGCCGGGGGCACCGCAACGCCGGCGACCACCGTACGACCTGGGACGGCAGCGACGACCGGGGACGGTCACTGGCCTCCGGAGTGTATCTGGTGCATCTGCGGGGAGTCGAATTCTCGGAATCGCGGCGGGTGACGCTGGTCAAGTAGATCGCCCTCGGTCACGGTTCATGGCGTCCCAACGCCGGCGGCCACGGCCTGCTTGGGACTGCGATCGGCCCGGAAAAGGCCCCAGTGCTTTTCCACCTCGTTCGGGTGCGGCCCGCCCTTCCAGTTCTCGTCGAAGGCCTCGAAGGAGAACACCGTCTGCCGCCGTGTTTCGGCCCAGGCGCGGATCTGGTCGTGGAAGACCTTCTGTTCGGTCTCACCGGCCATGCCCTTGATGAGTTCGGCCTGCTCCCCCTGATCGTGCACCGTCGTGGCCCAGCCCGTCTCGCCGAGTACGATCAGGCGGCCGGGATTGACGGCCTGCACGACCTCCAGCTGCTCCTCCAACCAGGGCACGGCCTCGTCCAGTTGCTGGCCGTTCCACAGGGGATGGGCGTGCATGGTCAGGAAGTCCAGTTCCAGGGCCAGTTCCCGGCTCTCCGGACGGTTCCAGAAGTTGAAATCATCGGCCACGGTCACGGGCACCGAGACTCCGGCCCGTACGTTGCGCACGTGGCCGATCAGGATGTCCAGGGGGCTGCGGTGAGCCGACCACGAGACCTGGGTCTCGTTGCCCACGCTCACGGCGAGCACGATGCCGGGATAAGATTCGGCGAGGCGGATGGCGGCCGCCACCTCGCGCCGGTTGGCCACCGCGGCCTCTCCGAAAGTCTCGGTCACCACACCGTCGGCGCCGCGCCGTTCCTCCACGTCGATCCAGACGCCGAGCATCACCTTCATGGGCAAGCTGTCGGCCCGGATCACCTCGAGGATGGTTTCGGAGACGCCGACCGCCCCGTAGACGCGCATCAGCCGCCAGTGGGGCAGCATCAGCTGGAGGTCCTCGCGGACCTCCGCGGCCGACGGCGACGCACCGCCCGGACGCTGACCGTCGCGGTGGGGACCGTAGCAGATTGCGTTACCGAGCCACTGGTCACCGGCCACGGGCTCAAAAGGCCGGACGGTGGGAGCCGCAGTCGTCCCCGACTGCCGGTCGCCACCGCAGCCTGCCGCGAACCCGAAGACCATGGTTGCCGCGAGGAGGGCGAGGATTCGCCGGAATCGATGCATACTTCTCGACCTCTTCTCGGGATGCCGCGGAACCTACTCGACGACCGCGTCGACGCCGCCCTCACCGGACCGCCCCCGCCGGCGTTCCAGTTCCTCGCGCACATCCCGCGCCTTCTGTTCGGTGATGGGGAAGCGCGCTACCGCCCAGATGGCAACCGCCGAGGTGAGCATCGGAATGCCGGCGTCGAAGAGGCGGAGCATGGTGATGGCCCGATCGGTCTGGGCGCTGCCCAGTTCCACGTCGAATCCCGTCTTGTTGAGCAGCAGGCCGCCGCCCGCGATGGCCGCCGAGAGCCCGAGCTTCACCGTCCACCAGAAGATGGATCCGTACATGCCCTCGCGACGCTGGTGGGTCTCGAGCTCGTCGTAGTCCACCACGTCGGCGATCATCGAGGGAATGAGAGTGAAGAGTCCGCCGAGCCCGAAGGCCATCAACGGCGCCGGCACCAGCACCAGCCACGGATTGGTCGGGCTGTAGCAGAACCACTTCAGTCCGTAGCCGACGATCGAGAGCCCGATGGCCAGGAAGAAGGCGTGCCGCTTACCGATACGTGTGGCGAGCCAGGTGACGAGGACGACCACGCCGAAGGTGCAGACCGCGCCCACCGTACCCGCCCAGCCCACGTAGTAGGCGCCCAGTTCCTGGTCGCCCGCACACACGTAGTAGATGATCACGTAGGAGGCGAAGGCCGAGATCAGGATGAATCCGTTGAAGACCAGGAAGGCGGCCAGGCAGAGCTTGAGGAAGGGGCCCGACTTCATGGTGATCGAGAAGCCGCGAACGAACTCCCTGACGGTGGCGGCAAAGCCGACCGGCCTTGCCGCGGCGGCCGCTTCCTGCGCCGCCGGGTCCTGCCCTCGCTCACGCAGGAAGATCGCCGGCAACACGCCGAGACACACGGTCACCACGGCGATGACGATGGCCAGACCGGCGGCGCCCGCCACCTGGTCGGGTTCGCCATCGGCGTTCCGGAAGAAGGTGCCGCTGTTCATGATCCACAGGAACCAGGGCGACGCCACGAAGGCCAGCTGGCCGATGAAGTTCTGGGTTCCCATCACGCGCGTGCGCTCGTGGTAGTCGGGCGTCAGCTCGTAGCCCAGCGCCACCCAGGGCGTGACCCAGAGCGTGTAGCCCATGTAGAACAGGATCGAGAACCCCAGGAACCACGCGTAGTAGAAGGTCTCGCTCTTGCCGGACGGCATCTGCCAGAGCAGCGCGAAGAGCAAGGCGGCCACGAAGACACCGACGAAGATGAACGGCCGCCGCCGCCCCCAGCGTGTCCGCGCGTTATCGGAGATGTATCCCATCACCGGATCGGTGAATGCATCGGTCAAGCGGGGCACGAGGCCGAGAATGATGCCGACCTTGGCCGGGTCCATGCCGAATCCGAGGTTCAGCACGATCATCATGCCGCCGCTGGCTGCACCGAGCAGATTGTTGACGAAGGCGCCGGAGCCGTAAGCCACCTTGTGGCCGAAGGGAACCCGATCCTCGGGCGCGGTCTGGACGTGGGTGGTGGGCTTCATCGCGTCATGGCCTTCACGCTTCCGATCCAGGGGTGGCTGGCTGCGCCGGCAGCTTTGTACGAACTCCGAACAAAGTACCTTGACTGAATCATCGGGTCAATAGCATTCTGAAACCGCCTGCGTGCCTCCGGAGACGCTCAAACCTCGGCCAGGTCGACTCGACGGACGTTTCCTAATAGCAAATACGTTATCCGAGAGAACAGAATTTACGACCCAAAAGTCGATTGCGTGAAGCTTCATTTTGTACTTGATTCGGTAACCGAACATAGTGTAGAATTGTTTCACTGGAATCAGCCTTGCGAAATCCTGTGCCATCGTGGCTGTGCTGTTTGCAGGGGTAGAGTCCGAATCATTTCACGCGTTCCAGGGATTTCTCCAACACGAGGTGCCATGATGAACAAACTCGCTATCGCCATCGTCGCTGCCGCGGTCATGATCCCCGCGGCCGCTCTCGCCATCGTCCCCTACGCCCAGGACTTCGAGAGCCTCAACCAGGCTGACACCGGCGCCCTCGCCGCCGACGGCTGGCTGGTCTTCGGCAACGTCTTCGATGCGGGCGGCAACTACCTCTACGGCTACGGCGTCTTTCCTGCGCCCAACGATGGCGGCGGCTTCTGCCAGATCGCCGCGGGTGAAGGTGGCGCGGGGCAGGGCGCCCAGCAGCTGGTCGTGTTCAACGACTACAACAACGGCGACCACGCCGTCGGCAACCTGATCGAGTCCAACGTCTTCCAGGAGTTCACCATCGAGGCTGGCGACGTCAGCGAGACCTGGGTTTTCGACTTCCAGGCCAAGATGGGTAACCTCGAGGGCAGCAGCACCGCGATCGCGTTCATCAAGACCCTGGACCCGGCCAACGGCTACGCCACCACCAACTTCATCACCATGGACATGACGACCATCCCCGCCACCTGGGGCGACTACTCGCTGTCCCTCGCCATCGACGGGACCCTGGACGGCCAGCTGATCCAGATCGGCTTCGCCAGTACGGCGTCCAACTACGAGGGCTCGGGAGTCTTCTACGACAACATCGACTTCTACATCGAGGGTCCGGTCGCGACCCAGGAGAAGAGCCTGAGCGGCGTCAAGTCGCTGTTCCGGTAGTCTCCGGAAACGCCTCCCACGAAAAGGGCCCGGCTCGACGCCGGGCCCTTTTCCTTGTCTCCGATCCATGGCGGCCCGCCGACGCTACGGCGCCGTCTTCCCCCAGGCTCGTTCCACGAACCGACCATCGGCAGGCTTGCCCACCAGCGTCCCCACCACGATCACGACCAGCCCCACGGCGGTTCCCACCACGAAGCCATGCACGCCGGCCAGCGCCACCGGCAGCGCGGGCAGCCCGAGCTTGGGCCAGGCTTGCCACAGCAACGCCGCCCCCACGCCGCAGAGCATGCTCCACAGCGTCGCCTTCGGGCTGGTGCGCTTCCAGTAGATGCCGAACAGCAACGGCCACAGGTTGGTCGACGCGATGACGGCCCACGAGAACGCCGTGAGCACCAGCACGAGTGCGGGCGGCTTGAGCGCGATCAGCAGCGAGACCACGCCCACGGCGAGGCTCATGACCCGGTTGGCCTTCAATTCGGCCGCCGGCGAGAGCGTGCGCCCCAGGCCGTGAATCCACACGTCCCGCACCATGGAACTCGAGATGATGATCAGCACGCCGGCGAACGTGCTCATGCCCGCGGCGACCACGCCGGCCAAAAAGAGCGCGCCGCCCCAGTCGTTGAGCACCAGGCGGGTGAGCGCGGGGATGGCCTGGTCGGCACTGTCCAGTTCGGGCACCAGGACGCGGGCGATGGCGCCGGTGAGGTACGGTAGCAGCGCGATCGAAGCACCCAGGGTCACCACGACGGTGCCCACCCGCAGCATCTTCGGGTCCTTGATGGAGTAGAAACGGACGATGAGCTGCGGCATGCCCCAGGTTCCCAGCGACACGATCAGGGTGAAGCTGATCAATCCAGCCCAGCCCCAGGTGCCCGGGGTGCTGACCAGCCCCGGGTCCACGGCATTCAGGCGCGCCACCAGTTCGGTCATCCCCCCCACTTCCTGCAGGGCGAAGAATGTCAGCAAGGTCAGCGCCGCGATCATCACGATGGCCTGCACCATGGAGGTCCAGACCACTGCCAGGTAACCGCCCACGGCGGTGTAGAAGAGGATGACCACACCCGAAATGACCACGCCCGCCCAGTAGGGCAGGTCCATGAGCACCTCGAAGGCATTGGACATGCCCTTGAGGACCGAGACGTTGTAGATGATGAGGAACAGCCCGGTGGCCGCGGCCGAGAAGATGCGCGCCGACTCGCTGCCGTAGCGTCCCGCGAAAAAGCCGGGCAGGGTCATGGCGTCGAGGTTCTCGGTGAAGCGGCGGATGCGGCGGCCGAGGACGATCCAGGCCAGCGTCGTGCCGATGAGCACGTTGCCCGCGCCGACCCAGAGCGTGGAGAGGCCGAACTTCCAGCCGAAGGCGCCGCCGCCGATGATCACGACGCTCGAGTAGTAGGCCGCCACGAAGGACAGCGCCGTCACCCAGGGGCCCACCGAGCGGCCACCGATGGCGAAGTCGCCGGCACTCTTGCTGCGCTTGCTCATGACCATGCCGATGGCGGCGAGGCTGCCGAGATAGACCACGAGGACCAGGATGTAGACGGTCATCGGTCGTCCTCCTGAGCCTTGTCCCGCGCCTTGTCCACCAGCGCCCAGACGACAGCCAGGAGGATCGTGAAATCGAGCACCAGGAAGGCGCCGAAGGTGGACCAGGGCATGTTCCAGGGAGGCATGGTCAATCCTCGCGTTCGCGGACTAGAGGGTCCACATCACCTGCCAGCGCAGGAAATGCACCGTGTCGGTCAAGGGCGGCAGGCCGTGCCGGCCGTCGTGATAGGCGCCGGGGACGAGCATCTCCCACAGCAGGTGGCCGGTGAATCCGTGGGGCAGATCGGTCTTCAGCTCGACCTGGGTCAGGAGGCCGCGGGCTTCCCAGGACGTGGCGGGAGCCAGCAGGTATTGTGCTCCAGCCCGGGCTGAGAAATGATCGCCCAGGGGACGCCGGAACATGACCAGCGGCGCGGCGATGTTCTCCCACGCGGCCACGTGGACGCGGCCCGGGGTGCTCTCGCCGATGAGCGTGTAGATGTAGAGCTCGCTCCACTTGGGCCAGCGGCCCCAGGGTACGCGGAACGGGCGCATGGAATCGCCCTGGCCCGAGTAGTAGAAGCCGCCGGCTTCCAGGGTCCACTTCGCCCCCAGCGGCACCGTGGCGCTGCCCTCGCCGGCCAGCGCGAAGCCGTGCCGGCCGGGATCCGTGGTCGTATAGGCCGATTCCACGATGCCGTTCTGGTATTGTGTCGCCAGTTCGAGATGCCACTTGCCACTCTCGCCGACGGTGCCGTCGCGCCGCCCCGCAGCGGTCCAGGTGGTCAGAGGCGGCAGGACCTCGTCGGGATCGTCGTCGCCCTTGACCAGCAGCGACCAGGCCCAGCGACCGTGCACCAGGCGCAGCACGCCACCGGTCTCGTCGGCGTCGGTGAGGCGTTTGTCCGCGTCGCCGGCGATGACGAACGGGTCGTACTTCTGGTTGTGGATCAGGGCGAGATCGAGTGCGAAGTCATCGCCGGTGGCCTGGAAGCGTACGGCGTCGTGGTAGATGCTGCGGCTGCCGTCGTAGGGATGACCCTCGAGCATGAGAAAACCGCCGGGCCAGATGATGTCCTGGCGGCCGAACGTGACGGCGATCTCGGACGAAGACTGCCAGCGCCAGAATCCGCGATCGAGGATCAGTTCGTCCCAGTCAAATTCGGTATCGTCGGGCGTGAAGACGTGCCGGTGCGCGTTGTTGAAGCGGATTTCGAGGCGATGCTGACCGGCATCGAAGCGTAGGCCGGCCCGGGTGCGCACGCGGATCCAGTTGCGGTCGGGCTCGACGGGGTCGAAGTGAAAAACGCCGTCGAGGACCTCCTGGCGGACCCGGAGATCGAGCAGCGGGGTGAACGAGGCGCCGCCGTCCGAGGACCCGGCAGCGGCCACGGCGGCGACAGACAGGAGCACGAGCCCGAGGAGCAGGCGGCGCATGCGGGTCCTTCCGGGGGAGACCGAACGAATCAACCCTCTCATCGCCGTTCAAGGTGGTCAGGCGGCTCGCGCGAATCAAGTCCCGGACAGGCGGCAACAGATGATCTCCATGGCCCAGACTCCGTCCTCTTCCTCGGTGACCTGACCGCCGTTGCCGCTGGCGGTCAATCGCGCCAGCTGCAGGCCCCGCACCAGCAGGACCCTGCCGTCGTTCAGGAAGATGAGGCCGTCGTGGTCCGGGTCGGCCTCGCAGCGCACGTGCATTTCGTGGAGCCAGTGGCCCTGGGCGTCGAACACGTCATAGCTGGTGAACACACCGTCCGGCAGATCCCGGCCGCTGGCGGCATGGCCCACCAGGAGCCGGTTGTCGGCCGTGACGATCAGTTCGCTCACGGCCGGATCGTGAGACTCCACCTCCCAGGTGATGCGGAACGGCAGGGCGCGGTCCTGCTCTGCGAAGAGAGCGTCGATACGGTCGATGGTTTGTTGGTCGCGGCGGGGATTCTCAAAGGTCCGGGAGATCGAATGCACCGGCGAGCCGTCGGGATCCAGAACGTCGATCCGGTAGGCGTCGCGTTCGGGCGTGAAGTAGACGCGGCCGTCGGGGCCCACGGTGTGAGCTTCCATGAACGGCGCCACCATCTCCCGCTCCACGAAGTGGGCCTCCTGGAAGTCGAGGAACGTGCCGTGCGCGGCATACTCCGTCAGCGTCGACCCGTCGGTCGCCAGACGCAGGAGATGGCTGTTGCGGGTCTGACCGTTCTCTCCGGGCATGCCGTGTAGCGAGGCGACCAGCAGGGTGCCGCCGCGGTTGCGCGCCGAGGTCAGCATGAGGAATCCCTCGACCGCTGCGTCGGGACCACCGAGATCGATGGACGGGGCCGGATCACCGTCGCGCGTCACGCGCACGAAGCGCCCCGGAAACCGTTGACCCAGCCCCACGGTGCCGTCGTCGAACAGGGTCAGCGTCTGGGGCATGCGGCACTCGCCGGGACCGTCGCCTTCACCACCCAGTTCGGCCACGTACTCGCCGTCCGGCGAGACCACCGTGGCCCGGCTCAGTTGATGGTCCAGGAGGTAGACGTTTCCGTCACGGTCGCTGCGCGCGTCGATCATCAGGCCGAAGATGTGCTCGTCGGAATCGCCGCCCACGCGCCACATCTCCTCGAGGGTGACGACGACCGGCGGACCGGCGGCCGCATCGCTGTGCACCAGCGGCGCCTCCTGCGCCGGACAGGACACGGCAGCGAGGATCAGGCCCACGGGCGCCAAGAGCGACGAAAACAGGTGACGCGAATGTGTGCGACGAACCATCATGACAGGCTCCTTGGAGATTCTGGACGGGTCGTGGCTCCGGACCCGGATCCGATGCCTACGCGCAGCGTCGGTCGGAGTTGCCTCGCGCGGTCGGGTTTGCGCTGGCAGCCCGACCGTAGCGACGATACGCTGAGGCTCGTGCGACAGGGCGGGGCCCTGCGCCGAACGCCATCAACCGGAGGTTGGTATGCGAGAACTCCTGGACCGCGCGACCACCGTACTGCCGATCCTGCCCACGGTGATCGTGATCGTGCTCTCCTTCCTGGCCATCCGGCTCTCGCGGCGTTTCATCGGCTCCCATCCCGACGCCACCAGCCGCGGCGATTTCCAGCTGCAGATCGCACACCTGGTCATCGGCCTGGCGACGGCGCTCTTCCTGATCGTCGTGGTTCCCATCGGCGACCAGTTGCGGGGTCAGTTGCTCAGCCTGTTCGGTATCGTGCTGTCGGCCGCCATCGCCCTGGCGTCGACCACCTTCGTGGGCAATGTCATGGCTGGCGTCATGCTCAAGGCCGTTCGCAACTTCCGCACCGGCGATTTCGTGAGCGTGGGCGACCACTTCGGCCGGGTCACCGAGCGCAGCCTCCTGAGCACCGAGGTCCAGACCGAGGACCGCAACCTCGTGACCTTGCCCAACCTCCACCTGGTCACCAACCCGGTGAAGGTGGTGCGGGCGTCGGGCACCATCATCTCGGCCGAGGTCTCGCTGGGCTACGATACGCCGCATGACGAGATCGAGGCGTGCCTGCTGGCTGCGGCCGAAGCGGCCGGACTGAAGGACCCCTTCGTCCTGGTCATGGACCTCGGAGATTTCTCCGTGGTCTACCGCGCCAACGGCCTGCTCGAGGAGGTCAAGCAGTTGCTGACCGTGCGCTCGCGACTGCGCGTCGCCATGCTCGATCAGCTGCACGGCGCCGGGATCGAGATCGTGTCGCCGAACTTCATGAACCAGCGGGTCTTCACGCCCGAGACCCGCGTCCTGCCGGACGAAGCCGCCGGATCGAAACCTGCGCCGCCGCCGGTCGACGACCTGGCCGTGGAGGAGATCGTCTTCGACAAGGCCGAGGACGCAGCAAGTCTCGATCAATTGATCGCCGAGCACAAGCGCACCCGCGAGGCCATCGCCGAACTGGTCGATGCGCCCGACGGCACCGATGCGGACCGGGTCAGGAACCAGCAAGAGCAACTGGCGCGTCGCCTGGCCTTTCTCGACGCGGCCATCACGGCGAAGCAGCAGGAATCCAGCGCGAAGGACGATCCGCAGGATTGAGCCGACAAGCGCCGGAGCGGCGGCCACAGGGGCCACCGCTCCGGATTCGCGCCATGTGCTCCGGTGTCAACGGAACAGTGACTTCACCGCGGACAGGGTGGAGACTTCGATGGTGGCGGCGGCCTTGCCGGGATCGTCGATGATCACGATCTCGCCGTCTCCCACCACGTTCCACATCACGGGATCGTGGTCGCAGCAGTCGAGAACCGCACGACCCGCCACCTCCCCTTCCCACATGGTGGCATTGCCAATGAAGCAACTCGAGCACGCCGTCAGGTTCGCATCGACTCCGACCATCACCAGATGAGTCAACGGACCGTTGTCGAGGAACTGCACCCGATTGAGCCGGGTCTCCCCGGCGGCCAGCTGCAGCACCGAACCGTTCAGCTGATTGCCGTCCTGGATCCAGGAGAACTCCTCGAACTGGCAGTCGGTCATCACGAGCCGACGACCGGCGAAGTAGATGGCGCCGGCGCAGCCGCAGCCGTTCTTGAACGAACAGTTGCGGAAGTGGCCCGCGCCGCCCTCGAACCAGACGGCCGTCTTGTACATGTTCTCGAAATGACAGTCGGTGAATTTCACGGTGCCGTTGGTCACGTAGAAGATCGGGTTGCCGATGTAGGAGAACGGGCCGCAGGACAGCACGAAGTCCTTGAAGACGATGCCCTCGAATCGCACCGGAGCGCCGCCCTGTTCCAGCAGGAAGACCGGCCGGTCACGCCAGTCGCCGCCGTAGCACGCGCACTCCTTCAGGATGACGCCACCGGGCATGCCGGTGTCGCTGCGGATGGTGAGTCCGGGCTTCAGTTGATACTCGCGGCCGGTGATCTTGTGAACCCCGACGGCGAGTTCGATGACGTCGCCGGGTTCGGCCAGGTCGATGGCCTGGGGCAGGGTGAGGACCTCGGAAGGGACGTGCCAGGTCCGGGCCTGGGCGGCCGGGACGATCAGGATGCAAAGGCAAAAGAGGCAGACCAGGGCAATGGGCGAAGACTTTCGCATGGTCGATTCCTCTCGCAACGGCGATCGACGGCGAGAGACGTGTCACGAAGATGTTTGCAGGCGATGGCTGGCTCGCGTCGGCGCCGGTTAGCGGATCGAACGGATCCGCAATGGTGGCATCCATGCCTTGCCTCGTTCCGCTTCGGGATCGGTCGAGTTTTCGTGATGACCGATCTCGCGGGGTGCCCTCGCAAGGGGTCGAATTTGATTCGGTATAAGGGCAGGTTATGTGGGGTCGTGATCTGCTACCGGAATGCATCCTCCTTTCCAGTTGCGAGATAGACTCACCTAATACAATCGTATTTTGAAAATGTTGCTAACGTTTTCGCAATCTCGCCGCGCCAATCGATCAGGCATCGATCTCCGCCAGCAGTTCGGCGGTCCGTGCCCGCATCAGGTCCACGTCGCCGCGGCTCTCCACGTTGAGGCGCAACAGGGGCTCGGTGTTGCTCTTGCGGAGGTTGAATCGCCATTCGGCGAACTCGCACGAGAGACCGTCGGTGCGGTCGACCCTGTCGGCGCCCGCCACGTAACGCGCCTCGATGCGGGAGAGCGCCGCGTCGGCGTCGGCGAGGCGCCGGTTGATCTCACCGCTGGCCGGATAGGCCGCCTGCATGGCGCCCACCAGCTGGCTGAGCGACTGACCGCTGGCGGCCATCTCCTGCAGCACGTACAGCCAGGGCAGCATGCCGCTGTCGCAGTAGGCGAAGTCGCGGAAGTAGTGATGGGCCGACATCTCGCCGCCGTAGACCGCGTCGTCGGCGCGCATGCGCTCCTTCATGAAGGCGTGGCCGGTCTTGTTCATGAGCGGCGCACCGCCGGCGGCGGTCACCACCTCGACGGTGTTCCAGACCAGGCGCGGATCGTGGACGATGCGCCCGCCGGGCTCGGTGCGGAGTGCGGCGCGAGCCAGGAGTCCCACCAGGTAGTAGCCTTCCACGAAATCGCCGTTGGCGTCGAAGAAGAAACAACGGTCGAAGTCGCCGTCCCAGGCCAGGCCCAGATCGGCGCCGTGGGTCCGCACGGCATCGCTGGTAGCGGCGCGGTTCTCCGGCAAGAGCGGATTGGGAATACCATTGGGAAACGAGCCGTCGGGCTCGGCGTGCAGGTGGATCCACTGGCCCGGCAACCTCGCCGCGAAAGCCTCGACCACCGGACCGGCGCAGCCGTTGCCGCCGTTGGCCACGATGGTCAGGGCGGGCAGCCGGTCGGAATCCACCATGCCGATCAGGTCATCCACGAAGGCCGTCTGCACATCGTCGGTCGTCAGGTCGCCGCGCGGGCCGGCCATCGTGAACGTCTCATCGCCGGCGACCGTGGCGCCGATCTCGTCCAGCCCGGAGTCGCCGCTGATGGGGCGGGCGCCCTCGCGCACCAGCTTCATGCCGTTGTAGTCCATGGGATTGTGGCTGGCGGTGACCATGATGCCGCCATCGAGGCCGCGGCGATCGCAGGTCCAGTAGATCATCTCGGTGCCGCACTGGCCGATGTCGAGCACGTCGCAACCGGCGTCGCGGATGCCGCGGATGGTGTGGTCTGCCAGTTCGCGGCTGCTCAATCGGCAGTCGTGCCCCACGCAGAAGGTTCGCGCGGACAGAAATCTTGCCGTGGCGAAGCCCACGCGGTAGGCCAGTTCGGGATTCAGTTCGTCGGGCACGCGGCCGCGGATGTCGTAGGCCTTGAAGCAATTGGGCTTGGCGGCGGGCATGGGTCACTCCCCTTGGCAACCGGTGATAGATGGAGACACAATCTGGCACAAACGCTAGGTTCGGGCCAGCGGACATTGCGGGCCGGAATCGCCCGCTGTCGAAAGGATGGTCCATGAGATCCGCGCTCGCTGTCACCGGGATCGCCATCGCTCTGCTGAGCAACGGCTGCATGAAGGTCCACATCGACACGGTGATCGTCGCCGACGGCAGCGGCACCGCCGCCGTCTCGTTCGGCATGAACCGCCAGGTAGCCGATGCGGTGGCCCGACTGGGAGATCTCGATGACGGCGGTGGCGACGAGCAGGACCTCGCCGCCTTGACGGATCTGGACCGCGACGAGCTGGCGGCCGCCTGTGCCGAGGCCGGCGTGCGCGTCGTGAGTCACGCCTTCACAGACGACATCACCGGAGTCACGTTCGAACTGGAACTGTCGTTTGACCGCGTCGCCGACCTCTCCCACGCCCTGAGTAGCCTCAGTTCCGATACGGTGGCCCGATCCGGGGAGGAGTTGCGCATCAACCGCAACGAGGCCGGCGAGTATCTCCTGGCCAACGCCGCCATCCAGGGAGCGAACCCGCCAGAAACTGCGCCCGATCCCAATCGCCCCTCGAGCCCCGAGTTCCTGATGAACTTCATGGTGTTGCTGGACCACGTGAGCGAACTCGACATCCGCCGCACCATCACGGTGCCTGGCGAGGTCATCAGCAGCAACGCGCGCGAGGTGGAGGGACGCACGTCGATCTGGGTCATCAACGCGGCGAACATGCTGGAGGAACAGGATTCGGGGCTGGATCCGCGAATCGTCTTCGCCAGTGATGGCGTCGACATTCCGGAGCCGGACGCCGACTAGAAAGCACGCCCCGACTCCAGGAGCCGAAGCGTGCGTCATGATCGTCGCCGGAATCTCTCAGCCGCTACCCACGACCCGCTCCAGCAGCAGGACCACATCCTTCAGCTGGGCGGCCTGCGAGTTCAACTCGCTGCTGGTGGCGTCCCACTCCTCGGCACTGGCGGCATTGGACTGGGTGACCTGCTCCACCCGGCTGATGGTCTCGGTGACCCCCGCGATGTTGTCGGCCTGCTCGTTGCTGGCGCCCGCCACCTCACCGATGATCCCCGTGACCTCCTCGATGGCCTGGTTGATGCCCGAGAGGGTCTCGCTCACCTCGGTGCTCACGTCCACGCCGCGATTGGCGTAGTCCTGGCTGCGGTCGATGAGTTCGGCGGTGGTGCGCGCGGCCTCGGCCGAACGCTGCGCGAGGTTGCGCACTTCCTCGGCCACCACGGCGAATCCCTTGCCTGCGTCACCGGCGCGTGCCGCCTCGACGGCAGCGTTGAGGGCCAGCAGGTTCGTCTGGAACGCGATCTCGTCAATGGTCTTGACGATCTTGGCGGTCTCGTCGGACGACGCCTTGATCTGGTCGATGGCCTCGCCCATGCGTGTCATGGCGGCCATGCTCTGCTCGCCCGCCTTGTGCGCGTTGTCGGCCTTGCTGGAAGCCGCCTGCGCATTGGATGCGTTCTGCTTGGTCTTGTTCGAGATCTCGTCGATGGTCATCACGGTGGACTGCAACTGCGCCGCCTGATCGTTGGCGTCGCGTGCCAGGGCATGGCTGGACTCCGCCACGTTCTTGACCGCCGTCCCCACTTCCTCGGAACCGACCTGCAGCTTGTGCATGGCGTCACGAATGGGCCGCTGGATCATGCGATCGACGATGATCCAGACCACCACCGACGCCACGACCAGCACGCAGACGAAGACGAGGAGATTGGTTCTCATGGCCTGCTTGCTGCCGGCCGTGATGGACGCCAACTCGTCGTTGAGCGCCTGCGCCGCGCCGGCGTCGAGAGCCTCGAGGCCAGCCAGGATGACGGCCTGAGTCTGAGCCAGTTCGCCCGCCTGCTTCTGATGCGCCTCGGTGGCCTCGAATCCGCTCAGTGCCGTGTAGACCGAGTGGGCCGTGCGGGTGAATCTTGTGTACTCGGCGAGCGCGCTTGCCGCCGTGGTGTGCAGGTCCTCCTGCAGCGCCTGGCTGGCGGCGACATCTGCGAGCGCCGTCTCCACATCGGCAGCCACCGCCTGGGCCTCTTCCAGCAAGGAAGCTTCGCCCATCATCACGGCATCCATGTAGAGCTTGGTCTGCTTGTCGAATCCAGCCACGGCCTGCTGGGTGTGCTGGGTCACCGGGAACATCTCGGTGGAGACGTTCCGGATGAGTTTTTCCTGATTGGCTCCGTGGGTGAAGTTGAGGAGCATCGAGAAGGCGTAGCCCACGACCAGGATACCCATGCCCAGCCAGATCTTTCCGCCGATGCTCAGCGACACGCCGCCGCCGATGCCCTGAAACGAGCCGTGAGATGACTTCGAAAGGAACGACATGATTCGCCGGTCTCCTTGTGCTGGTACTCGATGCTGATTCGCGAGAGAGGTCGAGGGGGCCGGCCCGGCCGGCCCCCTCCCGATCTAGTTGACCGCGAAAACCTTGCAGCCGTCCGTGGCCGCACCCGCGGAAACGTATCCCACGGCGCCGGGAGTGGCGGCCACCCAGGCCACCATCTCGGCGTCCGAACCGAACTCCTTGGGCGGAGTGCCGGTACCGGTGAAGACGGCCTTCTTCCAGAACGAGGCGAACTGGGAGGAGGATTTCTTCACGTAGGACTTGAGGAACGCGTCGGTGACGTCGCCGCCCTTGATGGTGGCGGGCGCCACGGGGGAGCCGTCGCTCCAGGTACTGGTCTTGCCCAGGTATATGCCCTGCAGGGTGCTGGCATCCACGGCGTCGCCGGGAACCGACGAGTGAGCGATGACCACGGGCTCTGCAGCCGCGGTGACCGCGCCGGCGGCGACCAGGATCAGCCCCAGGCAGAGCAGGCTGGTCGTCTTGTGCATCGTGCTATTCATGACATGCCTCCTTTTTCTGCTAGAAGCTGAAGGTCGACTTGGCGCCGAACCAGTTCCAGTTCTCTTCCGGGAACTCGGGGTTGTAGTAGCTGGACAGCAGGGCGGTACCCTTGACGACATGTCCCTCCACCTTGATCAACCACCAGTCGTTGATGTCGAACCGAGCAGTCAGGCCGAAGTCCTTCTGGAAGTTCCGATGAGCCACGCCGCCGGCCTCGGCCAGCTCGTCGCCACTCTTGTCGGTCCAGTCGGGATGGAACACGTCGTAGATCGCGCCGAACTCGAACAGCGGCGAGAAGCGGTAGGCCGCCTGCACGTAGTAGCCACCGGTCTCGGTCGACATCTCCGGCATGGCCATGGGCTCCGGAGCACCGGGCTGGGTCACGGAGATCTGCTGCGTGTTCTTGCCGCGCGTGTACTCGCCGACCAGGGTCAGATCGTTCCACAGCCACTCCAGCGAGGCCACCCACTGGTAGTCCACCTGGTAGTCCACATCGGACACGAGATGCATCGGATCCATGGTCGGCGGCGCGGCGCCCAGGAAGCTCTGGGTGCTCAGGAACAGCTTCGTGGTCCGGTACGTGCCGTTGAGAGCCAGACCCTCGAGCGGCGTGTTCCAGCGCAGGGATCCGGCGTACAGCGGATCGGTCTGGGTGCGGAAATCGGTGATGGGGTAGCCCGCGTCGGCCACCTGTCGGTACAGCCACTCGGAGGAGTCGAGTTCCAGATCGCCCGCCTGCAGCTCGTACTCGATGGAGCTGCTGGAGCCCAGCGAGAAGTTGCCGTAGATGCCGGCGCCCGCGATGGAGTTGGTGATGTCACGCAGGTTCTCGGCATAGACGCTCTGCGGAAGGAACATGGAGTTGCGGACCATGTCCACGTCGCGGGTCTTGTTGTAGAGACCGCCCACCAGCTTGACCTTGCCGATGCGGAAGCCGAGTGCGTCGCGGAAGCGATAGTCGCCGTAGGCCCAGTCGAGGACGACGTTGTTGTTGCCGGCCGAACCCAGATTGCGGCTATAGAGCTGGGCGCCGATGCGCAGCTTGGGCGCCACGTTGGCCGCGAAGTTCAAGGCCACCTCGGTATAGCCGAAGGTCCCCTGCTCGCTCATGGCCAGGTAGTCGTAGGTCCCGGACGACAGGTAGCCCTGCGAGACCATGCCGTGAATCTGCGGGGCGCCAGCCATGGCGGTGCCGCCGACCAGCAGCACGGTCGCCACGAGCACGATGCTCAATAGATCATTCCTCGAGCGCATTCGCTCTCCTCCTTGCGGGTGTGGTCGTCTCGATATCGATCTTCACGGGTGGAGACCGGCCGGACGCCTCGTTGATTGCCACGCTGGACGGGCGAAGTCCGTTCGAGTGTCGAGTGGAGATCGGCATGGCACTGGAAGACTTGAACTGGGATATTAATGAAAACACTTAACCACAAGACCGGGCAGCGAAGACGAGCCCCGGTCGGATGACCGGGGCTCGTTGCTCGTCGGAATCTGAATCGGGAGTGAAAACCTAGGCGCCGGCGGCCTCGTTCACGAAGGTGCGACCCTTCATCTCACGGTCGATCATGAATAGGCCGGGTCCGGCATCGCCCACCATCTTCATCTGGGAGACGATGGACTCGACGTTGGCCTCTTCCTCGACCTGCTCGGAGATGAACCACTGCAGCATGTTGTGCGTGGCGTGATCCTTCTCCTTGACCGCCAGGTCGGCCAGATCGTTGATGCGACCGGAGATCATGCGTTCGTGGTCGAGGGAGGCCTCGAAGGCCGCCACCGGCGAATCCCAGTCGCGCTGCGGCTGTTCGATGGCCTGGAGTTCGGGACGACCACCGCGCTCGATGATGTAGCGGAACAGCTTCAGGGCGTGAGACTGCTCCTCCTCGAACTGCACCGTCATCCAGTTGGCCATGCCTTCGAGGCCCTGGTCGTCGAAGTACGCGGACATCGAGAGATAGAGGTAGGCGGAGTTGAACTCGGCCTGCAACTGGTCGTTGAGAGCCTTGCGGATGTTGTCGGTCAGCACGGTGAGCCTCCTTCATTGGACGCCCGCCGACGACGTGCCGGCGGTGTCCTGTCGCTTGCGATCATTGCGCCTCGTCGGCGACGACGAGATACTTTTCCAGAGCGTTCAACAGGTCGCGGTGCTTCTGCTCGTCGCGGTGCAGGAAGTCCATGAGAAACTCCTGGACCACCAATCCCTGGCCCGAAAGCGCCGCCAGATTCTCCTCTGCCAGACGCACCGTCTCGGTCTCCATGTCCAGATGGCTGCGGAGCTGCTCCTTGATCAGGGCGACTTCCGCGGCATCCACGCCCACGACCTCGGATTCCAGGCTGTCGATGACGAGTTGCTGGATCCGGTGATGCATCTGACTGTCGCGCTGAATGGACTCCATCACCACCGAGACCACGGGATTGCTGGTCTTCTCCAGAATCCCGCCGATCAGCGTGATGGTGGCGTTCTCGAGCTTCTGCCACTCGCGGAGATTGGCGATGAGCTGTTGCTGCAGTTCCCTCGTCGACATGAAGCGTCCTTTCACCACGATGCGGGGCGGCGAACTCCCGAGGCTACAACATGAGTGACGTTGGCGCCTTCGGCAAGGTTGATCGACGGGTCCGCGGCGGCGGACCGGCAAGTCGGCACTTTGCGACGCCTTTTCATCCCGCTATCATGTGCGGGTCGGTCGGGCCCGCGCCGCCATGGGGCGGGCCTCGGGTCTGTCTGGCTACCAACGGCCCCTCGATTCTACATCCGCATCTCGCCCGGCTCCGTGGATCTGAAAGGAAGAGTTTCCATGCCCAGGAAGACCCTCGCCGAATTCAAGGTCGAGCACCTGCAGGTTCTCGACGAGAACGGCAAGCTCGACAAGGAGCTCGAACCGGATCTCGCCGACGGCGACCTGCTGCGCCTGTATCGCGGCATGGTCCGCGCGCGGGAACTGGACCAACGCATGCTCAAGCTCCAGCGCCAGGGCCGCATCGGCACCTTCGGCCCCTGCACCGGCCAGGAAGCGCCCAGCACGGCCGCTGCACTCGCCATGCAGGACGACGACTGGTTCGTGGGAGCGTTTCGCGAGCTGGGTGGCCGTCTCTTCCGCGGCGAGCCCCTCACCAATACGCTCTTCTACTACAACGGCTGGGAAGAAGGGAATGTGCTCCCCAAGGAGGTCGGCCGACGCATGACGCCCCTGGCGGTGGTGGTCGGCACCCAGATCCTGCACGCCGCCGGCATCGGGTATGCTCTCAAGCTGAAGGGCGAGAAGGCCGCCGCGGTGACCTTCTGCGGCGACGGCGCCACCAGCGAGGGCGATTTCCACGAGGGGCTCAACTTCGCCGCCGTGTGGCAGGCCCCCGTGGTCTTCATCAGCCAGAATAACCAGTGGGCCATCTCCATTCCCCGCGAGAAGCAGACCCGGTCGGAGACCATTGCCCAGAAGGGCATTGCATACGGCGTTCCCTGCATCCAGGTGGACGGCAACGACGCCCTTGCCTGCTACGTGGCCATCAAGGAAGCCCTCGAGCGCGCCTACCGCGGCGAGGGACCCACGCTCATCGAGGCCGTGACCTACCGCCTCATGATGCACACCACCGCCGACGACCCCACCAAGTACCGCACCAAGGACCAGGAAGATGTGTGGTGGCAGAAGGAGCCGCTGATCCGTTTCCAGAAGTATCTGTCCGCCAAGGGTCTCTGGGACGACGCCAAGGAGGAGGCCCTGCGCGAGGAACTGCGAGCCGAGGTGGACACCGCCGTGAAGGAGTTCGAGGCCACCGCACCGTGGCCGCTGGACCGGCCCTTCGATCACGTTTTCGCCGAAACGCACCCGTCCATCGAGAAGCAGCACCAGGAGTATCTGGCGGCGCTCAAGGAGGAGTCCGATGCCTAAGCTGACCATGGTGCAGGCCATCAACCTCGCCCTGAAGGAAGAGATGGCGCGAGACGATCGCGTCCTGGTGATGGGCGAGGACGTGGGCGTCGACGGCGGCGTCTTCCGGGTCACCGACGGACTCCACGAGGAATTCGGCGAGAGTCGCAGTATCGACACGCCCCTGGCAGAATCGGGCATCCTCGGCACCGCCATCGGCATGGCCATGGCCGGTCTGAGGCCCGTGGCCGAGATGCAGTTCTCCGGCTTCAGCTACCTGATGATCGGCCAGTGGGAAGGCAACGCCACCCGCATGCGCAGCCGTACCCAGGGGCAACACACCTGCCCGCTGGTGGTGCGCATGCCCTACGGCGGCGGCGTCCGCGCCCTCGAGCATCACTCCGAGAGCCGCGAGGCCACCTACGCCCATTTTCCGGGCGGCAAGGTCGTGATCCCCAGCGGACCGCGCAACGCCCGCGCGCTCATGCTGGCGGCGATCCGCGATCCCGACCCGGTGGTCTTCATGGAGCCCAAGCACAGCTACCGCAGTTTCCGCGAGGACGTGCCGGAAACCGAAGAGGTGCTCCCCCTGGGGCAGGCCCATGTCGAGCGCGAGGGTGACGACCTCACCGTGGTTGCCTGGGGCGCCATGATGCGCCCCACGATCAAGGCAGTGGATGCGGTGGCCAAGACCGGCGTCAGCATCGAACTCATCGATCTGTTGACGATCAGCCCCCTGGACAGCGACACCATCTGCCGTTCGGTCCAGAAGACCGGGCGCTGCGTCATCGTGCAGGAAGCACCGCGCAGCTTCGGCGTGGCCAGCGAGATCATCGCCCGCATCAACGACGAGGTGCTGCTCTACCTGGAGGCGCCCGTCAAGCGACTCACCGGATACGACGTGGTCACGCCCTACTTCGGGCGTGAGAAGAGCTACATTCCTCCCGCGGCCCGCATCGAGAACGGGCTGCGCGAGACTCTCGACTTCTAGGAGGCCGCCGTGTTCGAGTTCAAGCTTCCCGACCTTGGCGAGGGCATTGCCGAGGGCGAGATCCTGAAGTGGCACGTCGAGGTCGGCCAGACCGTGGCCGAGGACGCGCCGCTGGTGGACGTGGAGACCGATAAAGCCGCTGTCACCATTCCCTCTCCCAGAGGCGGAGCCGTGACCGCCCTGAGCGGCAAGGTGGGTGACGTGGTCAACGTGGGCGACGTGGTGGCGGTGATCGACGATGGCAGCGCCGCTGCAACGGTCGAGCCGGTGGCCGCACCGGAACCGCCGGCCGCGGTTGCGCCGCCTGCCGCCGCTCCGGCAGCCAAGGCTGACGGCCGTCGCCGCCCGGTCCCGGCCGCACCGGCCACCCGCCGACTCGCCCGCGAGATGGGCGTGGACATCAACACCATTGCCGGCTCCGGGCCGGCCGGCCGCGTGACCGCCGACGACGTCCGAGGCACCGCCGCGGCAGAACCCTTCGCACCGACCGCCGAGAGCGACACGGCGGTGCACGTTCCCGCCAGCAGCGTGGCCGACGACCAGGCCTTCGCCGAGTTCGCGGCGCACGCCGCGAGCACCATTCCATTCCTCGAACTGGAACCTCTTCCCGATTTTGCGGTCGACGGTCCGGTGGAGGTCGAGAAGCTGCGGTCGATCCGCCGCAAGGTGGCCCGCAAGATGGTCACGTCCATGACGCTGGTCCCCCACGTTGCCCACATGGACGACGCCGACGTGACCGCGCTCGAGGAGTTCCGCAAGTCGCAGAAGTCGGCCCGCTCGGGCGATCCGGGCATCGGCTCGCTGACCCTGCTCTCTTTCGTGATCAAGGCCATCACGGCCGGTTTGCGCGCCGCGCCGGCGTTCAACGCCAGCCTCGATCCGTTCAAGGAAGAGATCGTCTACAAGAAGTACTACAACATCGGTTTCGCGGCGGACACCGGTCGAGGCCTGGTGGTGCCGGTGATCAAGGGCACCGACCGCAAGAGCATCCGCGACATCTCCACGGAGATCGCCGAGAAGGCCGGCCTGGCCCGCGAGGGTGCGCTGCCCGCCGAGGACATGCGCGGCGGCACCTTCACCATCACCAACGTGGGCCCGCTCGGCGGCACCGCCATGCTGCCGACCATCAACTACCCTGAGGTTGCGATTCTCGGCATGGGCAGGGTCCAGGAGAAGCCGGTGGTGCGGGACGGCGAGATCGTCATCCGCAAGATCCTGCCGTTGACCCTGGCCTTCGACCATCGCATCGCCGACGGTGCCGACGCCGCCCGCTTCGTGGGCGAGTTGATCCGGCAGCTGTCGGACCCGAACCTGCTCCTGCTAGAAACCTGAGAGGTATCGACATGGTGATGGGAAGCCTGCGCCAGGAGACCCAGGTCGTGGTGATCGGCAGCGGACCGGGTGGCTACGTCGCCGCGCTGCGGCTGGCCGACCTGGGCAAGGAAGTGGTGCTCGTCGAGGAGCGGTCGGCCTTCGGCGGTACCTGTCTCCTCGAGGGCTGCATCCCCTCGAAGACGCTGATCCACGCCGTGGAAGTCAAGGAGAACGCGCTGGCCGCGGCGGCCTTCGGGCTGGGCTGCACCGGCACCAGCATCGACCTCGATCGGCTGCGCGAATATACAGGCGAGGTGGTGGACGGACTCTCCGGCGGGATCACCTCCCTGCTCAAACGACGTGGCGTGACCACCATCCAGGGCCGCGCCCGCTTCAGTTCGAGCACGACCGTCGAGATCGAGGGCGGCGAGATCAGCGGCATCGACTTCGAACAGGCCGTCATCGCCACCGGATCGAGTCTCAACAATCTGCCCGACGGCATGACCAGCAGCGTGTGGTCCAGCGCCGATGCCCTGAAGCTCCCCTACGTTCCCGAATCGATGCTCGTCGTCGGCGGCGGCTACATCGGCCTGGAACTCGGCCTCGTCTACCAGGGTCTAGGCTCGAAGGTGTCGGTGGTGGAGTTCTTCCCCCGCCTGCTTCCGGGCGCCGACCACGACCTCGTCGAGGTCATGGTCAAGTCTGTGCAGGGCCGCCTGGACAACGTCATGCTCGACACCAAGGTGCGCAGCATCGTGGAGAAGGACGGCGGCGGGTTCACGGTGCGCGTGGAGAAGGACGGCAAGGAAGACACACACGAGTACGCCATGGTGCTGGTGGCCATCGGCCGGCAGCCCAATTCGGGGGACATCGGCCTCGAGCACACCAAGGCCCAGATCGGCGAGCGGGGTACGATCCGTACGAACAACGAGTGCCGCACCGACGACCCGAACATCTTCGCCATCGGCGACGTCACCGACGGACCCATGCTCGCCCACAAGGCCAGTCGCGAGGCCAAGATCGCCGCCGAGGTCATCTGCGGTCACCCGGTCGAGTTCGACAACCGCGCCATTCCCGCCGTGGTCTACACAGATCCGGAGATCGCCTGGACCGGCATCACCGAGCGGGAAGCCGAGGACGGCGGCATCGCCATCAAGGTGGGGCGATTCCCCCTGGCCGCCCTGGGCCGCGCCCGGACTCTGGGTCGTACCGACGGGCTGGTGAAGATCATCTGCGATCCCGACGACGAGTTGATCCTGGGCGTGGGCATCGTCGGTCCGCACGCCAGCGAACTCATCGCCGAGGGTACCCTGGCCATCGAGATGGGCGCCACGCTGGAAGACCTGGTGGCCACCATCCACCCGCATCCCACGCTTTCCGAAGCGGTGATGGAAGCGGCCGAAGTGGCGCTCGGAGCCGCGGTGCACGTCAATCCGCCACGCCGGCCGTGACCGAACCGCGGCCCGACCCCGTCCAGGGGTCGTGGGATCTGGATGCCGACCTGATCGAGGCGGCCCAGCTTCATGAGCAATCGCAGTGCGCCGTCTACCCTCATCCGGGCATCGCTGCGGTCGTCGGCCGCGGCGGCGATCCCTGGATCGAGACCCGACCTGACGCTCTGGCCGACGACGGCGTGCCCCTGCTGCGGCGCCGAGGTGGCGGCTGCGCCGTGGTCGTCGATCCCGGCAATCTGATCTGCTCGGTCGTGCTCGCCATGCCCGGCGTGGGTGGCATCACCCAGGCTTTCGCCGCCCTGAGCGGCGCCATGGCCGACGCCCTGGCGGCCCTGGGCGTCCCCGACGTCCATCAGGAAGGCGTGAGCGACCTGGCCCATGGCGGACGGAAGCTGGGAGGTTCCTGCATCTGGCGCACCCGCGGCCTGCTCTACTATTCCACCACCCTGCTGGTGGATCCCGCCTGGGACGCCATCGACCGCTACCTGCCGCACCCGCCCCGCGAGCCGGAATATCGTCGCGGTCGGACCCATCGGGATTTCCTCATCAGCCTGTGCGAGTTGGGTCTGACCACCCCCCCGGATCAGCTTGCAACCGATTTGTCTGTGATTCTGACCCGGGCGGTGGCGTCAATGGAGATATGATCCGCTGGAAGTCCTGATGACACTCGGTGTTGATCGTCTGCTGAATCGCTGTATACTGGAACCAGGAAAGTCCGCTTCCACAATCGGTTCGCGGCCCCTGGTTCGAATGAGACTCCGATTCGAGATTCGAACCATTGTCGGTTCGAATTGAAGAGAGACCGGATCCATATCAAGAGGAACTGCCATGGATTCCTATCGAATCTTGATCATTGACGACCATCCCCTCGTCCGCTCCGGCATCTGCGCCATGCTCGAACTGGACGAAGACCTGGACGTTTGCGGCGAGGCCGAAGACGCCCAGAGCGCCCTGTCCGCCATTCAGGAGCAGTCGCCCGACCTCGCCCTGGTGGACATCTCTCTCAAGGGCGGAGCCAGCGGACTGGAACTGCTCAAGAGCATCCGGCACAAGCATCCGGAGCTCAAGACCCTGGCCGTCTCGATGCACGATGAGGAGACCTATGCGCTGCGTGCCTTGAAGGCCGGCGCCCAGGGCTACGTCATGAAGCAGGAAGGCACCGAGAAGATCCGCGAGGCCATTCGCTGCGTCCTCGAGGGCCGAACCTACCTGAGCCAGGCCATGACCCAGACCGCCGTAGACCACCTCGGCGCCGGCGGCATCCCCCGCGACAACAGCCCTTCGTCCGTGCTAAGCGACCGCGAACTCGAACTGTTCGAGCTCACCGGCCAGGGCAAGGAGATCGCCGAGATCGCCCGCATCATGAACATCAGTCCGCGGACGGTCGAGGTCCACCGCAGCCACATCAAGAAGAAGCTCGGCCTCAAGACTTCGACCGAGATCTTCCAGTGCGCCTACGAGTGGCTGCGTGAACGCGGGATGAAGCCGTAGGGCCTTGCATCCTCTTACCTCGCTAGGTCCTCGCATCGGGCGGCCCAATATGGGCCGCCCTTGCTGTGGAGTCGCTCGGTAAGAGGATGCAAGGCCCTACGGCTTCATCCCGCGTTCACGCAGCCACCCGTTGGGGTGTGGGAGATCCTTCTCGACCAGCTGGGGAGGTGAGGGGCGGTGCGGC
>PIVY01000752.1 GCA_003353795.1 bacterium
CCCAGGCGATCGGCGAGGCGGTGATGCAGATCCGCTACGGCGACGTCGACGCCATGGTCACCGGCGGGGCGCACAGCATGATCCACCCGTACGGCGTGACGGGGTTCAGCCGGCTGACGGCCCTGTCGACCCGCAACGACGAGATCGCATCGTCCTCCCGGCCGTTCGACCTGACCCGCGACGGGTTCGTCCTCGGCGAGGGCGCGTCCGTGCTGATCATCGAAGACTACGAATTGGCCGCCGCACGCGGCGCGACGATCCTGGCCGAGATCATCGGCTACGGGTCCAGCGCGGACGCCTACCGCGTCACCGACCAGGACCCCGAAGGCGACGGAGCGGCCACCAGCATGCGGGCCGCCCTCGACGACGCCGGGGTCGGACCCGATGCCATCGACTACATCTCCGCCCACGGCACGGGCACGAAACAGAACGACCAGGTCGAGACCATCGCGATGAAGGCCGTCTTCGGCGCCGATGCGCCCAGCGTGCCCGTCTCCAGCGCCAAGAGCATGCTGGGCCATCTCATCGCCGCGGCCGGGGCAACCGAACTGATCACCTGCGTGCTCGCCCTGCGAGACCAGATCCTCCCCCCCACCACCAACTACTCGCATCCCGACCCCGACTGCGACCTCGA
>PIVY01000175.1 GCA_003353795.1 bacterium
CGCGGACGAGATTCCCGACCGGCCGGAAGACCTGGAGTTTTCCGATCTGAAGTATGATCCACCGGAAGCCAAGGAGTATCGAACCACCCTGAAGAACGGCATGACGGCCTACCTCGTGCCCGACGAGTCGCTGCCCCTGGTCACCGTCCACGTGCTCATGCGCCTGGGCCCCGATCACGATCCCGTCGGCAGGGAGGGGCTGGGCAGCATGATGGTGCGTCAGCTCACCCGCGGCGGCGCGGGCGACCTCACCGCCGAGCAACTCGAGGACAAACTGGCCGCCCTGGGCGCCAACCTCTTCTCGGGCATGGGCGGCGGTCGCCGCGGCATGATGGGCATGAGCGGCGTGCGCACGGGTCCGGCCGAGTCGTACGTCTCGCTGAACCTGCTGGCCAAGGATCTCGACGTGGGCCTGGAACTGCTGATCGACTGCCTCAAAGAGCCCGCGTTCCAGGAAGACCGCCTCGCGCTGGCGAAGGAGCAGTCGCTGCAACGCATGAAGGAGCGCAACGACGATACCGCCGGCATCGAGCGCCGCGAGTGGGCCTACCTCATGCGGGGCGCGGATCACTGGTCGACGCAGTGGTCGACCCAGGCGTCCATCGAGAGCATCACACGGGACGATCTGCTTGCCATGCACCGGCAGTGGGTCGGACCGGAGAACTTCCTGGTCGCCGTGAGCGGCAACTTCGACAAGAAGGCGATGAAGAAGGCACTCGAGGGCGCGTTCGCCGACTGGCCCTACGCGGCCGACCCATCCGGGCTGCCGGCCGCCCCCGCACACGTGCCGCCCGCGGGCTGGTTCGTGGTGGACAAGGAGGTCAACCAGGCGCGGGTGAGCTTCGGCCTGCCGGCCATCGATCGTTACGATCCGGACTGGTACGCCGCCATGGTCATGAACGAGATCCTCGGTGCCGGCGGTTTCAGCTCGCGGCTCGTGAACCGGATCCGTTCGGACGAGGGGCTGGCCTACTCGGTGCGGTCGTCGCTGGGAAGCGGCACCTACTATCCCGACTACATGCGCGTGGCGTTCCAGACCAAGGTGCGGTCGACGGCCTTCGCGGTGAGCATCGCGCTGGCCGAGATCGAGCGCATCCGCGACGAGCCGGTGAGCATCGAGGAACTGGAGCTGGCCAAGGCGAGCTTCATCGAGTCGTTCCCGACGGCGTTCGAGACCACCGGTGCCATCTCCAGCGCGCTGGCGCTGGACGAGCTGACGGGCCGGTACGAGCAGGATCCCAAGTATTTCCAGGAGTACCGCACGCGAGTCGCCCAGGTAAATCTGGGCGACGTTCAGCGGGCCGCGCAGCGGCTACTCGACGTCGAACGCATGACCTTCCTCGTGGTGGGCGACGTGGACGAGGTGCTGCTGGGCGATCCGAAGCACGAGGCGAGTGTCGCGGAGATGGCGGGCGGTGAGCCGCAGCGGCTGCCGATGCGGGATCCGATGACGTTGGAGCCGCTGACGGACTGATTGCTCGGTGATGGCGCCGGCGCTCCGATGGCCGGCGCGACGGAGGTGGATCGAGGGGTCGCGCGGTTTGCGCGACCCCTCGATTTCTGATCGCCGGTCTACCTGCTCAGGCTGGTCGACGGCCCCGGACGACCAATCAACCAGATCGGGAAGACCGTGTTTCGGTGGAACTAATCGCCGCCGCCGCCGTCTTCATCTGCTATATTTCCCGCGCTCTTGCGACGTCCGAGCCACCGTTCCCCGAGGAGATGCCGATGCGTCCCGCATTCCTGCTGGTCTTTCTGCTTGCCCTGTTGACCGCCTCCGCCGCCCTGGCCACCGACGACGACCCCTATCTCTGGCTGGAAGACGTCGAAGGCGAGAAGGCCCTCGAATGGGTCAAGGACCGCAGCGCCAAGGACACCGCCGAGATCGAGGCCGTGCCCGAGTTCGCCGAGATCCACGCCGAACTCCTCGATATCTTCAACTCCCGCGACCGCATTCCCGGTGTGGGCGTGCGTGGCGCCTGGCTCTACAACTTCTGGCAGGACGCCGAGCATCCCCACGGACTCTGGCGCCGCACCTTCCTCGACCAGTACGTCCAGGCCGAGCCCGTCTGGGAGACCGTGCTCGACATCGACGCCCTGTGCGAGGCCGAGGGCGAGAACTGGGTCTGGAAGGGCTCGACGCCTCTCTACCCGGACTACCGCTACTGCCTGCTGAACCTCTCGCGCGGCGGCGGCGACGCCACGGTGGTCCGCGAGTTCGACTGCGTCAGCAAGACCTTCGTGGAGGACGGCTTCGTGGTCCCCGAGGCCAAGTCGCGGGTGAGCTGGAAGGACCACGACACGGTCTGGATCGGCACCGACTTCGGCGAGGGCTCGCTCACCGACTCGGGCTACCCCCGCATCGTCAAGGAATGGAAGCGCGGCACGCCCATCGAGGAGGCCGTCACCATCTTCGAGGGCGAACAGACCGACGTCTCCGTGGGCGCCTACTCCATGGACACGCCCGAGGGCCGCTGGGACATGGTCTACCAGACGCCCGAGTTCTTCCGCGGCAGCTACTTCGTGGTCCTCGACGGCCGCGTCGTGAAGCTGGACATCCCCGACGACGCCAGCCCCAACGGCATCTTCAAGAACCAGATGCTCATCTCCCTGCGGTCCGACTGGCACGTGGACGGCGCCGTCTACCTGCAGGACTCGTTGCTCGCCATCCCCATGGACGAGTTCCTGGCCGGCAAGCGCGTCTTCCGGGTGCTCTTCGAGCCCGAGGAGCGGGTGTCCCTGGGCGGCGTCAGCACCACCCGCGATTACCTGCTCATGACCACGCTCGACAACGTGCGCGGCCGGCTCTACAAGTACAGCTTCGAAGGCGGGACCTGGGAGAAGAGCGAGGTCGAGCTGCCCGGCCTGGGCACCGTGGGCGTCGGCTCCACCAGCGACGACAACAACGACTTCTTCTTCACCTACACCGACTATCTCACCCCGTCGAGCCTCTACCTCGTGCGCGACGGCCAGCCGGCCGAGAAGATCAAGACCACCCCCGAGTGGTTCGACACCGCCGGCATGAAGGTCGAGCAGTTCGAGGCGGCGTCGAAGGACGGGACCATGATCCCCTACTTCGTCTTCACGCCGGCGGGCTTCACGGCCAACGGCCAGAACCCGACCATGCTCTACGGGTACGGCGGCTTCGAAGTCTCCCTCAAGCCCCGCTACTCGGCAACCACCGGCAAGGCCTGGGTGGAGCGCGGTGGCGTCTACGTGCTGGCGAACATCCGCGGCGGCGGCGAGTTCGGTCCCAAGTGGCATCAGGGCGCCGTGCAGGAGAACCACCAGAACGCCTTCGACGACTTCATCGCTGTTGGTGAGGACCTGATCGCGCGCAACATCACCACGCCAGAGCACCTGGGCATCGTGGGCGGCAGCAACGGCGGCCTGCTCGTGGGCGCCTGCATGGTCCAGCGGCCCGACCTCTTCGGCGCCGTCGTCTGCCAGGTGCCGCTGCTGGACATGAAGCGCTACAACAAGCTGCTCGCGGGTGCGAGCTGGATGGCCGAGTACGGCAACCCCGACACCGAGGACTGGGACAACTTCATGTCGGCCTGGTCGCCTTACCAGAACGTCGACCCCGATGCCGACTATCCCAAGGCCCTTTTCTACACCTCCACCCGCGACGACCGGGTGCACCCCGGCCACGCGCGCAAGATGGTGGCCAAGCTCACCGACCTGGACAAGCCGGTGTACTACTACGAGAACACCGAGGGCGGGCACGGCATGGCGTCGAACCCCACCCAGCGCGCCTACATGTGGGCGCTGACTTATGCGTATCTGTGGAAGATGCTGCGGTAGTTCGACAGGACCGGAAATGGAAGCGCCCGGGTGTCCACGGAGGGACCCCGGGCGCTTTTTCATGTCGACCGGCGACCGCTACGTGAAGTCGTTCTCCAGCACGATCCGGTACCGCGCCTTGCCGGCCTCCAGATGCGCGAACGCCTCGTTGGCCTCGCTCAGCGGGAAGGTCTCGGTCACGGTCTCGATGCCGTGCCGCGCGCAGAAGTCGAGCATCTTCATGGTGGTCAGGGCCGAGCCCACCTGGGAGCCGGTCACGCTCTTGCGGCCCATGATGAGCGAGAAGGCGCTGATGGGCATGGGCTCCAGCACCGCTCCCACCACGCAGAGGTTGCCCTTGGGCGCCAATGCGGCCAGGTAGCGATTCCACTCCAGGTCCACGTTCACCGTGGAGATGATGAAGTCGAAGGTGCCGGCCACGGCGTCGAGCTCGTCGGCGTCGCGCGAGTTGACGATGTTGTGGGCGCCCATCTTGCGGGCCTCGTCGGCCTTGGCTCCAGTCGACGTGAACGCGGTCACCTCGCAGCCCCACTTGTTGAGGAACTGCAGGGCGAAGTGGCCCAGGCCGCCAATGCCGATAACACCGACGCGGTCAGTGGGCTTGACGTCGTACTCCACGATGGGGTTGAAGACGGTCAGGCCGCCGCAGAACAGCGGGCCGGCCTTCTTGGCGTCGACGCCGTCGGGCAGGGGGATGGCCCAGGTGGCGCTGCAACGCACCTTGTCGGCGAAACCGCCGTGGCGGCCAACGATGGTGCCCACGGAGTTGGCGCAATGGTGGTTGTCGCCGCCCAGGCACTCGGCACAGGTGCCGCAACTCGTGGCGACCCAGCCCAGGCCCACGGTCTGGCCCACGGTGAGATTGGTGACCTGGTCGCCGACGGCGCTGATCTTGCCGACCACCTCGTGTCCGGGCACGAAGGGAAAGGCGGTGAAGCCCCAGTCGTTGTTGCGCATGGAAAGGTCGGAGTGGCAGATGCCGCAGGCGATGACGTCGATCTCGACGTCGCCGTGAGCCAGCGGACCGGGGTCGAACTCGAAACGTTCTAGCTTGGCGCCCGCCTCGGTGGCGGCGTAGGCTCTGATCATGATCTATCTCCCCTGAAGGTGGCTGACGGACGGTCGTTCTCCTTGGATGCGACATTCTAGGCGACGGATGTCGATCCCGCCTCTAACTTGCCCGGAACACCCGAAAGAGGAGCCCTGTCATGTCCGCCACCGAACTCCGTGCCCGCCTCCGCACCCACGCCGACCCGGCCATCGCCGCCCACTCCCAGGGTTTCTTCAAGGCGTTTCCCGGCGGCTACGGCGAGGGCGACCGCTTCCACGGCATCCGCGTGCCCGTGGTGCGAGCGGTGGCGCGCGGCGGCCGCGATCTCACGCTGAAGCAGGTCCTGAGCATCCTGCGCTCGAAGTGGCACGAGGAACGGCTCATGGCCCTGGTCATCATGGTGGAGCGATTCAAGCGCGCAGACGAGGCCGAGCGCCGCGAACTCCACGAGGCCTACCTCGCGAATACCGAGCACGTGAACAACTGGGACCTGGTCGACATTTCCGCCCACCACCTCGTCGGCGCCTGGCTCCTCGACCGCGACCGCAAACTCTTGCGCCGCCTGGCCCGATCGCGCTCGTTGTGGGAGCAGCGCATCGCCGTCATCGCCACCTTCGCCTTCATCCGCGAGCACCAGTTCGGCGACACCCTCGAGCTGGCCGACCTGCTGCTCCATCACGAGCACGACCTCATCCACAAGGCGGTGGGCTGGATGCTGCGCGAGGTAGGTAACCGCGACCGGGCCGTGGAGGAGGCGTTCCTCGCCGATCGCTACGCCGGCATGCCGCGCACCATGCTGCGATACGCCATCGAGAAGTTTCCGGAGCGGCGGCGCAAGCAGTACCTGCGGGGGTCTGTCTGACCCGAGTTCTTTAAACTACATTGTCCAGCGATCCGTCACGCTTCCCCGAGCGATCGAGCCGCCGCCATGGGCATCTGGACCCACCGCAAGATCCACGTCATCGACAGCCACACCGGCGGCGAACCCACCCGCGTGGTGATCAGCGGCTGGCCCGACCCCGGCCACGGCGATCTCGCTGCCCGTTGCACGCACATCGCCGGTGACCACGACGAGTTCCGCGCCGCCGTGGTGGAAGAACCGCGCGGCTCGGACCACCTGGTGGGCGCCATCCTCTGCGAACCCACCGACCGCGACTGCGCCGCCGGCGTCATCTTCTTCAACAACGTGGGCTACCTGGGCATGTGCGTACACGGCACCATCGGCCTGGTGGTCACATTGAACTGGCTGGGTCGCGTGGGGCCGGGCGTGCACCGCATCGAGACGCCGGTGGGCGAGATCTCGACCGAGCTGCACGAGAACGGCGAGGTCACCGTACGCAACGTGCCGAGCTACCGGTACGCCGCCGGCGTGTCGGTAGAGGTCGCTGGTCACGGCGAGGTCACCGGCGACATCGCCTGGGGCGGCAACTGGTTCTTCCTCTGCGACGACCACGGCCAGGCCATCGATGCCACACGCACCGACCTGCTCACCGACTTCACCTGGCGCATCCGCGAAGGCCTCGAGCGCCAGGGTGTCACCGCCAAGGACGGCGCGGTGATCGACCACATCGAACTCTTCGGCCCACCCTCGGGCGATCACGCCGACAGCCGCAACTTCGTGCTCTGCCCCGGCAAGGCCTACGATCGCTCACCGTGCGGCACCGGCACCAGCGCCAAGCTGGCCTGCCTCGCGGCGGCCGGTAAGCTGAACCCCGGCGAGATCTGGCGACAGGAGAGCGTCATCGGCAGCGTGTTCACCGGCCGCTTCGAGCTGGACGGCGACGCGGTCATCCCGTACGTCACCGGCACCGCCCACGTGAACGCCGAGGCCACCCTCCTGCTCGACCGCGACGATCCGTTCTGCATGGGAATCGAGGCGCGATGAGTCCCTCGCCCGACATCATCGTCGTGGGCGGCGGCATCGTGGGCACCGCCTGCGCGGCCGAGCTGGCGCGGCGCGGCGCGACCGTCACGCTCATCGAGGCGGAGTGCCTGGGATCGGGCGCCACGGCCGCCGGCATGGGTCACCTCGTGGTCATGGACGATTCGGAGGCGCAGTTCGCGCTGGGGCGCCTCTCCCGCGATCGCTGGGACGAGCTGAGCGATCGCCTGCCTGCCGACGCCGAGTTCGAGAACTGCGGCACGCTCTGGGTGGCAGCCGACGATCAGGAGATGGCCGCGGTCCGCGCCAAGGAGACCTTCTACGCCGAGCGCGAACTGGCGGCGACCACCCTCGATGCGGCCGCGTTGTACGAGGCCGAGCCGAATCTCCGGCCCGGTCTGGCCGGCGCCCTCCACGTGCCCGGCGACAGCGTCGTGTACGCCCCCTGTGCCGCACGCGCGCTGGCCGACGAGGCCACCGAGCACGGCGCCACCGTGCTCACCGGTCGCGCCGTCACCCGCATCGACGGTCAACGGGTCCTGCTCGCCGACGGCACCGCCATCACCGCCGGTCGCGTGGTCAACGCCGCCGGAGACGGCGCCCGCCACCTCACCCCCGGTTTGCCGGTGCGGCCCCGCAATGGTCAGCTCGCCATCACCGACCGCTACCCGGGATTCGTGAGCCACCAGCTCGTGGAGCTGGGCTACCTGAAGAACGCCCACAGCTCCGGCCAGGACTCGGTGGCCTTCAACGCCCAGCCGCGCCCGTCGGGGCAGGTGCTGCTGGGTTCGTCGCGCCAGTTCGACGTCACCGACCCGGCCGTCGACCACGCCATGCTCGGTCGCATGCTCCGCCGCAGCCTCGACTACCTGCCCGGCCTCGCCGACCTCCAGATCATCCGCTGCTGGACCGGTTTCCGTGCCGCCACCCCGGACAACCTGCCGCTCATCGGCCCGCACCCCTCGCATGAGCATCTCTGGCTCGCCACCGGCCACGAAGGCCTGGGCGTGACCACGTCGCTGGGCACGGCCCGGCTGCTGGCCGACCTCATGCTGGAAGGCGAGCCGCCCCTCGATCCGGCGCCCTTCGCGCCGGCGCGTTTCGAGTTCGTGGGAGGTCGCCATGCGTGACCCCGCGTTCGTGACCGTCACCGTGAACGGCCAGAGCCTGGACGTGGGCCGCGACGACACCGTGGCGGTGGCAGTGGCCAGGGCCGGCCTCGCAGCCAACCGGCGCTCGGTGTCCGGTCACGCCCGCGGCCCCCTCTGCGGCATGGGCGTGTGCATGGAGTGCGCGGTGACCATCGACGGTCGGCCCGGCCAGTCCGGCTGCCAGATCCGCTGCCGGCAAGGCATGGTCATCGAGACCAGTGGGGAGGGTGGCCGTGATTGAACGCAACGCCCAGGTCGTGGTGATCGGTGGTGGCCCGGCCGGGCTCGCCGCCGCCGTTGCCGCCGACAGGGCCGGCGCCGATTCGGTGCTCCTCATCGACGCGAACGTGGATCCGGGAGGCCAGATCTGGCGCGGCGAAACCCGTCGCCGACCGGACCAGCGGAACGCCACGGCCGGCGACACGCTGGCCGATTTCGGCACCTCCGCAGTCCTGCACCTGGGAGAATCCCGCGTGGTGGCCGCACCTGCGCCGGGCGAGCTCCTGGTCGAGACCGCCGAGGACGTCCTCGTCGTTCGCTACGGATCGCTGGTGATCGCCACGGGCGCCCGCGAGCGGTTCGTGCCGTTTCCCGGCTGGACGCGACCCAACGTCATGGGCGTCGGCGGTCTGCAGGCCATGGTCAAGGGCGGACTGCCCATCGAGGGCAAGCGCGTGGCGCTGGCCGGCAGCGGTCCGTTGCTGCTGGCGGTGGCCGATTCGTTGCAAGCCCATGGCGCACGAATCGTGCTGGTGGCCGAGCAGGCGCCTTCGCACAAGGTGGCGCGCTTCGGAATGGGCATGCTGATGGACCCCGGAAAACTCGGACAGGGTCTCGGCTACGCCTGGCGGCTGCGACGCGTGCCGTACCGCCGCGGCTGGTGGCCGGCGCGCGCAGACGGTCGCCACCGATCGCGGGGCGATGCCAGCGACGCGCCGGTTTCGCGCGCGGTGCTCACCAACGGTCGCGGCCAGGAGATCATCGTGGCCTGCGACTACCTCGCCTGTGGTTTCCACATCACACCCAGTCTCGAACTGGTCGAACTCCTGGGTTGCGCAACCGAGTACGACACCTACCAGGGCCAGCGGACGACGGTGGTGGACGGCATGCAGCAGACGTCGGTGGCCGGCATCTACGGCGCCGGCGAGTGCATCGGCGTGGGCGGTCTGGAGTGCGCCCTCATCGAGGGCCGCATCGCGGGCCTGGCGGCCGCCGGTCATCCGGCCGAGGCCGCGCCGTTGCTCGCCGAACGCGATCGCGAACGAAACCGGGCTCAGGCCCTCAACGCGGCGTTCTCGTTGCGACCCGAACTGCGCCGGCTGGCCGATCCCGAGACGGTGGTCTGCCGCTGCGAGGATATTCCCCTGTCGCGCCTGGTCGATCTGAGTTCCTGGCGCGAGGCCAAGCTCCACACCCGCTGCGGCATGGGCGCGTGCCAGGGTCGCGTGTGCGGCGGCGCGGTGGAATTCCTCTTTGATTGGGAGCCGCGGTCCACACGACCGCCGCTCTTCCCCGCGCGCGTCGGCACCCTGGCCGCCCCGCGCGATTGATTCAACCAAGGTCGAAAGACAGCATGCAGTTCGAAGGCATCATCATCCCCGTCGTGACGCCATTCCACGCCGACTACGCCGTGAACGAGGACGCTTACGCCGCCATGATCGAGGCGCTCCTGGACCGGGGCGCGTCGCAGATCGTGATCGGCGGCACCACCGGCGAGAACTACGCGCTGACCCGCGAGGAACGGCTGCGGCAGTTCCAGTTCGCCAATGAAGTCATCGCCGGCCGCGTGCCCTGGATCGCGGGCGTCAACGACATCCGCACCGAGGATGTGTGCATGTACGCAGCCGCCGCCCGCGAGCACGGCGCCGGTTCCATCCTGCTGGCCGTGCCGCCCTACTCGGTACCCACGGACAAGGAACTGGCGCAGCACGCGCTGAAGGTCGACCGCGCCTGCGGTCTGCCCATCATGCTCTACAACTACCCCGGCCGCAGCGGCACCGACTTCGGCGAGGAGTTCCTGCAGCGCGTGGGCTCGAGCGCCAACATGGCGGCCATCAAGGAGAGCAGCGGAGATCTGAACCGCATCCACCTGCTGGCCCGCGAGTACCCCCACCTGCAGCTCAGCTGCGGCGCCGACGATCAGGCGCTGGAGTTCTTCGTGTGGGGCGCCACGAGCTGGGTCTGCGCCGCGGCCAACTTCTTCGCCCCGGAATGCCGGGCGCTCTACGAAACCTGTGTGGTGCGCGGCGATTTCTTGACCGGCCGACGCATCATGAAGGCCCTGCTGCCCCTGATGACCGTGCTAGAGCGCGGCGGCAAGTTCGTGCAGTGCGTGAAGTACGCCTGCGAACTCGATGGACTTCCCGCCGGCGAGACCGTGCGCCTGCCGCTGCGACCCATGAAGAAGGAACTCGAGCGGACCCTGCGCGAGGCCATCGCCACGGCGCGCACCGCGATCCACGCCATCGTTTCGAGCCAGGAGTAGTTTCATGTCCGACGTGTTGACCCGCGAGGAGTACGCCGCCATCGCCGCCGAGTTGAGCCCGCCGGTCGCCGCCTACGTCAACGGCAAGTTCACGGCGGCGCGGTCGGGCGAGACCTTCGAGACGGTGGATCCGGCCACGGGCAAGGTCCTGGCCAGGATCGCCGCCTGCGGCGCCGACGACGTGGACTACACCGTGAAGAAGGCCCGCCAGGTCTTCGACGCCGGCACCTGGTCGAAAGCGCACCCCGCCGAGCGCAAGGCCGTCATGATCAAGCTGGCCAAGCTCATGAAACGCCATCGGCACGAGCTGGCCGTGCTCGAGAGTCTGGAGAGCGGCAAGCCCATCCGGGACTGCGCCACCATCGACGTCCCCGAGACCATCGACTGCCTGATCTGGTACGCCGAGGCCGCCGACAA
>PIVY01000753.1 GCA_003353795.1 bacterium
CGTTCGAGTCGTTGCCGTTCAGCTGGATGTCGTCGACCGTGTAGTAGAAGCCGGTCAGGTTGAAGCGGACCTTGTTGTCGAACAGGCTCGACTTGATGCCGGCCTCCCACGACAGGATCGTCTCCGAATTGGCGGTGGTGAAGTCCGAGTTGAACACCGCCGAGCGGCCCTGGATGGTCGGGCCGCGGAAACCGCGCGCGACGCGGGCATAGAGGCTCAGCTCGTCGCTCGCCTCGTAGAGCGCGCTCACGTCCCAGCTCGGCTGCCGGTCCGACAGGCGGACATGGTAGCGGCCGCGATAGGTCACGGCGCCGGCCACGGTATCGGCGGTCTTCAGCAGATCGGTGGTCTTGGTGTCCTGGGTCACGCGCACGCCGCCGGTCAGGCGGAAGCGCGGCGTCACCTGATAGCTCGCCTGGCCGAACAGCGCCCAGCTGGTGTTCACGTCGTGCAGGCGCACCCAGTTGTTCGGGTTGCTGCCGACCACGTTCGGGCTCAGGAACCAGGCACGCTGGTAGAATTCGGTGATGTCGCGGCTGTCGAAGTACATGCCGCCGACCTGCCACTTGAAGGCACCGGTGCCGTTGCTGGCCAGGCGGACTTCATGCGAACACTGGTCGAGACCGCGCAGGC
>PIVY01000176.1 GCA_003353795.1 bacterium
AACATCAACATCCATTGCGACCACTCGGACTCCATGGGCGGCCGCGACGCGGGGTGGATCCACCACTTCTGCGAGAACGCCCAGGAATCCTACGACACGGCGCTGATCAACTTCCGCATCGGCGAGCACATGGACGTCCGCCTGCCGGCGATGGTGAACTACGACGGGTTCATCATCTCCCACAAGGAAGACGCCCTCTACATGCTGGACGACGATGCGGCCTTCGACTTCATCGGCCCGTACAAGCACAAGTACACGCTGCTCGATCCGGCCAACCCGGTGACGGTGGGCCCGCTGGATCTCACCGACTACTACTTCGAGCACAAGTGGAGCCAACTGCAGGCCTACCCGCGCGTGTTCGACGTGGCGAAGCAGGTCTTCGACGAGTTCGCCGACCTCACCGGGCGTCGCTACGACCTCTGGGAAGAGTACAAGATGGACGACGCGGACATGGTGATGGTCGTGCTGGGTTCCAGCGCGGGCACCGCCAAGGACGTGATAGACGAGTATCGCGACAAGGGTGTGAAGGTCGGCCTGTTGAAGCTACGCATGTTCCGGCCCTTCCCGGCCGAGCAGCTGCGGCCGGTCCTCGAGGGTCGCAAGGCCATCGCGGTGCTGGATCGCTCGGCCAGCTTCGGCGGCTGGGGCGGCCCGGTGTTCACCGAGATCCGCAGCGCCATGTACGGCTTGAACAACCCGTCGCCCATCCACAACTGGCTCTACGGCCTCGGCGGCCGTGACTTCGATCTCAGGCAGGCGGCCGAGGTCATTGACGAGATGCAGAAGATCGCCGCCGGCGACGACGTGCCCACCCACAACCTGCTCGGTATCCGGGCCTAGGAAAGGAGGAGATCATGGCTATCAGTCTGAAAGAACTGGTAAAGAACGAAGACCTCCTGACCGGAGGCCACCGGGCGTGCACCGGTTGCACGGGCTCCAACATCCTCCGCCAGATCATGCTGGTGGCGGGCAAGAACACGGTCATGGGCGGCGCCACGGGGTGCATGGAGGTGGTCACCACCATCTATCCGTACACCGCCTGGAAGACCTCGTTCATCCACAGCGCGTTCGAGAACGTGGCGGCCACCATCTCGGGCGCCGAGACCGCGTACCGGGCGCTCAAGAAGACCGGCGAACTGGCTCCTGCGGCGGCCGAGGCCGAGCGCATGAATTTCATCGCCTTCGCCGGTGACGGTGGCACCTACGACATCGGTCTGCAGTCGCTTTCGGGCGCCATGGAGCGCGGTCACAACATGGTGTACGTGTGCTACGACAACGGCGCGTACATGAACACCGGCATCCAGCGCTCCAGCGCCACCCCGTTCGGCGCCCACACCTCGACCGCGCCCGCCGGCACGGTCAAGCAGGGCAAGGAGCAGGACCGCAAGGACCTCACCAAGATCCTCGTGGCCCACAACATTCCCTACGTGGGCCAGACCACGCCCTTCCACTGGAAGGACCTGGCCACCAAGGTGGAGAAGGCCCTCAGTTGCGACGGCCCGGCGTTCCTGAACATCCTCATGCCCTGCACCGTGGGCTGGGGCTTCGCGTCGGAGATCGGCATGCAGATCGCCAAGCAGGCGGTGGAGAACAACTACTGGCCGCTCTTCGAGGTGGAGAACGGGGTCTACAAGATCAACAAGAAGCCCAAGCAGCGGGCGCCCATCGAGGACTGGTTGAAGCCTCAGGCCCGTTTCCGGCACGTGTTCAAGCCGGGCAACGAGCACATCATCGAGCACATCCAGGCCTGGATCGACTCGGAGTGGGAGAAGCTGCTGAAGCTGGAGGCGATGACGGCCGAGTAGGGCGCGGGCGTTCGACGAGATGAGGGCGGGGCCTTGGGTCCCGCCCTTCTGTTTCGACCGGCGACTGGCTGGACTCGCAGCAAGCGGATCCGGTACCGGGCAATCGAAAGGCGGCGAGCCTCGCGACTCGCCGCCTCGTCTTCTTCCAGGCCGGATGTGACTACTTCTTCGGCGGCGGGAAGTAGGACAGCAGCCGTGTCACGTTCTTCTGCATCGCTGTGTCCTGTTCCAGCGACGAACCCTCCATGTCCTCCAGCACGGTCGACCCGGTCCACAGCCGGCGCTTGGTGTTTTCATCCACGATCTCCACTGTCAGGACTTCCTTGTCGTCCTGCCATCCCAGCGTGTAGGAGATGAGCATCATGGGACCGTTGCCGCCCTGCAGATAGCCACGACCGGTGAGGTCGAGAACGATGGCGCGCTTGATCCGCCCATCGTCCACGTCGGCATCGGCGGTGCCCGGAGTCGGCAGGAAATTGAAGGCCCGGTAATCGCTCCAGTTGGCCATGGTGTCGAAGTCGTAGTGGACCTCCGGAGAGCCACCGCAGCCGGCGGTCAGAAGCGCCAGGAAAGCCAGCGCCGGCAGGATCAAAAGTACTCGTTTGTGCATGTCCATAACTCCTCTTTACGGATGCGCGACTACCGCGTACGAAACCTCGCCACTGGTCGACTGGGGCTGGTAGTAGATGCCGCCGTAGGCGTAGTACAGGATGTCCCCGTGGTACTCCTTCTTGTAGCCGTCCGGCAGGTAGGGAATGACCGCGCCGACTGGAGCAGCGACCACGGTGTACTGCTCGCCGTCGGCAGCCGGGAAGTAGAAGGCGCCAGCGTAGTAGTAGTACTTCTTGTCCTTCAGCGTGACCTCGACCGTACCGTCGACCAGGGTCGGCACCGTGGCGCCGATGGGCGCGGGAACCGCCTGATAGCCCTTCTGACCATTCTCGTCGGTGGTCTCTTCGTAGTACGTGCCCTGGTCGTAATGGTAGTCCTCACCGTCGTCGGCGCTGATGATGATGGCCGTAACGGCCATGGTCGTGATGAAGAATCCGAACGGATGCCAGAACGCGGCAGGGGCCCACATGAAGTGCACACCGGCATGCCAGCCGTGGTGGATGTGTCCGTGGTGGTGGTGGTGTCGATTGTGGTGCGGTTTCGGCTGATGGTGCCGGTGCCCGCCGCCATGGTGTCCGCCACCGTGACCGCCGCCGTGGCCACCACCGTGACCGCCACCGCCACCGCGTCCACCACCGCGACCGCCGCCGCGATGGAAGCCGGCTTCGGCCAGCGAGGGTGCCAGGGTCGAGAATGCGAGGACCGGAACGAAGAGCCAGATGACCGCAAGACGGCGTAGCTTGATGCTGAAGTTCATCGTCCTCCTCCTTCCTCGGCGAACTCGACGGCCTTGGTGGTCGCGATCGCGTCGACACCGGCGCCGGGCTCGAATTCGAACAGGATGTCCGGGGTCGGCGAGGAGAACTCCCATTCCTGGAAGAAGCAGGTCACGGTCGGCGACCCGGGGACTTCGCGATAGTGGATCAGCAACTTGCGAGGCAGCGGCCGATCGCCATCCTCGACCCAGAGTTGCCAGTCGACCGTCTCTTCGTTGAAAACGAGGTGGTGGCAGGAGACGCCGTGGACCTGCTGCAGGCCGGCATAGGAACTGGCCACCAGCGCGCTCGTGAGGACCGCGTAGCTGTCGTTGTAGACCATGTCGGCCACAGGCAGGACGATGCCGTACTCGAAGAGAATCATGTCCAGGGTCTCGTCGATGGTCTCTGGAGCGTCGAATCGGGTGTACAGGTCCTTGTCCGTGAAATGGAGCGCCACGGTCTGTCCGTCGTAGTAGAAGATCTTGTTGTCGTCGGACGATCTCTGCCTCACGAGTAGCCGGTCGGGGCGCCGAACGGTGAACTCGGTGACCCACGCGCCCTGCGGCGACCGGATGCCGTCCACGACGTCGTCGGAAGTATTCTCGGCCGTGAAACGGAAGCTCTCCGCGGCCGAGAGCATCGCACCCATGGTGGTGAGCACGATGTCGACGTCCGGATCGAGAATCGGCTCATCGGCGGCGGCAACCGTCGTTGCCAGCATCAGGATCAGCAGGCTGGTAGCCCACCTCGGTTGACGGGAATTCACCATCGGCCTCCCTGGTTCAAGTGACAGATCATCCCTATTTTCCGAAGCAAGATACCACGATCGGCTCCACGTTTCCACAGCGGGACCGGGGCTACTCTCGATCTAGAATCGCGAGTCGAGCGCCCGCGCGACGAGATGGTCGACGAGCGAATCGTGCAGGCTCTTGCCCTCGCACGCTCCCGCGGGGGCGTCGCCGGTGCGGGTTCCGGTCACCGTGAAGTTCATGCACATGTCGTCGATTTCGCCGGGGCAGCCGGTGCCCACGGCTGACATGGTGATGTTGCCGGTGGCCGAGAACGACGTGTTGCCCATGGTGTAGGTCGCCGTGGCCGAGAACGTCAGGTTGCAATCCATGCCCAGCGGCGTGGTGCCCGAGCATGTGACCCGGAAACTGTTCTCTGACAGGGTCGTCGTCGTGCAATCATCGAGGTCCTCGTCCTCGAAATCCGCGGCTTCGCCCGCGCAGAGAACCTCGGTCTCGGTGCTGCCCTCGTCGCCGATGACGTCGCCGGAATCGCAGTCGGTGAACGCGTCGGTGATCTCCCAGGTGCCTTCCATGTCGGCGGGGATCACGAAATCGCCGCCGGTCGGGGTGCCGTTGCCGCCGTTGTCGGCACTGTCATCGTCGTCACTGCAGGCGGCAACGAGGAGCAAGGCGGCGATGGCGAGCAGGAGCAGGGGAAGGTTGGCGGTCGTTCGCAGGTGGCGCATGGCATGACCTCTTTCATTCCGTTGAATCGGATGGTGATACTGGCTGATCGAGTGGCGAAAACCTAGAACCGGCGACGACGGTTGGAGACAGGGGAGTTCTTCAATCTACTATGCGGCGGTGCTGCGACGTAAGAAGCCCGGGCCGCTGATGGGCCCGGGCTTCACTCGGCGGGGCCGGAGGTATGTTTCCCCGCCGCCGGAACGTCGATGTCGCTAGAACTCGCCGAGCCCCACCTTGAGATCGCCGCCGTCGTCGCCGACGTGGCAGGCGGTGCAAGCCGTCGTGTTCTCCTTGGGCGCCACCATGTGGGTGACGGGGTAGGCGTAGGCGGTCTTCACGAAACCGTACTCGCCGCTGTACTCCACGCCAACGGACTTCATGCCCTTGGCGATGGCGGCGTCCCAGTCCCAGTCGGCCCAGTAGGCGCCCGTGCCCGGCTTGCCGATCAGCTTGGGCACGGCCATGGTGCGGCGGCCGGCATCGTAGGGCGTCATGCCGCGATGCACCTTGAAGGGCCAGAGCTTGGCGTCTCCGTCGTCCGCGCTGCCGTTGGGCTTCTGCAGCCAGTTCTCGGCGTCGGGATCGACGCGGTCGTGCACCGTGACGACCGCCATGGTGCCATCATACCAGTAGAACTCGGGCGCCACGTCCTTCTGCCAGCGGAAGGTGCCCTTCTTGCCGTGGTAGACCGGCTTGCCGTCGTCGCCCTTGACCACCTTGGGTCTGCCATCGGCGTCCTTCTGGCCGGCGTCGGACCAGTCCCACCACATCTTGGTGGCCTGACCGCGCGCGAAGGCGGGGATGTGGCACGACTGACAGGCCACGCGATCGACGTGGGCGTTGAGTTCGGCGGTCTCGTGGGGGGCGGCCTCATGGCAGGATTCGCAGGTGATCTGCGAGGCCACGCCTGCCTCTGTAAATTCGGCCGTCATCATCGACGCGGCGAGACCGTACTGGCGGCCGGCGATCTGGTGCTTGTTGGTGGTGTGGCACTCCTGGCAGGTGAAGCCCGCGCCGTCGGGGCTCATGTGGACGTCGAGGGAACGCTCGGGGGTCTTCAGGGTGCTGTCCAGATCGCCGTGCTTCACGGCGTCGCCGCCGCCGCCGTAGAAGTGGCAGACGCCGCAGTTGTTGCGGCTGGGAGCGCCCACGCTCTGGGCCACGGTGCCCCACTCGGGCGGGTTGAACATCTTGCCGTTGAACTTGGTGGGTTCCTTGGCGGGGTAGCCCGCGCCCTTGGGAAACTTCTTGTAGGTGCCGGTCTGCTCGTGGCAGACGAGGCAGTCCACCTTGTCCTCGCGGGTGAAATCGAAGGTCGCGTCCTTCCAGCCGTAGCCGGCGTGGCAGGAGGTGCAACGCTTCCAGTTGCTGTTGATGTTGATGCAGAAGTTGTTCATGGTGACGGCGGCCTTGCCGATCTGGCCGGTCTCGTCGCCGGGCTCGCGCCAGGTCCAGTGGATGGTGGCGTGCACGTCCTTGGCGGCGTCTTCGTGGCACTCGAGGCAGGCCTGGGTGACCTCCTCGCCGGACTGGAAATCCCGCTGGAGTTCGTCGAACTCGCGGTGGTCGGTCTGGGCTGTCGCGGCGGTGGCCAGGGCCAGGCATACCAACGCGATGCGTGCGGTTGTGCGGACCTTCATGAACTCCTCCTGGATTGCGGACGGATGATGGCTCACATGGGAATGGCAAGGTTCGGGCCACGCCGACTGCATCTTTAAGCTGTTAATATAAAACGAGTTAACAGATTTCGGTCCCCGCGCTGAAGGCCGGCCTGAACAGTTTGTATTGGCAGTCGCCTATATAGGTGTATAGGCCCGAGGCCCTCGCGATCGGGCTCGTCGGCCGATTTGAAATGGCCCCGCCGACAGGATCGTGGTTTGCTTGCCGGGCTACCGGCCATCGACCCGAACCCAGGCCCACAGGACGCTGCATGCCCGCCGACCGTATCCGCTCCCTGGACACCCTGCGCGGCCTGATGCTGGTGATCATGGCGGTCGACCATCTCGACCTCTACGGGCCCATCTATCGCGTGACCTACGAGACCTTTGGCTTCGTGAGCGCCGCCGAGGGATTCGTGCTGCTGTCGGGGATCGTGGCGGGCGTGGTGTACGGGAAGTACGCGGACACGCCGGGCCGCCTGAGCGGGGCGGTGCGCCGGCGGCTCGCGGTGCTCTATCGCTACCATCTGGTGATCATCGCGGCGCTGGTCGCCTCCTGGATCATCATGCCGGGTGGTCGACCGGATGGAGGCGCGGTGGGCCTGGCGTTGCGGGCCGTGGGTGGCGTCCTGCTCCTGAACCAGGAGCCGCCGCTGGACATCCTGCCGCTCTATCTGCTCTTCGTGGCCGTGCTGCCGCTGGTGCTGGTTGGAATCGCGCGAGGACGTGCGACGCTGGTGCTGGCCGTGAGCGCCGGCCTGTGGCTGGCAGGCCAGTTTCTCGTGCGGCAGCCGGGATACCCACCGGAGATCCAGTTCACCGTGGTCGGCGCCGCCGTGACCTGGTATCCCAATCATTTCCACCTGCTGGCCTGGCAGTTCCTGTTCGTCGTCGGTGTCTGGGGCGGCTGGCGAAGTCGCTCGACCGGCGCCGCCATCGGATCGTCGCGGTCGACCCGAATGGTGATCCTGGTCGCCGTACTCGTGGCAGCCGCTGGATTCGCCCTGCGCCACGGGATCGTCCTGGCGGAGATCCCGCGCCATGTTCCGGCGGTCGCACGGGTGAATCTGGGGTGGCTGCGCCTGGCGAACGTGGCGGCCCTCACGGTGGTGATCGCGGTGGTCGCGAGGTGGCGGCCACGCTGGTTCCATTGGCCGTGGCTGGAACTCCTCGGCCGCCACGCGCTGGCCGTCTTCACCTGGCAGACGATGCTGCAGATCTTCCTCGGCCCCTTCTACTTGGAGGCGGCGGCGAGGTGGGGAATCGGCGCTCGATTGCTGATCCTGTGCCTGGTCGTGGCCAGCCTCACCGTGCCTGCGATCTGGCGGCAACGACGGGCTGGATGACGGTCAACCCCGGAGATCGGCCGGTTTTTCACCGTCCTTGACGCCGCCTCGGATGCGGGTATAACCTTGCGGCGATCCCATGGAGTCCGGTCCATTCGGGGCGCCCGAGGCTGCGATGACGGCGGCGCCGGGAGCAGAACAAGGAGAATCAAGATGAAGAAGCTCACGCTGATGGCGCTCGCGCTTCCCGTGCTGGGCGTGTCATTCCTTGCCTGTACCGATGCGGGTGATCCCTACATTCCTGACGTTCCGACCCAGGCCAACGTCGATATCCGGGTGACCGACGGCGTGGGAGCCTGGGATGCCGACGGGCTCTACATCCGAGGCACGCTCACCGGCGACCAGAACGTGGCCCTCGTCCAGGACGGCATCTTCTGGGACGTCCGGGTGGCCGGCGTCGTGGCCGGCGACTACGCCTATAGCGTGTACACCGACGACGGCAGCAAGGCCGAGCAAGAAGTCCTTTCCGGCCTGGCCGTGTCCGTCTCCGCGGACCTCGAGGTGAGCGGCGACGAAGACATCGAACTGGTGCCCGGTGACGGCACCGGCTTCCGCCTCGTGGTGACCAATCTCAACACCGAGACCTACGACAACATCAAGATCAAGGGCACCTTCGACGGCTGGGCGGTCACCTCGCGCGACGGACAGACTGCGGACGGCATGTACGTCTACCGCAACATCGCCTCCGATCTCGCGGCGGACGACTACGAGTGGGGCGTCATCCATGACGACGGCACCGAGTTCGGGATCTGGCTGTTGCCGGGCTCCAACCTGCCGTTTACCGTGCCGGCCAGCGGTGCGGTCACCGGCACCACCACCTTCACCGTCGAACCGTCGACGCCCCCGGTGGACGTGACCATCATGGTCGACATGTCGGCCGAGATCGTCTCCGGTGACGGCGTGCACGTCGCCGGCGGCTTCGCGCCCGACTATCCCGAATGGCAGCCGGCCGGCATCGACATGGTCGATCAGGGCGAGGGGATCTGGGCGGTCACCTTGACGCTCAGCTCGGACACCGAGTACGAGTTCACCTTCGTCAACGGCACCGGCTGGCCCGATCAGGAGAGCGTGCCGGAGACCTGCGGTGTGGACAACAACAACGGCGGCTTCAATCGCACCCTGACCACCGGCACCACGCCGGTGACCTACAGCGCGGCGTTCAGCGGCTGCCCGGCCGGCAACTAGCACCAAGCGGTCCAGACATCACGGGACAGCTCCTTCGGGGGCTGTCCCTTCCTTTCGGGTCGAAATTGCGCTATTTTCGAACCGATATTCGCGGTTGATCCGCCTTTCGAAGCTGGAGGTCGTTCCCATGCGCAGGCTCGGCTTGTTCTTGTTCGCCATCGTCCTGGCCATTCCGGTCGTGGCCCAGGGAGATGTCACCCTCAAGGTCCACTACCATCGTTTCACGCCCGACTATGGGGGCTGGGGAATCCACCTCTGGGGCGCCATCCAGGAAGACGGCGGCACCTTCTACATCGAAGGCGTGCCCTACACCTGGCAGAGTCCGCTGATGCCCAGCGGCACCGACGCCTACGGTGTCTACTGGGACATCCCAATCTCGGCGCCTGAAACCGACCTGGGTTTCATCATTCATAACGGCGACGAGAAAGACCCCGGTCCGGACATGACCTGGGGCGACTACGAGACTCATCCGGAGATCTGGATCCTCTCGGGATTCACCCAGATCTTCACCGAGCAACCCGATCCGGACGTGCGCCTGATGGCAGCCCTCAGCGACGGTGACGACACCATCACCCTGCGCCTGGCCAATGACGCGACCGAGCTGGACGCCTTCCACGTCTTCCAGGGTCAGACCGTGGTCGACATCGCCAGCCGCACGGCCACAGAGCCGCGGGTGGTTCTCCTGACCCTGGACGATGCGGTGGACATCACGCTGCCCTACACGGTCCACGACGACGTGGGCGGCAATGATGTGCCAGTTCAGCACCAGTTCGACGACGCCACGTTCGAGTACACCGGCGACGATCTGGGGGCCGTGTACACGCCGGGCGCCACGACGTTCAAGCTCTGGAGCCCGGTGGCCGAATCGGCCACGATCCTGATCTACGACAACCCGTATCCCGTGATCGACGAGCCGGTCGAGACGGTCGTCATGGCCCGCGACCAGCAGGACACCGGCGTGATGCAGGCCACGGTGACGGGTGACCTCGAGGACAAGTACTATCTCTACCGCATGACCGTTTACGGCGAGACCTACGAGACGCCCGATCTCTACTCGGTCGCCCTGAGCAGCAACAGCCAACGCACGCAGATCATCGATCTCGCGGAGACTGATCCCGACGGTTGGGACGCCGACCAGTGGCCGACCTTCCCGGAGACCGACAGCATCATCTACGAGCTCCACGTGCGCGACGTCACCACCGGCGAGCACTGGAACGGTGAGGCGGCCAACAAGCACAAGTTCGCCGGCGTGGTCGAGAGCGGCACCAGCTACCAGGGCAAGCCGACGGGCTTCGATCATATCGTCGATCTCGGCGTCAACACGGTCCAGATCCTGCCCATGTACGACTTCTCGTCGGTGAACGAGAACAACCCGGACAGTCGCAACTGGGGCTACGACCCGTACTCGTACAACACGCCGGAAGGCTCGTACTCCACCGATCCGGACGACGGCAAGGTCCGTATCCGCGAGATGAAGCAGATGATCAAGGAGTTCCACGACGCCGGCATCAAGGTCGTCATGGACGTGGTCTACAATCATACCCACAACGTGGGACCGCTGGGGTCGCTCTACGACGCCATGGTGCCCAAGTACTACTACCGTCTCGAGGATGACGGCAGCTACAGCAACGGCTCGGGCGTGGGCAACGAGGTGGCCACCGAGAAGCTCATGGCCCGCCGCTTCATCCTCGCGAGCTGCCGCTACTGGATCGAGGAGTACCACGTCGACGGTTTCCGCTTCGACCTCATGGGCCTCATCGACACCGACCTCATGGCGGAGATCACCACCATGGCCAAGGGCATCAACCCGCACGCCATCATCTACGGCGAGCCCTGGGGCGGCTACGGCGGCACCATCCTCACCGGCAAGGGCGACCAGCGCGGCCTGGGATTCGGCTGCTTCAACGACAACATCCGCAACGCCATCCG
>PIVY01000754.1 GCA_003353795.1 bacterium
GCCGAAAGAGCCGATCGTTTTCTATATCGAGCACACGGTTCCCGTGCGCTACCGCCGCTTTGTCCGCGAGGGCGTGCTGCAGTGGAACAAGGCCTTCGAGGAGGTCGGGATCGCCAACGCCATCGATGTCTACTACCAGGACAAGTCCACCGGCGCCCACATGGACAAGGACCCCGAGGACCGGCGCTTCAACTTCATCCGCTGGCTGAGCAACGACATCTCGACTGCTATTGGACCCTCAAGAGTCAACCCCAAGACCGGCCAGATCCTCGACGCCGACGTCGTCCTCACCGACGGCTGGATCCGCGCCTTCTGGTACCAGTACAACAAGACCCTGCCCGAGATCGCAATGGACGGCATGGGCCCCGACGCCCTGGCGTGGCTCGAGGCCAACCCCAACTGGGATCCGCGCGTCCGCATGGCATCGCCCGCCGAGCGTGACCACATGCTCGCCGAGCGCGCCCAACGCGGCGTGCAGGCCTACGGCGGCCACCCCATCGCCGGCGGCGACCCCACTCTCATGGGTGACGACGAGTTCGACGGTTTGTCGGGCCGCGTCAGCCAGATGAACGGGCTGTGCATGGCGTCCAACGGCAAGGCGATGGACCTCGCGGTCGCCCGCATGAGCTGGG
>PIVY01000311.1 GCA_003353795.1 bacterium
GTGATCGTGATGCCGCCGAATCCCCGAGAGGTCCAACGATGAATACCGACGCACTGACCTGGCTCGGGATCCTGCTCTGCGTCCTGCAGTCCGGCTCCTTCTCCGGCCTGAACCTCGCCCTTTTCGGCATCGGCCGGGTGCAACTGGTGGCCAAGGCCCGGGCCGGCGACGCCGACGCGGAACGCCTGCTGGCCCTCCGCAACGACTCAAACTTCCTGCTCGCCACCATCCTCTGGGGCAACGTGGGCACCAACGTGCTCCTGACCCTGCTCACCGATTCGGTGCTCGCGGGCCTGGCCGGCTTCGCCTTCTCCACCATCCTCATCACCTTCGGCGGCGAGATCATCCCGCAGGCCTACTTCTCCCGGAACGCGCTGCGCATGGCCACGCTGCTGCGCCCCTTGCTCCGGCTCTGGCAGATCCTGCTCTTCCCCATCGCCAAGCCCACCGGACTCTTCCTCGATGCCTGGCTGGGCAAGGAGGGCTACGAGTACCTGGGGGAGGAGGAGATCAGGAACGCCGTCATGCTCTACATTGCGGCTCCCGATTCGGATGTCGGCCGGGTGGAGGGCGTGGGGGCCCTCAACTTCTTTTCCCTCGACGACCTGAAGATCCGGGAGGAGGGAGAGGAGGTGGATCCGAGGAGCGTGATCCGCCTTTCGGCCGCCGATGGTGAGCCGGTGTTCCCGCCAGTGCAGGCGGCGCTGAACGACCCCTTCCTCCGCAAGGTCGCCGCGTCGGGCAAGCGCTGGGCGGTGATCACCGGTGAGGACGGCGGCGTGCTCGCCGTCCTCGACGTGAGCCGCTTGCTGCGCCGCGCCGTGGTCGCCAACGGACCCCTCGATCCGCGGGATTCCTGCCATCGCCCCGTCGTCGTGCACGATCCGGACACGGCCCTCCATGACGTCGTGCCGCAACTGGCGGTCCAGCGGCAGCGAGCCGGCGACGACGTCGTCGACCAGGACGTGGTGCTCCTCTGGGCGGACGAGGAGAAGCGGATCCTGACCGGTGCCGACCTGCTGGGCCGGTTACTGCGGGGGATCGTGAAGGTGGCGTGACCGCATCTGGTGACACCGGCCCCGCCGGGGAGTATTGGACTTAGGTCCCATTTACCCACACTCGCCGATGGCGGATCGTTCGGGGCGTCCTGCGTCGCTCGACGCCCCCGCTCGCCCGCGAACCTGAAAGGGACTCCGGCATGAAGCACCTCATCCTGGCCGCCCTCATGATCCTGGCCGCCACCGCCGCCGTCCCGGCCTCCGCCGGCGAACTGATCTTCGAAGACTGGGAGACCGAGTTCCCGCCCGCGGGCTGGTCGCGCATCCACCTGGGCACCTTCTACCAGTGGAACTGGGGCTGGAACGGCGGCTACTCCGGCGTGCACACCGCCCTGATCCGGCCGGGCTATGACGGTGCCTTCGAGGACGAGTGGCTGGTCACGCCGGCCCGCGACACGGCCGGCGCCGACTACCTGATGCTCAGCTTCTACGAGTCGGGCCAGGACTGGAGCACCCTCGGCGGCCTGCACGAGATCCTCGTCAGCACCACCGTGGCCGACGATCCCGCCGCCTACACCCTGGTCTGGTCCGCCACCCCCGCCACCTACGATGCGCCCTGGCTCGACAGCGCGCAGGCGGAGTGGGGTCACGTCGAGATCGACCTCGCGTCCTACATCGGCGAGACCATCCACGTGGCCTTCCATTACGTGGGCGGCGACACCGACCACTGGTGGATCGACGACGTACGCCTCAACGCGCCCATGGAGCACGACCTGGCGGCCCTCGCCATCGCGACCGACGGCGACACCTGGCAGACGGGCCGCGAGATCTCGCCGCAACTCACGGTGGCCAACACCGGTGTGAACAATGAGTCCTTCAGCGCCAACCTGGTGATCGAGCACGACGGTGCGGTCGTCTACGACGAGGCGGTTCCGGTGGCGAACCTCGAGGTCGACGCGGAGACCGTGGTGGACTTCCCGCCCTTCGTTTGCGAGACCGGCGACTACCAGTTCACGGCAACCGCCGAGCTTGCGACCGACGGCTACCTGCCCGACAACGAGCTGACCGCCGACGTCGCCTGCTACACCGGACAGCGCACGCCGCTGGGCATCCTGTTCACCAACTGGGCCTGCGGCCCTTGCGTCGCCGCCAACGGCGCCCTCGACGCCTGGTACCCCCAGCAGGGCGACACCGCCGGCCTGATCCGCGTCCACGTCTGGTGGCCGGCGGCCAACGATCCCATCTACATGGCCAACATGGAGCAGGTCGAGTACCTGTACGACATGTGCCCGCTCGACGTCACCGGCGTGCCGACCCTGTACATGGACAACCAGGTCAAGGTGATGGAGGACGGGTCCTGGGGCTGGCAGTTCCGGGCTCCCGACGCCTACGCGCAGCGTTCCGTCGCCGGCTCACCCATCGAGATGGACATGACCTACGACCAGGGCGACACCTCGATCACGGTCACGGTGAACGTGCTCGACTCCATGCCGGCCGAGTCCTACCGCCTGGTGGTCGCGGTCACCGAGGACGGCATCCATGCGCCGGGGCCCAACGGTGAGCAGCACCACAACCAGGCGTTCCGTCGGCTCTACCCCGACCTGTTCGGC
>PIVY01000755.1 GCA_003353795.1 bacterium
CGCCCCCAGGGTCCGCAAAGCATCCTCGACCACGGACGGAGCACGGTCACCCCGGATCCGGATCACCCGGGTCCCCGTCATGAGTCCGGAACGTCGGAAGGAGTCAGCCAGGTCGGCTCCGGTGGCACGCTCGGGTTGTAGCTGAACGGAAAATCCACGGTCGATCAGGGCCGCGGCCGTTCCAGGTCCCACGGCCGCAACCTTGAGAGCGGATGGCAGAGCTGGAAGATGTTCCACCGCGTTGCGACTGGTCACCACCAGCCATTGGAATCGCTTCAGCGGCGGCAAGGCCATATCCACCGGCTCGATGCGCAACAACGGGCAAGCCACGGCCTCGGCCCCACGGTCGGTCAACGCCGCCATGAGGTCGACCGCCTGAGCAGCAGCGCGGGTCACCAGGATACGGCGACCCGCCAGTTCACTGCTTTGCACGGTCGAATCGGTCATTTCACCCGCTCGTATACGATCTCGAAAGCCTTGTAATCGTCGCCGGCATGGAGGTCGAAGACACTGAACACATGACGGTCCTCGGTCTCGATGGTGTAGGTGTGCTTCACGGTGCGATCGTGGACGTCGAGCATGGGCTCGTCCATCAGGCCGTAGAAGCTGAACACGCCGGTCTCGGGATGGC
>PIVY01000756.1 GCA_003353795.1 bacterium
TCTGGCGCACCGAGCCGAGGCTCATCCTGACCGATCTGCATCGCCTGAAGCGAAGCTGGCGCCTGACAAGGCTGGCCAAGACCGCCAACCTGGCCCAACTGCTGCACGATCTTCGCGACACGACGACACGCACACAGCGACTCAGATTCCTCAAGCACTACCTGGCGCTCAGCGAAGCCGGCGGAACGCTCCGCGGATGGGAGTATCTCATCGACCAGATGGCCCGGCGCCACACGCGAAAGCACCACGCACACCGGGATCGGCGGGTCAACGGAAGGAATCGATACTTCACCGACGTTTCCCTGCCGAACCAGTGGAAGGGAAACGTCGTGCTGGCCTCGAAGCATCACCCGCCGGGGTCTGAAGCGGCAAAGCACGTCCTGACAGCCAGGCAGTGGACCGAGGTCCTGTCGCTCGGTCCGAAGCTGCTGGAAGGCGACGATATCGAACTGGTCAAGGAAAGCCCGTCCGGACGCGTCGTCCGCCGAAAGATCACACTCGGCGACGTGGAGTTGGACGTATACATCAAACGCCCTCGCCGCAAGCGGGCCTGGAAGATCATTCTCGACTGCCTCCGCGCGTCGCGCCCGCTGCGGGCGTTCAGGCTGGGCCATCAGATAATGACCCGCG
>PIVY01000757.1 GCA_003353795.1 bacterium
CCTGCGCCGATCTCGTCGCCGACATCACCGCCCGCGAACGCGACGCCCGTTTCCTCTCCGACCGCACCGATCTGCCGACCTCCATCGCCTCGGAGGCCCGACCCGGCGATCTCGTGCTGGTCATGGGAGCTCGCGATCCGTCGCTCACCGACCTGGCCCGTTCGATCCTGGCGCAACTCGGCTAACCCGACGATTCAGAGTACGATCCCGGTCGGTCAAGTGGTTGGTCGGTCACTGTCGTCGGATGCCATCGTGATCTCGCGCCGTGGTATCGGCATGGTGATGCCGGCTTCCTCGAGCCCGATCTTGAGCACGCCCGGCAGCCCCGACTTGGCCGCCCACCAGTTCTCCGTCGTGGCCCAGGGCCAGACGGCGATCTCCAGCCAGGAATCGCCCAGGTCGGCCACGAATACCGACGGCGCCGGGTCCTCGAGGATCAGGTCGCTGGCGGCGAGAATCTCCTGAATGCGTTCCCGCGCCACGTCCAGATCCTGGCGGTAGCTGATCCGCATCTTCAACTCGACCCGGCGATAGGCCTCGCTGGACCGGTTCTCGATGACTTCCTGCCAGATCTTGCGGTTGGGCACGTAGAGCCGGCGGTTGTCGAAGGTGACGATGGTGGTGTTGGAC
>PIVY01000758.1 GCA_003353795.1 bacterium
CCAGTTCCACGAATCGATGCCCCTGCCAGCTGAGCAGTCGATTGCGCCGCGAGTCCGGACCGTGTAGAGCCCGGTCGTCATCGCCATAGACGAGCAGGAGAGCGGTCTCGCCCTGTCCGCCGATGTCCGCCCAGACCGCAGCCACGGGCGGCGGCTGATAAACATCCGGCGCGAACGCAGCGGCATCGAAGCGCAAACGCCCGTCCCGCCAGCGCAGGAGACGCAGGGAGGCCACACCGCCGAGGGCCAGGAACTCGGGTCGATGGTCGCCGTCCAGGTCCCAGGGAACCATGGCGTGGCTGCCGTCGTCGCGCCGTCGGGCCGGGGCCGGCTCGCCTCTCAGAGCATCCTCGTCGGCCGGCGGATGGCCGAACACGGAACGGACGACGTCGGTAGCCGGCCAGGGCGGTTCCATGGCGAAGGCCCGCAGCGCCGACTTGAAGTTCAGGACCACGAGTTCCCGGACCCCATCGACGTCGACGTCGAGCAACAGGGCGCCGCGACCACGACCGTAGACGTCAGCGACACCATACTCGGCGGCCACGTCGGCGCCGGAGGAACTGAGCAAGAGGACGTTGGGTCCGTCTCCGTGGCCGCGATGTGCGCCCGCCACGAGATAGAAATCACTCT
>PIVY01000759.1 GCA_003353795.1 bacterium
CCACATGGGCATCGTGACGCCCGACGGCACGATGGACCTGTATGACGGCGTCCTGCGGGCGATCGACAAGGACGGCAACTCGATCTTCGATCAGGTCGACTTCCAGGACTACACCGACTACCTCGCCGAGGACGTCCAGCCCTGGTCGTACATGAAGTTCCCGTTCATCAAGTCGATCGGCCCCGACGACGGCTTGTACCGCGTGGGCCCGCTGGCCCGCATGAACGCCGCCGACCGGATCGACACGCCCGAGGCCGAGGCGGCCCGGGTGGAGTTCGACAAGCTCACCGGCGGCAAGACCAACAACATCACGATGGCCTACCACTGGACGCGGATGATCGAGCTGCTTCATGCGGCCGAGAAGATCAAGGTCCTGCTCAACGATCCCGACCTCCAGGGCGAGGACCTGGTGACCACGGGCGAGCGGCGCGGCGAGGCCGTCGCGATGATCGAGGCCCCGCGTGGCACGCTGATTCATCACTACCGCGTCGACGAGAACGACCAGGTGACGATGGCGAACCTGATCGTCTCGACCACGCACAATAACGAGCCGATGAACCGCGCGGTTCGGAAGGTCGCCCAGGACCACATTTCCGGCCAGCCGGAAATCACCGAAGGGCTGCTCAACC
>PIVY01000760.1 GCA_003353795.1 bacterium
TCGGTGCCCTGGTCGTCATCCACGAGAAGCTCAGTCGTGCCGACATCAACGTCTCGAGCAGCACCGGCCTCACCGATGGCCACGGCCGCTACCGTTACATCCTGCACGTGCAACCCGAGGACTACGAGCTGGCCCTCGAGGTGCTGGGCGTGGAACAACTGCAGCGCTGGGTCGACTTCCAGCTGAAGAAGCAGCGACGATTCCGGAGCGTGGCCCAGGCTTGACCCCCTCCTCTGCGCCGGCCGGAACGACCCGGTCGGCGTTTTCGATTGGTTGACACTGTCGTCCATCGAACCGGGTCCCAGGATGCATCCCGACGCGGGACGTCGGGCTGGCGTCCTCACTGTTCGTCCGCTACCATGGCCCCGCCCGGCCGCGTTTCCCCACTCCAACCACCGCGACCAGCAGGTCGAACGACCGGAAGGACCCGAGCCATGCGCCGTCGATTGCTCGTCTTGACCGCCCTGGCCACCGGCATGCTGCTCGCTGGTTGCCGCGAGTACGAAGTGAACGTGACCATCGACGCGAGCGGCAGCGGTTCCCGCACCACAACGTTTGAAACCCACCAGGCTCTCGATGCCGACACCCGCCGTCTTCTCGGCCTGGACGGCGACGAGTGGCGCGTGACC
>PIVY01000761.1 GCA_003353795.1 bacterium
GAAGCGCAAGTTCTCGAGCACCACGATCTCGCCCGGGCCTAGGTTGCTAGTCTTGTCGGTCGCGTCGGGACCCACGGTGTCCGTGGCAAACTTCACGGGAACATCCAGCAGTTCGCCGAGGCGATCAGCCACCGGTCGCAACGAGTACTCCGGCTTGATCTCCCCCTTGGGACGACCAAGGTGGCTCATGAGCACCAGACTACCCCCGCCGGACAGGACGTGGCGAACCGAGGGCAGCACCGCGCGGATCCGCGTGTCGTCCGTGATTTGCCGGTTCTGGTCCAACGGTACATTGAAATCGACCCGCATCAGGATCCGGCGATCTCGGGGATCGCACTGCGCCAGATTCGCCTTCTTCATGGTTCCTCCCAGCGGACGGTATTGGCGCGCCACGCAGCCGCGCAGATGAGAACGAGGTGATCCGATGACACGCGCAAGCTAGCGGCGCTTACCGGTGAGTGTCAACCCCGGTCCGTGCGCAGCAGACGGGCCGCCTGCCCCAACGCCAGCATCGATACGATTTCCCAACCTACCTCGGCCACGACGTCGCCGGCTGCCGCGAGGGTCGCGCCGGTGGTCACGAGATCGTCGAGCAAGACCAGGCGGCGGTTTTCGTCGACGCCGGGCG
>PIVY01000762.1 GCA_003353795.1 bacterium
TATCGACCCAGGTCGATGAACACGCCGAGGGCCACGAACGTGTAGCCGAGCATGGCGGTCAGCAGCGCCGGGCGCACGACCGGGTGGAAGCGCTCACGGTGCATGACGTGGGCGATGAAGGCGGTGGTGAATCCGCCGGCGGCCAGGGCCACGCCCGTGGCCACGTCGATGCCGATCCAGATCCCCCAGGGATAGTGGTCGTTGAGGTTGGTGACCGCGCCGATGCCGAAGACGAATCGCGCGATCATGACGCCGATGCCGCCCATTGCGAGCACGGTCAGCACTTTCACGCCGTTGGTGAAGTACGGGATCCGGGGATGCTCATTCATCGTCGTCCTCCAGGCGGTCGTCGGGGCGTTTTCCTGCGGATTTCATGATCACGGCGACCAATCCGAAGAGCATGATCGGACCGGTGAAGCCCTTGAAGATGCCATGCTGGATGGTCTCGGTGACCTCGCCCGTGCTGTAGTAGGGCTGGGTGGGCACGTCGAGCTCGGCGAAGTCGCGATCGGCGAGGTAGAGCCACGACGTTCCGCCGGCCTCGTGCTCACCGTAGACGTGGTCGGCATAGCGGACGGGGTGGGTGGCGATGTGTTCGCGCGCCAGTTCGAGCAGGTCGCGGCGCTTG
>PIVY01000763.1 GCA_003353795.1 bacterium
CTACGGCGACATCGCCGGCGAGATGGTCAACGTCCAGGGCGACGCCACCCTCGAACGTTCCTGGAGCGTACCGCCCCAGCAGACCTGGACCACCTGGGGCGCCCGCACCCGCTGGTTCATCGGTGTGAGCGAGACCGTGGCCCTGGTCCCGGTCCTCGACCACCGACAGGACGACCGCCAGGTCTACTCCGACAACATCGGCGCCCCCGCCGACCAGCACGCCCTCCAGAGCTCCACCGGCCTGGGCGTCAACATCATGAACGACCCCGACAACCTCATCGTCATCAGCGGCGAATACCTCTGGGGCAACCAGAAGCACGACCGCCTCGTGGATAACGGCACGGTCTGGGAATACGACCACGGCGACCTTTCCTGGAAGGAAGCCCATGCTCGAGTGGGCCTCGAATCCCGGGTCCTTCCCTGGCTCACCGTGCGTGGCGCCCTGCAGTACATGCGCCTGCAGCACGAGAACGTCCAGGAGCGCGGCGAGTCCATTCCCGGCCAACCCGACCGCTGGGCCGAGACCCAATCCATCAAGGTGCGGACGCCCATCACCCTGGGTGTCGGTCTCCACGCCGGACCGTTCCTGGCCGACCTGGTGCTCAACGCGCGCTGGGCCGAGACCTAC
>PIVY01000764.1 GCA_003353795.1 bacterium
GGTCCGGCCGCATCGCGTCGGGGTTCTGCGGGTCCCGAAGGGCAGCGTAGAAATCCACCACCGCGTCGGCCCGACTCTCCGTCTTCACCCAGGCGTTGATCGCGTTTCGGGCCTCGATGGCATTCGGCGATCCATGCCCGAACGAGAGGATCCTGGGTCCAGATGCAGGGGGCTGCGTTCCCAAAAGCACGTTGAGCCCCGCCGCCTGTAGGCGGTCGACGAGAACCTCGAGTCCGGCGATCACCTGGTCGGCGCCAACGGGCGGGAACGGCACGCCGAGGTCGTTGGTGCCGATCACGACGATCACGTCTTCGACCCCTGGCTGGCTGAGGACGTCGGCCTCCAGACGTGAAAGGAGGCTCTCGCCCGTGGGGGTGACCCCCAGGATGGGCCCGTTCAGGAGGCGGTTTCCGGCGATGCCGAGGTTGAGCACCGAAAACCGTTGCCGGGACGAGAGCCGTCGCGCCAGGAGATCCGGATACCGCAGGTTCTGACCGACGACCGCTGGGTCGCTTGTGAAGACATTCCCGCCGGACACGGCGCCGTCGGTGATGGAATCGCCGATGGCCACCACCGCCGATGCGCCTTCGGGGGCGACGACCTCCACGCCGCCGAGCAGGAACCACG
>PIVY01000015.1 GCA_003353795.1 bacterium
CGGCGCTCTCGAGGGCCGCCGCTGGCCTCAGCTCGATCCGGAGTGCCACGAACGGCTGATGGTTTTCGTCGACTTCGCGGCCCCCGGATCCCGGGAAGGCACGGTGGTTGGCGCCGCGGTCACCGACCTCGGTTCGACCGTCTCGGCGGCACCGGAACTGCGGGTCGCCCTGGCCGGCTGTGGCACCGTGGGCGGCGGCGTGCTCGAGCTCCTGACGGATCTGCCCGACGTGAGGGTGACCGGTGTGGCCGCAAGAAACATCGACCGCGCCCGATCCATGGCACCATCCCGAGTCGCACTGACCACCGATCCTGCACGTCTGCTGGATGGCGATCCCGACGTGGTGGTCGAGACCATGGGCGGTCTCGGCGCCGCCCACGAGCTGGTGCGCGAGGCGCTAGGTCGCGGCCTCGCCGTGGTCACGGCCAACAAGGATCTGCTCGCCGAACACGGTCCCGCGTTGCGTGAACTGGCCCGACGCCACGGCGGATGGCTGGGTACGGCGGCGACCTGTGGGGGCGGCGCGCCCATGCTGGAGCGGGCCCGTCGACTGGGTCGGCGGCACGACCTGACGGTGCTACGAGGCGTGGTCAACGGAACCAGCAACTGGATTCTGGATCGAATGAGCGAGGGCCAGGATCTCGGCGCAGCGGTAGCGGCTGCCCAGACTGCCGGCTACGCCGAAGCGGATCCCACGGCCGATATCGCCGGCCACGACGCGGCCCGAAAGATCTGCCTGCTGGCTCATGCCGCCTGGGGTCTCGATCTGCCGCCGGCGAGAGTCGCCGTGTCCGGACTGGAGGACATCGACGCAAAGGTCGTGATCGAAGCACGCCACCGGGGGCGGCACCCCCGCCTGGTGGCCTCGGCCCGCCGGGTCGCAGACGGCGTGCACGCCTCGGTGGACGTGCGGTTTCTACCGCCGGCCGATCCGTTGCATGGCGTTGCCGGCGTGGCCAACCGGCTCGAGTTGCGGGACGACAAGGACGAACGCTGGCTGGTGGACGGCCTGGGTGCCGGACGCTGGCCCACGGCCCAGGCCGTGCTGGCCGACGTGCTCGCCGCGCGGGTGCGACGCCAATCGAGTCGGACGAACGAGGAGTGGGTTACGGAGCTGCGACGAACCGGCAGCTAGATCGAGGCCGGGCGATCATGAACGATCCGGCCGGCATCGGTGCCGGCCGGATCGAGTCTATCGGGCGCCGACCTGGTTCACGGTCCAGCCGCGGTCAGCCAGTAGCGCCGGTATGCCGTCCTCGCCACACAGGTGAAGGGAACCCACCACCACGAACCAGTGGGCCCGGGCCTGGTCCAGGCGGTCGGCCATACGCGCATTGCGTTCGACGAGGAGCTGCTCGTGGAAGCGCTCCATACGCTCGTCGTCCTTCCAGTCCTCCCGGTATGCCGTTTCCATGGCCTCGGGATCGCCCGCGCGCCAGGCCGCGACCAGCTTCTCGATCATGGCGATCATGGTTTCCGGAGATTCTTCCAGCGCCTCGGACAGGAGCAAGCTGTCGATGACGGCATCGGGCCCGAAAATGAGCGCAATCTGCTGCTCGGGCGTCTCCAGCGAAACGATGGGCTGTTCGGATTCCGTGGCCCGCCTCAACAGATGCATGTCCACACCCTGCTGTGGATCGAGACCGGCCCGGGTCATCACGGCCTGGGCGACCGTGATGGCGGCGAGCCCGGGGCGCATGCGCTCGAGCATGGAGGCCGGCACCATGAGACCTTCCACGGCCTGCAACTGCTGCCAGGTCTCCTCGGAAATGTGGTCGGTGAGCTTCTCGTCGGCCGGATACATGCCCTCCTGCATGGCCAGCATGCTCGCCTTCATGAGCATGCCCTGGTCGGCCATGTTCAGCTCACAGGCGATGGTGTCGGCCGCGGCGAACACCTGTTCGATGCGTTCGTCGAGGGGATACCAGGATTCCTGGCCGGCATGGATGCTGCCGAACAGGTGAATGGTGGCGCCGTCCTTCTCGGCCTGCCAGAGGAAGAGCGGGCCGTCCGCCGCCAGGGACGACAGTGGGATCAGGAACAGGAACGCGCACAGGACGATCCGCTTGGTCATGTCGTCTCCTCGTCGTCGCCGCCGGATATGCGAGGGGCCCGGAACGGATCCGGGCCCCATCGTGGTCGCGACTATCGGCTACGCTTCAGGTACCGGTAGAAGTCGGCATCCGTGGAAAGCACCAGGCGACTGTTGCCGGAAAGGGCAGCCGGGTAGCTCTCCATGGTCTTGAGGAAACCGTAGAACTCACGAGACTCCGGGGAGCGATCGTAGGCCTCGGCGTAGATGCGCGTGGCACTGGCGTCGGCGCGACCAATGATCTCCTCGGCGGTCTTGTAGGCGCCCGACTGGATGCGCTGCAACTCCCGCTCGCGCTCGCCTCCGATGCGGCTGGCCTCGCCCTGGCCTTCCGAGCGGTAGCGATCGGCGATCCGCTTGCGCTCGGCGACCATGCGCTCGAAGACCTTCCGCTGTACCTCTTCCACGTAGTTGATGCGCTTGAACTGGATATCGAGGATCTCGATGCCGAGATCACCGGTACGGGCCTGCGCGGTGGAGAGGATCTCCTCGCGGATCACGCCACGACCGGCCGAGATCGGGTCGAGGGTCGACTCGTCTTCGATCTCGTTCTCGGTACGCTGCGCCTCGCGATTGGTGGAGCGCACCACCTCGAGCAGGTCGTACTTGGCGATGGCGTTCCGAACCTCGCCGTCGAGGATGTCGTCGAGACGGGTCTGGGCACCCCGTTCGTCACGCAGACGCTGGAAATAGAGCAATGGATCGGTGATGCGCCAGCGCGCATAGGTGTCCACCGAGATGAAGCGCTTGTCCTTGGTGGGTAGTTCGTTGGGGTCGCCGTCCCACTCCAGGAAGCGCTTCTCGAAACGATTGACCACCTGGATGAACGGCGTCTTGAACTTGAGGCCCGGCGTCATGACCGGTTCACCCCTGGGCTGACCGAACTGGGTAATGATGATCTGCTCGTATTCGTTCACCACGTAAACCGAGTTGAACAGCGTGATCAGCACGACTCCGGCGACGACGAGAATGGCAATGCGGTTCATCACTGACCTCCCTGCTGCGGGCTCGCGTTGGATCCGCCGAGATTCAAGAGTGGCAACAGGTTCTGCAGATCCTCGTCGATGATCACCTTGCCCTCGACCAGGGGAAGGATCTCGGCCATGGTCTCGAGGTAGATCCGGGTGCGGGTGATCTCGGGCGCCTTCCGGTATTCCTCGAAGAACGCCACGAAACGGGCCGAATCACCGCGCGCCTCGTTGACGCGGCGCAGGGCGTAACCCTCGGCCTCCTGGATCGTCTGCTGCGCCTCGCCCAGGGCCCGCGGGATCACGCGGTTGTACTCGCTCTGGGCCTGGTTGATGAGCTTGGCCCGTTCCTGCTCGGCCTCGTTGACCTCGTTGAAGCTGGGCTTCACCGGGTCGGGCGGGTTCACGTCCTGCAGCACGACCTGGTCGACGTTGATGCCGATGTCGTATTGGACGCAGAGCTCCTGCAATTCCCTCTCCACCTCGCTGGCCACCTCGGCGCGACCCACGGTGAGCACCTCGTTCACGGTGCGGTCACCCACCACACTGCGCATGACGGCCTCGCTCATGCCGCGGAACGTGCCGGCGGGATTGCGGACCATGAAGAGGAACTTGAAGGGATCGACAACACGATACTGCACGACCCACTCGACCACGGCGGCGTTGAGATCGCCGGTAAGCATGCTGGCTTCCTCGGCGTAGGGTCGCGTGGCGTACTGGGAGCGCACATCCGCACGGAGGGTGCGGAAGCCGAACTCTTCTTTCCACTGCCGCTGCACCGGCACCTTCTTCACCGTCTCGATGCCGAATGGCACCTTGAAGTGCAGTCCCGGGTCCGTGGTCCGGGTGTACCTGCCGAACTGCAGCACGAGGGCCACCTCTTCGGGCTCCACGGTGTAGACGCTCGTGAAGATCACGATGAGGACCGCCAGAGCGATCAGTACGTTTCGGATGAGGGGAAGGTTGGGCTTGGGAAGCCGGATCTCCGGCCCCCCCTCGGGCGAGTCGCCGAAGCTACGGTCGTCGGACATCGCGCTCCTCCAGGTTTCAGGATTTCCATGCTTCCGGACACTACACCCGAAGTGAAGGTCCGGCCACCGCGAAACTCGCACCTGCACGCGTGACCGGCGATCACTGGCGGGTTAAGATGGCGCCGCCTGTCTAACCGGGATCCGGTTTGATTATTCGTCCTGGCTTCAGAGGAGAGGGATCCATGAGCCACACATTGCCTGACCTGCCCTACGCCCACGACGCCCTCGAACCCCACATCTCGCGCGAGACCCTGGAATTTCACCACGACAAGCACCACGCCGCATACGTGAACAACCTCAACGGCCTGGTCGAGGGTTCCGAGTACGCCGGCCAGAGCCTCGAGGACATCGTCAAGACCGCGCCCTCGGGCGGAGTCTTCAACAATGCCGCCCAGATCTGGAATCACACCTTCTACTTCGCCGGACTCGCACCCGACGGCGGTGGCGAACCGATCGGCGAACTGGCGACGGCCATCGCGGCCAAGTGGGGAGATTTCGCCGCTTTCAAGGACGCTTTCGGCAAGAGCGCCGCGGGCAACTTCGGCAGCGGCTGGACCTGGCTGGTGCGTACCGCGGCCAGTGACCTCGACATCGTCAACACCGGCAATGCCGGCACGCCGCTCACCGAAGGCGCAACGCCCCTGATGTGCATCGACGTCTGGGAGCACGCCTACTACATCGACACGCGCAACGCGCGGCCGAAATACGTGGCGAACTGGTGGAACGTGGTGAACTGGGAATTCGTGGCCCGGAACTTCGCAGGCTAGGCCGGAACCGATCACGAGGGCGCCCTCGCCACCGGCGGGGGCGCTCGTTCAATCGCCGGCCAGCGCCGCGATCGCCGCCGCGGCCAGGGCGAATCCGAACATGCCCGGGAGCATGATGTTGCTCGGTTGACGACGACGCACCCGCGGCTCGTCGGGAAGCTCCTCGCCGGGCGCCACGGCCACCGCCGGCACCGGCAACTCGGTCGCCCACACTGCCTCGATTTGACCCGGCCCGACACCGCGGCGGCGGAGTCCCCGCCTCACCTTGCGAGCCAGAGGGCACACCCGCGACTCGAACAGGTCGCCCGACCGGACCGAACCCCCGTCGCGCTTGCCGGCCGCCCCCAGGCTGCTCAGCACGGTCCAGCCGAAATCCACACCGTGGGCGAGCAGCGCGACCTTGGAAAGCACCGAGTCGATGCAGTCGATGAGCACGGGAAAAAGCTCCCGTTCGGTGTCGGGAATCATCTCGGTCACGTTGTCCGGATCGACACAGGCCGCCACGCACTCCACCACGGTATCGGGGCAGTGGCGCGCGATCCACGCGGCCAGGATCTCGGTCTTGAGGCGCCCAACGTCGGCCGGGCCGGCCACGGGATGGCGATTGAGGGAACTGGTGGTCACGCGATCGAAGTCGAGGATCTTGAGCCGGCCCACGCCGCTGCGGGCCAGGGCCAGCACGGCATGCGCGCCCACACCGCCCAGACCCACGACAACGCAGCCTCCGTGCCGAATCCGCGTGAAGCCCTCGGCGCCGTAGAGGTCGACGGTGCGGGTGAACCGGGGTGGGAAACGGTCGGGCACGGTCAGTCTCCAATGGGCCGCGAGCGGCAAATTCCTGGTCGCGAATCCTGCTGCCGGGTAGGATGCCAGAGGAACGCTTTACCCGCCAGCGCCTTTCGCGCGCCGGTCGACCCTGCCGGACCGGAGGATTCCGCCATGCGTCTCGCCATCCTGGTCACCGCCGTATTCGCCACCGTGTTCGTCGGCGCCTGCGAAAGCGGTCGCGACCTGTCCGCCGAACCGCCCGCCGATCAGACCATCGCCGCGGCAGCCGCCGTGGCCGGTCTCGAATTCACGGCCGCCGAGCGCGACTCCCTCGCCGAGGATCTCCAGTCGCAACGCGAGGACTACGCCGCCCTGCGCGAGGTGACTCTCGACAACGGCGTCGCCCCCGCGATGCGTTTCGACCCGCTGTTCTGGCAACCTTCGGCCGCGGCCGCCCTGGCCGCCGGGGCAGCGGAAGACGACGCTGGACCGGCCTGGCGCATGCCCGAGGTCATCAATCGCCCCGACGAAGACGCCGAGCTGGCCTGGCTCTCGGTGGCCGACCTGGCCGCGCTGCTGATCACCCGCCAGGTGACCAGCGTCGAACTGACCGAACTGGCCCTGGCCCGTATTCGCGCCCACGATCCGCAGCTCCACTGCGCGGTGACCCTGCTGGATGAACGCGCCCTCGAACATGCCCGCCAGGCGGATCGCGACATCGCCGCCGGCCGCTGGCGCGGCCCCCTGCACGGCGTACCTTGCGGCGTGAAGGATCTGCTGGCCGTTCCCGGCCACCCCACCACCTGGGGCGCCACGCCGTATCGCGATCAAGTGCGTGACGAACTGGCAACCGTGGTGGCCCGCCTGGACGAGGCCGGCGCCGTGGTCGTGGCCAAGCTCACCCTCGGCGCCCTGGCCTGGGGCGACGTCTGGTTCGGCGGCATGACCCGCAATCCCTGGAACCTGGAACAGGGCTCGAGCGGTTCGTCGGCGGGCTCGGCATCGGCGGTATCGGCCGGCCTGGTGCCCTTCGCCATCGGGACCGAGACCTGGGGTTCCATCGTTTCGCCCGCATCGCGCTGCGGAGTCACCGGCCTGCGACCCACCTTCGGCCGCGTCAGCCGCCACGGGGCCATGGCCCTGAGCTGGTCCATGGACAAGATCGGTCCCATCGCACGCACCGTGGAGGATTGCGCCATGGTGCTCAACGCCATCCGCGGCAGCGACGATCTGGACCCCACCGTGATCGACGCCCCGTTCCCCGTACGCCCCAGGCTGGACCCGGCGACCGTGCGCGTGGGCTACCTGGCCACCGCCTTCGAGGACGCCGAGGGCGAGGACCCGGATCCCGACCTGGCCCTTCACCGCGCGGCGCTCGATGTGATGCGCGAGGCCGGTTTCGAACTCATCCCCATGGCTCTGCCCGACGTGGACCCCTACCCCCTCGGCATCATCCTGTCCGCCGAGGCCGGCGCCGCGTTCCAGAATCTCGTGCTCTCCGATCGCGACGACGAACTGGTTCGCCAGATCCGCAACGCCTGGCCCAACGTCTTCCGCACCGCGCAGCTCGTGCCCGCTGTGGAATACCTGCAGGCCAACCGCCAGCGCCTGCTGCTCATGCGCCGGTTCGCCGAGCTGTTCGAGACCGTCGACGTGTACGTGACTCCGTCGTTCGGCCCGGGGCTCCTGATGACCAACCTCACTGGTCACCCGCAGATCGTGATGCCCGACGGCTTCGCGGAAGACGGCACGCCGCGCTCCATCAGCATCGTGGGCGACCTCTTCGACGAGGCCACCCTGGTCGCCGTGGCACGGGAGTTCGAAGCGCGGACCGAGTGGCATGAGAAGCGGCCGCCGGGCTTCTAGGGACCGGCCCAATCTAGCGAGGACCGCCGAGGCCGAAGAGGCGTTCCGCGCTGGCCGTGGTCGTCGTGGCCACGTCCTCCAGGTCGATGCCGCGCAACGCGGCGATGGCCAGGGCCACATCGCGAACGTGGCGCGGTTCGGCTGCCAGGGGATCGACGCCGTCCAGACCGATGGACGGGGCGTCCGTCTCAAGGAGGATCTTCTCCAGTGGCACCGCCGCCACGGTCTCGCGGGTGCGCGTGGCGCGCGGTCGGGTCACCGCGCCGCCGATCCCCAGATGCAGGCCCAGGCGCAGGAACCGGCGAGCCAGCTCCGGCGAGCGCGTGAACGCGTGCAACACCCCCTGCAGGCGCGGCGAGAATCGCTCGAGGATTTCGGCCATCTCCGCAAAGGCACCACGGCAGTGCAGGATCACCGGGAGGTCCAGATCGCGGGCGAGTTCGAGCTGCTTCTCGAAGACGGCGATCTGTACCGGCATGAGTGGCGTGTCGATCATGCCGTCGAGACCGATCTCGCCGACGGCCACGGCCTTGCAATCGCGCAGATGGCCGGCGAGGTCGTCGATGTCGAATGATTGGTCGGCGACCCAGGGGTGCAGCCCGAGGGCCGGAAAGACGACGCCGGGATGGGCTGCGGCAATGTCCTGGACCTGGCGCCACGAGGGTGGATCATACGCGGGGACGACGATGCGCTGGACGCCGGCGGCAGCGCCACGGTCCAGCACGCCGGCGAGGTCGTCGCAGAGCGGGGGGAACGTGAGGTGGCAGTGCGTTTCGATCAACCCACCGGACTCTCCTGATAATTCCCGGACACCATCGTCGTCAACAACGCCATCATCTCGTTCAGGTTCGCCTCGAACACCTCGCCGAGCATGGGATTGCGATCCAGATCCGCCTTCAGGCTCTGCACCTTCGTGAGATGCTCCGCGGCGATCTTGCCCAGTTCGATCTGGCCCTGGTCGGACAATCGCGGGGCGTTGTACACCAGGTCGTCGAGGTCCTTGTTGATCATGCCGATGTTGTCGGAGGCCGCCTGGGCCGAGGCCATATCACGGATCTGCATCATGCCCTGCTCGGCGCGCCTCATGAATCCGTCGAGGACCTCGCCGTAGTTGACGTTCTCTCCCCACAGCGACTCGTCGTACTTCTTGCCGCCACAGCCGGCCACCAGCATGGCGGCGGTAAGGATGAAGAGTGCGATCAGGGGCAAGCGGTGCATGGGAGCTCCTCAGCGTCAGTACCAGTTCAGGATGCGGACCTCGCTCGTGCCGTCGGCCTGCAGTTCACGCTGCAGCGTCTCGACGTCGGCGAAGGTTCCGTCGCGGTTGCGGTAGTGGTAAGGGTAAAGCACGCGCGGTCTCATGGCACGCGCGGCGATCAGGGCCTGCTCCGCCGACATGGTCCACGGCAGGTTCATGCAGAGGAAGGCCACGTCGAGGTCGCCCAGTTCGGCGTGCTCGGGCAGATCCTCGGTGTCGCCGCTGACGTAGACGCGAACGCCGGTCAGATCCAGAACATAGCCGTTGTCGCGTCCCCGAGGATGGTAATCCAGGCGACCCTCGGTTCGGTTGCAGGCCGTCACAGCGGTCACGCCCATGCCGTGGACGGTGGCCGAGTCGCCGTTGGCCAGGGCCAGAGGGTCGTTGGCCGGGATGGATTCCGCCACATCCGGCGGCGTGACCACCCAGGTGTACTCGCCGGCCAGGTCGCGTACCGTGTCGGCGTCGAAATGGTCGCCGTGGCGATGGGTGACGAGGATCAGATCCGGCCGCGGCAGGTGAGCGTAACGACGGGCGCCGCCCACCGGATCGACCATGATGACCTTGCCGTCTCTCTCGAGGACCAGCGATGCGTGGCCGAAAGGATGGACGATCAGCGGGCCATGGGCCGTGACGACGGTATCCGCCGGTGCGGGCGACGATGCGATCGACGGTTCGTCGCCCGCCGCGGCGGCAGCGCCCACGGCGGCGGTCAACAGGATCAGCGACATCATGGATCGGGACAATCGGGGCCTCCAGGAGCAGCGTGGGATTCGCCCCATTGAACACCCAACCCCTGCCGTCCCGCAACCCACACCTGAACACGGCGGGATCCCCGAGGGGATCCCGCCGCTGCTTCGTCGATTCTGTCGCGCGGTTCTAGTTGAAGAGGTCCTTGACGTTGGACCAGGTGGTCTCGTCCACCGGGACGATCACGAAATCGAAGTTGCCGCGGAGCGCGCCGGCGGTCCACGCTTCGCTGTAGATCTGGATGGCCAGTTCCCCGGCTTCCAGGGCCTCGCCCATCTCAGCCGTGTAGTCCAGGGTCAATGCCAGGGGCGAGCCCAACGGCAGGGTCAGCATCTCGACGCCAGGCTGCTCGGGAGTCGCCCGGATCAACTTGGCCGCCGTCTGCTCCGTGTCGAGGCCCACGAAGTTCAGGGTCAGATCGATGGTCGTCAGGTTGTCACCGACGATGAGAGTGGCCTGGCCGTAGGCGTCGACGCCACTGCTGGGCACCACGTTCTCCGGAGTCAGCTCGGCCTCGTACACCGTGGCGGCCAGTGACGAACCGACCCCCATCGCCAAGAGGGCCAGTGCCAGAATCACCATTCGCTTGCGCACCATATCTAAACCTCCAGAACGAAACATAAAGGCGAATTGGTCATTATTATATCAGTTGTGATTTAATGATTCCAGCAAAAAAGTTCCATATCTAAAATTTTAGCGCATTTATCCAATTATTAGCGATACCATCCGTCTTGAATCGATTCTCCGGCCTCTCCTGGATTCGCCGTGGGCGCCTTGCACATGCCCTGAAGGCACACGTAGGCCAGCGCCCCTCCCTCGGGAGCCGATTTCCCGGTCAAGACCGGCGCCAGCGAAGCCAGACGTCCATCGGGCCCGGCAGCGGGCAACGGAGAGATCACCACGCCCGGAGCGAGGGTGGCGGCCACGGCCCGGTACAGGGCCTCCGTCGCGGGATCGCCGGGATCGCCGGCCACCACCACGTCATACAGCGGACCCTGCAGGCGCACCGCCGCATCGAGCCAACCCGCCATTTCCAGGCCGGTGCGCTGCATGAGGCTCGCTTGCCGGGCCAGTTGATCCGCCGCCTCGGTGAGCGGCTCCGGGTGTCCCGTCAGGGCACCGTAGGTGACCAGAGCGTCCACCACGGCGGACGCTCCGCAGGGGATCACGCTGTCGAAGAAGTCGGTGCGCCTGCCCAGGGGCGTGTCGCCCGAGTCGGACGTGGTGTACCAGGCTCCCGCCGGCCGAACGAAGCGAGCCGCGACCAGATCCAGCAACTCCCGGGCCCGGTCCAGATGGTCGGCGCGACCGGTGACCTGATAGAGTTCGAGGAGGCCGCGGGCGTACAGGGCGTAATCCTCGAGCACGCCCTCACCCACGGCACGACCGTCGTTGCTGGCGCGCGCGAGCCCACCGTCGTCGACGCGGTGAACGCGCTCGAGGAAGTCGGCGATGGCCACGGCGCGATCGCGGAACTCCGTTCGCCCCGTGGCCCGGTAGCCCTGGGCGAAGGCCGAGAGCGCCAGACCGTTCCAGGCGGTGATGATCTTGCGATCCAGGCCGGGCGGGGTGCGATCGTCGCGCACGGTCCTGAGGGTGTCGCGGTGCCGGTCGAAGAGGGCGGCCGCTTCGTCGGGGTCGCGTCCGTGACGCTGCGCCAGCGAATCGACGTCGGTGCGGCGGGTGACCACGCTGGCCCCGTGTTCGAAGTTGCCCGGGAGGTTCACGCCCAGCAGATCGGTCAGCAGCGGACCGTCGGATTCGCCCACCGCAGCGGTGATCTGGGCCGGGGTCCACACGTAATAGGTGCCCTCCTCGCCGCCGCTGTCGGCGTCGAAGCTGGCGTAGCAGGCGCCCTCGTCGCCGCACATCTCGCGATCGAGGAATTCGAGCACGTCCTCGCCGACGGCGATCAGGTCCGGCCGATCGAGAGCAGCGCCGGCGGTGAAGTAGAGGGTGGCCAGCTGGGCGTTGTCGTAGAGCATCTTCTCGAAATGAGGCACGGTCCAGTGGGGATCGACCGTGTAGCGGTGGAAGCCGCCGCCCACGTGGTCGCGCAGCCCGCCGCCGGCCATGGCGTCGAGGGTGTGCTCGAGCATGCGCAGGGTCTCGGCATCGCCTGTGCGACGATGCCAGTTCAGCAGGAACTGCCAGCGGACGGGCACCGGAAACTTCATGTCGCCGGCGAGTCCCCCGTGAGTCTCGTCGAAGCGATCGCCCACCGCGGCCACCACGCCGGCCAGCATGGTGGAATCCACCGCTCCGGCCACCGGCGCGTCGGCCGCCGGCTCGGCCAGGATGCGCTGGGTGACCTGGCCCGCCTGGCGCTCGAGTTCCGCCCGCTGGTTCGTCCACACCTCCTGGATCCGGTCGAGCAATTCCAGGAAGTTGTCGTGCGGGATGTAGGTCCCGCCGAAGAAGGGCTTCTGATCGGGCGTCAGGAACACCGACATGGGCCAGCCGCCGCCGCCGGTCAGCAACTGTACGGCCTGCATGTAGGTAGCATCCACGGCGGGGTTCTCCTCACGGTCCACCTTGATGCACACGAAATTGCGGTTGAGCGCCTCGGCCACGTCGTCGTGCTCGAAGACCTCGTGCTCCATGACATGGCACCAGTGGCACGACGAGTAGCCGCTGCTGAGGAAGATGAGCCGGTCCTCGCTGCGAGCCAGCTCCAGAGCTTCCTCGCCCCAGGGATACCAGTCCACCGGATTGCGGGCGTGTTGCTGCAGGTAGAGCGAGGCCTCGTCCCGCAGGCGATTGCCCGTTCGGCGGACTTCTTCGGGCGGACGGTAGCCGGCGGTGATGTCCATGTTCTCTCCCTGGCAGGCCGCCACGAGCACCAGCGTCACGAGCGTCGTGGCCAGACGGTGGCGGCGCCGGCGTGGTGCCGGAGTACGGGTTGCTCGGGTCGTCATCAATTGTCCTTGCGGAGAGGATCGGTCTTGTTATCTTTTAACTATACTCATGGAGTATTGATTTCACCACGCGTCCGTCGAGACGGTGGAGTGCGCCTCCGGCCGACGCGTTGTTCCAAGGGAGAGATGAGGGCAATGATCAACCTGAGTGAGAATGCGACCAGCGAATTCCTCCGGCTGATGGGCGAGCAGGGTGTCGACGAGGCCGTGGTCCGGATCAGCGTGGAGTCGGGCGGCTGCTCCGGCCTGCAGTACAACATGGATTTCGACGAGGGCGTGGGCGAGAACGACGAGGTGTTCGCCCAGAAGGACGGGCTCAAGGTCGTCTGCCAGAAGGACTCGTTGATGTACCTCGACGGCCTGAACGTGGACTTCTCCAAGAAGCTCATGGGCGGCGGGTTCCGCTTCGAGAACCCCAACGCGGCCAAGAGCTGTGGCTGCGGGACCTCCTTCCGCCTCTAGCAACGCCTCCGGAGCCTGTCGAATCGGCCCCTTAGACCGACTCTGACGAGCGAATTCAAATCGGACTGGCGTTCCCCCATAAATGAATGTTAAATACTTAGCCGACCGGGCGGTCCAAGCCGCCCGGTCAGCACGCCGGTCCCGATGCCCCCCGGGCCGACCAACCAGCACAGATCACCGGCCACCGGGAGGATGCCCCTCTTGGCTGACGAGCACGTGAAGGACTCCGGGACGCCGGAGACCGCCGAGCGCGAAAAACGCGACAACGACCGTTTCATCTTTCCCCGCTGGACCAACTACTTGGGCCCCTTCTCAGCCGTGATGGCTGTTGGCGGCATCTTGTATCTGGCGGTCCTGATTACGGCGGGTTTTCACCCACGTAATTCCGCCATCGGCTACAGCCCGCAGCAGCCGGTCCCCTACAGCCACGCCCTGCACGTGGGTGAACTGGGTATGGACTGCCGCTACTGCCACACCACGGTGGAGCACGCAGCCAAGGCCAGCATTCCCACGGCCGAGGTCTGCATGAACTGTCACAAGTCCGTGCACACCGAGAGCGTGAAGCTGCTGCCGGTGCGTGAGTCATTCGCCTCGGGCAAGACCATTCCCTGGATCCGGGTGCACGACCTGGCCGATTACGCCTATTTCGATCACAGCGTCCATGTGAACGCCGGAGTCAGCTGTGTGAGCTGCCACGGCCGTGTCGATCGCATGGAAGTGGTCTCCCAACAGGAAAAGCTGACCATGAGCTGGTGCCTGGAGTGCCACCGGAATCCGGATCCGCACCTGCGCCCCCGCGAAGAGGTCACCAACATGGCCTGGATGCCGGACGAGGACCCCGCGGTACTCGGCGCCCGGTTGCGCGAGGCTCACGACATCAACCCGTCCACCGACTGCACGACCTGCCACCGCTAGTCGGCTCGAATCGCGCCGGACGGCCAAGACGCCGACGGCGACGACGGAGGAACGCATGACCACGGCGAACAACGCCCCCCGCAGCGGACGCGGATACTGGCGGAGTCTGGAAGAACTGGCTCAGAGCGAGGAATTCCAGCGACATCTGGAGAAGGAATTCCCCGGCGGCATCGAGACGCCCGCGGCGGGTGTGAGCCGGAGGCGTTTCCTGCAGATCATGGCCGCGTCCACGGCCATGGCCGGCCTGGCGGGCTGCCGCTGGCCCGAGGAGAACATCGTTCCCTTCGCCAAGCGCCCCGAAGGCTACGTACCGGGAGAGGCGCGGCAGTTCGCCACCGCGCTGGAGCAGGGTGGCGTGGGGACCGCGCTGCTGGCCACCAGCTACGACGGCCGCCCCATCAAGGTGGACGGAAACCCCGATCATCCCTGGTGCCTCGGCGGCGCCAGCGCCCAGATGCAGGCGAGCGTGCTGAATCTCTGGGATCCCGAACGCAGCCGGACGCCGGTGCGGCAGGAACGCGGGCACACGGTCAAGGCCAACTGGGACGACTTCCACGGCTTCGCCGGCGACCACTTCGCCGCCCTGGCTGGTCGCCGCGGAAACGGTCTGGCGATCCTGGCCGGAGCCTCGAGTTCGCCCAGCCGGGCGCGGCTGCGCGAGGAACTGTCGAAAAGCATGCCCGATGTTCGGTGGTACCAGCACGAACCGGTGGCCGACACGGAGCGGCTCGAGGGTTCGCGGCGTGCGTTCGGCCGCCCCCTGCGCGAGGTGCCCCACCTCGAGGAAGCCCTGATCATCGGTGACTTCGACGCCGATCTGCTCGGCGCCCATCCCGCGGCCCTGCGCAATGCGCGCATGTTCGCCCGGGGTCGCAAGCCCGTGCCGGGTAAGATGAACCGTGTCTACGCCTTCGAGTCCAGCCTCAGCCCCACCGGCACGGTGGCCGATCACCGCGTCCCGGTGGCGCGGACGCAGATTTCCACGGCGCTGGCCGCCCTGGCGGCGGAGATCTTCCAGACGCACCACGTGAACATTCCGTCGGGTGCCGGATTTTCGTCGGCCGACCTGAACTCGTGGCGGGATGCCGGCACCGGCATGGACGAGATCAAGGCCCTGGCCGACGATCTGGCCAAGCACCGCGGTCACGGCCTGGTGGCCGTCGGCGACCGCGCCCCCGCCGCGGCCCATCACCTGGCGTACGTGCTGAACGTGGCCCTGGGCAATGTGGGCACGACGGTGACCTTCCAGCCTGCTGCAGCGCCGGATCCCGATCTGGCGAGCCTGGTTTCCGACGTGAAGAACGGCCTCATCGAGACCCTGGTGATCCTCGACGGCAATCCGCTGGCCACCGCACCGGTAGACGTCGACCTGGCCGGCGCTCTGGGCAGGATCAAGACCACGATTCACCTTTCCGAACACGTGGATGCCACCAGTGCGGCCTGCACCTGGCACCTGCCGCGCGCCAACTATCTGGAGAGCTGGAACGACGCCACCGCCGCCGACGGCAGCGTGCTGGCCGTGCAGCCGCTCATCGAGCCCCTCTACGCCGGTCGGTCGGATCTCGAATTGCTGGGCACGGTGCTCGGTCAGCCGGCGCCGCGCGGGTACGAGATCGTGCGCACCACCTACCATGGCCGCACCGGCGGCTCCGGCGAGGCGCCCCGCAACAATCCGCGCTTCGAGGAGCGCTGGCGCGAGTTCCTGCACGACGGCTTTCTCGCCGGAAACGGCTCCGCGAGCAGCCCGTCCTTGAGCGGCACCCGTCTCGACCTGAAGCGCGAGACCGCACCTGCTGCCGGCAACCTGGAACTGGTGATCGCCGCCGACCCGTGCCTGCACGACGGTCGCTACGCCGACAACGCCTGGCTCCAGGAGGTTCCCGAATTCGCCACCAAGGTGGTGTGGGACAACGTGGCGTCCATGAGCCCGGCCACCGCCGGCGAGCTGGGCATCGTGCACGGCGATCTGCTGGAACTGGAGTTCCGTGGCCGCAAGCAGCAGATGCCCGCCTACATCCTGCCCGGCCACGCCACGCACGCGGTCACCGTCACCCTGGGCTACGGCCGCACCGACTGCGGTCCCGTGGGCCGGGGCGTGGGACACGACGTCTACGGGCTGCGTCCCAGCGACGCCCTGTATGGCGGCAGCGGCCTGAAGGTGAGCAAGACCGGCCACAAGTACACGCTGGCTTGCTCTCAGGATCACCACGCCATCGACCCCAAGGGGTACGAGGAGCGCGAACGGCGCACCGGCGCCCTGGTGCGCGGAACCGACCTCGACCACTACGCCGACCATCCCGACTTCGTCGATCATCTCGGCATTCACCACCCGCCGCTGCTCTCGCTCTGGGAAGAGAAGGAGTACACCGGCCACAAGTGGGGCATGTCCGTCGATCTGAACGTCTGCACCGGCTGCAACGCCTGCGTGGTGGCCTGCCAGTCGGAGAACAACATCCCGGTCGTCGGCAAGAAAGAGGTGGGCAACAGCCGCGAGATGCACTGGATCCGGGTCGACCGGTACTTCCGGGGCGACCCCGAGAACCCGGACATCGCCGCCCAGCCCGTGGCCTGCGTGCACTGCGAGATGGCGCCCTGCGAAGGAGTCTGTCCGGTGGCCGCCACAGTCCATACCGATGAGGGGCTCAACGCCATGGTGTACAACCGCTGCGTCGGCACGCGGTACTGCGCCAACAACTGCCCCTACAAGGTCCGTCGCTTCAACTTCTTCAACAACATCGACGAGCTCTCCGACACCCAGAAGATGGGTCTGAATCCCGAGGTGTCGGTGCGGTCGCGCGGCGTCATGGAGAAGTGCACCTACTGCGTGCAGCGCATCCAGTCGGCCAAGATCGAGGCCAAGAACGAGCGGCGCCCGGTGCGCGACGGCGAGATCACGCCGGCCTGCGCCCAGACCTGCCCCACCGAGGCCATCGTATTTGGCGACCTCAACGATCCCGAGAGCCTGGTCGCCAAGGCGCGCGAAGAGAAGCGCAGCTACGACATGTTGGCCTTCCTGAACATCAAGCCGCGCACCAGTTACATGGGGCGCATCCGCAATCCGCATCCGTCTTTGGCGACCGAAGCCGATCACGGAGGCGATCATGCCGACCCGGCCGCTCATGGCCAGGACGGAGACCACGGGCACGGCGGTCACTAGCCGCCACGCACCGCGGCGAGTGTTCGCCGCGCAGCCAGCCGGAGCCTGACGCATGAATCGCGTTCCTGTGTCCGCCGAGATCGACAACACTGGTTACGATCCCGGCACCCCCACTGACCTGGTCCTTGGCGGCGAGACCTTCACGTCGATCACCGACCGGATTTGTGGCATCGTCGAGCAGCCCAAGCCACCGAAGGCCTGGTACATCGCGATCACCGTGACGGGGTCACTGACCCTGGTGCTGTTCGCCATGCTCTTCCACCTCATCACCACGGGTATCGGCGTCTGGGGCGTCAACAGCACCGTGGGCTGGGGCTGGGCCATCGTGAACTTCGTGTTCTGGGTGGGCATCGGTCACGCCGGCACGCTGATCTCGGCCATTCTCTTCCTGCTCCGGCAGAAGTGGCGGACCTCGATCAACCGCTTCGCCGAGGCCATGACCATCTTCGCCGTGGTCTGCGCCGGCATCTTCCCCGCGGTGCACGTGGGTCGGATCTGGCTGGTGCACTGGCTGTTCCCCATTCCCAACTACCAGGGCATGTGGCCGAATTTCCGCAGTCCGCTGCTGTGGGACGTGTTCGCCGTCGGCACCTACGCCACCGTGTCGTTGCTCTTCTGGTACACGGGCATGGTGCCCGACCTGGCCACGCTTCGCGATCGCGCCAAGGGCAAGTGGCGCAAGATGGCCTACGGATTCTTCGCCATCGGTTGGCGGGGCAGCCACCGCCACTGGCACCGATACGAGAAGGCGTACTTGCTGCTGGCCGGACTGGCCACGCCCCTGGTGCTCTCGGTGCACTCGGTGGTGTCCTTCGACTTTGCCGTGGCGCAGATTCCCGGCTGGCACACCACCATCTTTCCGCCCTACTTCGTGGCCGGCGCCGTGTTCTCCGGTTTCGCCATGGTGGGCACGTTGCTTGTACCGGCGCGGCAGTTCTTCGGACTGAAGCACTTCATTACCAAGCACCACCTCGACAACATGAACAAGATCATCCTGGCGACGGGCTCGATGGTGGGATACGCCTACGCCATGGAGTTCTTCATCGCCTGGTACGGCGGCAATCCCAACGAGACCTTCGCCTTCGTCAACCGCGCCTTCGGCCCCTACGCCTGGGCCTACTGGATCATGGTCTCCTGCAACGTGATCTCGCCGCAGCTATTCTGGTTCAAGAAGATCCGCCACTCGCTGCCCCTGATGTGGATCATCTACATCTTCGTGAACATCGGCATGTGGTTCGAGCGCTTCGTGATCACGGTGACCTCGCTGAGCCGCGACTTCCTGCCGTCGAGCTGGGCCTACTACGCGCCCACCAAGATCGACATCCTGACCTTCCTGGGCAGCTTCGGCCTGTTCCTCACCTTGACGTTGTTGTTCGTCCGCTTCTTGCCCATGGTGGCCATGGCGGAGGTCAAGACCGTGATGCCGGCGGCAAGCGTGCACGGCGGCCCGGCGCACCCGGTTGGCGACTACCACGGCGACATCAACGATCGTCACAACAAGGGAGGGAAGTGATGAGTCAGACCGACGATCGCTTCTACGGCCTGCTTGTGGAATTCGATGACGCTCACACGCTTGTGGACGCCTGTGCCGAGGTTCGGGACGCCGGCTTCAAGAAGTGGGACGCGCACACGCCTTTCCCCATCCACGGCATGGACGCCGCCATGGGGATCCGCGGCACCAAGCTGCCGTTCATCGTGCTCGCGGGTGGCCTGACGGGCCTCAGCCTGGCGCTCCTGATGATCTGGTGGATGAACGCCGTGGACTACCCCTACATCATCAGCGGCAAGCCCCTGTTCGGATGGCCGGCGGCCGCGCCGGTGGCTTTCGAACTCACGGTGCTGTTCAGTGCCTTCGCCAGCTTCTTCGGCATGTGGGGCCTCAACGGAATGCCCCGGCTTCACCACCCGCTGTTCAGCAGCGAGCGGTTCGCGCGGGCCACGGCCGACCGTTTCTTCATCGTGATCGAGAAGGCCGACCCCAGCTTCGATCGCGACCAGACCCGTGAATTCCTGACCACCCTTGGCGGCACCGCCGTGGAGGAGATCCACGACAAGGCGGAGGACTGAGATGCCCCGACCGCTGATCTACATCGCGCTGATCCTGGTTTCGCTCTCCCTGGTGCCCATGGCCTGCGTGGTGGTCAACTGGACCAACCCCGTCAAGACCAACACGCGGATCCAGGTGGTGCCGGACATGGACAACCAGCCCAAGTTCAAGGCCCAGAGCGTCAACCCGTTCTTCGCCGACGGCCGCAGCGCCCGCGCCTGGCCCGAGGGTACGGTACCCCGCGGCCTGCTCGAGAATGAAGGTCCGTTCTACCACGGCATCGAGGCGGACAGTTCGTTCACCACGGAATTCCCCGTGCCGGTGACCGAGGCTCTGCTGAACCGAGGCCAGGAACGCTACGACATCTACTGCGCCACCTGCCACGGACTGGGCGGGGCCGGCGACGGCATGATCGCCCGCCGCGCCGACAAGCTGGCGCAGGGCACCTGGACGCCGCCCACCGACCTGGCCGCCCAGCCGGTGATCGACCGCCAGCACGGCTATCTCTACAACGTGATCGCCAACGGCGTGCGCAACATGCCCGCCTACGGCCACCAGATTCCGCCGCAGGACCGCTGGGCCATCGTGGCCTACGTGCGCGCCCTGCAGCGGGCCCGCACCGCGACCATGGACGACGTGCCCGAGGAGAACCGGCGCACGCTGCGCTAGAAACGAGTTCCGGCTAGCTCGCCCGCGCGGGCTGACCCGAGGAGATTCGACCCGTGAACCACCATCACGACGCACCAAAACTGTCGGACACGCTGACCGAGATGGGCAGCCTGGCCCCCCGCGTCATGCGACCCGCCCTCGTCGTGGGCGTTCTCGCCCTGGCCGGCGCTATCTTCCTGGGCATGCGCGAAGGCGACCACTGGCGCCACTTCTCGTTCAGCTGGCTGGTGAGCTTCGCGTACTTCCTGAGCATCAGCCTGGGTGCGCTGATATTCCTGCCTATCCAGTACATCACCCGGGCCAGCTGGTCGGTGGTGGTGCGAAGGCTGGCCGAGAACATGGCCATGGCCTTGCCGTTCATGATCGTGCTGATCCTGCCGATCCTGCTGAACCTCGAGCACGTGTACGAGTGGGCCGGCGAGCACCGGCACCATCTCACCGATGAACTGGCCGCCCACAAGGCGCCGTTCCTGAATTCCACGTTCTTCCTGGTCCGCTGGGTGGTCTACTTCGCCATCTGGACGTTCATGGCGGTCTTCTTCTGGCGCAACAGTCGCCGTCAGGATCACGACAAGGACACGGCCATCACTCTGCGCATGGAGAACTTCTCGGGCCCTGCGATCATCCTCTTCGCGCTCACCTGCTCGGGCGCTGGCATGGACTTGCTGATGACCCTGGATCCGGCCTGGTTCAGCACCATGTTCGGCGTCTATTTCTTCGCCGGCGGGTTCGTGACGTTCCACGCGGTGATGACCATTTCCACCATGGGTCTTCAGCGAAGCGGTCGCCTGGAGAAGATCGTCTCCATGGAGCACTTCCACGACTACGGCAAGCTGATGTTCGCCTTCACTTTCTTCTGGGCCTACATCGCCTTCAGCCAGTACATGCTTTACTGGTACGCCAACATTCCCGAGGAGACGGTCTGGTTCCTCACCCGCCAGAGCGGTAGCTGGGGCGGCCTCGCCCTGGTTCTGGCCATCGGTGCCTTCCTGTTGCCGTTCGCGGGACTGATCTCTCGATTCGCCAAGCGGAACCGGGGTTTGATGTTCTTCTGGGCCGTGTGGATCTGCATCATGCAGTGGTTCAACATCTACTGGGTGGCGATGCCAGTGTTCAGCCCCGAGCATGTGTCCTTGAGCCTACTGGACGGGCTCTGCTTCCTGGCCGTGGGCGGCATCTGGCTGGCCCTGGTGGTGCGGATTGCGGCGTCCGGCAATCTGGTGCCCGTGGGCGACCCGCGCCTGGAAGAGTCCCTCGCCTTCGAGAACGCCTAATCGGAAGGACCTGCGCCCATGGCCGCAGCCAAGGAAAACCTCGACACCGGCCTGATCCTCACCACCGGCATCCTGCTGTCCGTGCTGGTGCTGGTGCTGATTCTTCTGGTCCAGGGCTGGTTCTACAAGGCGCAGTCCGACGAATACGTGCGCAAGATCATCGAGCCGCGCGCCGAGGAACTGGCGTCGGCCAATGCCGAGCAGCAGGAAGCGCTGCACAGCTATCGGGTCGTGGACGCCGAGCAGGGCACCGTGGCGATTCCCATCGAGCGCGCCATGGAACTGGTGGTTCGCGAGGGCCTCTAGACCTCCCGAGCCTGGCCACGGCCGGGCATTCGTTTCGCCGCCGCGAAAGGAGAGGATCATGCGTTCGTTACTACTGATCGCGACGATCTGCCTGCTCGCCGCCGCTGCGTCGGCACAGTCGCACCTGCAGAACACCGATGCCCGGGGCGAGCCCCTGCCCGAAGAACTCGTGGGTGTCGGCGTGACCGAACACCTGGACGATCAGGTCCCGCTCGACATTCCCTTCCTCGACGAGAACGGCCAGCCCGTGACCCTCGCCAAGTATTTCGGCGACGGCCGGCCGGTGATCCTGAATCTGGGCTACATGGGCTGCCCGATGCTGTGCGGGCTGGTGGCCAACGGCATGATCGACGGCATGAACGGCATGGAGCACACCGCCGGCGAGGAATACCGCGTGCTCTCGGTGAGCATCGACCACACCGAGACCGCCACCCTGGCCAAGGCCAAGAAGCAGGGCTATCTCGCACAGTACGACCGCCCCGCCGCCGCCCAGGGCTGGCACTGGCTCACCGGCCGCGAGGACCAGATCCGCCGCTTGACCGACGCCGTGGGATTCGGCTTCCGCTGGAACGACGACCGCAAGGAGTACGCTCACGCCGCCGTCCTGGTGGTTCTGTCTCCCGACGGCCGCGTGATGCGATACCTGTACGGGGTCCAGTTCGACCCGCGAACCATGCAGCTCTCTCTCATCGAGGCCGCTGACGGCCAGACCGGCACCAGCCTCGACCGATTCCTGCTCTTCTGCTTCCACTACGACGCCGAGTCCGGCCGCTACGGCCCCGCCGCCCGCAACATCATGAAGGCTGGTGGAGCCCTGACCCTGATGGTGGTAGCGGGCATGATCCTGGGCTTCCGGTACCGCGAGCGGCGCCGATCCTAGCGAGTTTTACCCCGCCGGAGCGTGCAGGATGAACGGTCGGACTATCGGCATTCATCCCTGACAGGGAACAATGCCCCCTACGGGAGAGTCGCGGGAAAGAATACGCAATATCTTTATTTTGGGTCCGATACGTGCTGGTCAGCTCCGTCAACCATGGAGGCATCAGCATGTCCAGAACGAAGATACACGCCATCGCCGGTTCGTTGATCCTGCTGCTCGCAACGGCCGCCGCCAGCGAGGACATGTGCCAGATACCACGATTCGTGGTCCAGGGAACCGGCGAGGGCAACGTCATGATCCTCGCCGACAACTCCGAGAGCATGAACGAGGTCGTCTACCACCTCGACTACGACTCCGGCACCAGCTACTTGGGCCGCTTCGAGCCGACGACCACTTACTACGTGGCCCACTCGAACGACTATGCGCCCCGGGATTTCGATGCCGCCTGGGAAGACTCCCCCGTCTGCCACCTGGTCGATTCGGACAACGGTCAGCGCGGCTACTACAACGGTAACTACCTCAACTGGCTCTACTACAACGCCTCCGACCAGCAACGCCTGGACGCGCCGCGGGTCACCCGGATTCAGGTCATGAAGTCGGTGCTCGTCGACGTGCTGGACATCTCGACCCGCCTGCGCTTCGGGCTGACCATCTACCAGCTCGACCACGGCGGCAGCGTGGTGGCGCGTTGCGGCGCGAATCCGAGGTCCATCGCCGCGACCATCGACGGCATCACCGCCAACGCGTGGACTCCCACCGGCGAGGCCATGGAAACCATCGTCGAGTACTTCCAGGACGACCTGCCCAGCGCGCCCATCCAGTCGCCGTGCATCAAGAACTTCCTGATCGTGATGACCGACGGATACCCCACCATGGACCGCGAGGTGAGTCCCTACTTGCACGACGCCGACGGCGACGGCAACGACCCGGGCAACTGTGCGAGCATCGGAGCGCCCTACTCGGAGTCCGCCCACTGCTCCGACCACATGGACGACGTGGCCTACTACCTGGCGCACACCGACCTGCGCCCTGACCTGCCCGACGATCAGTTCGTCAAGACCTATGTGGTCGGCTATCACATCGACGCACCCTTGCTGCGCGAGACCGCCGAGAATGGCGACGGCCTGTACTACACCGCCCGCAACGCCAACGAGCTGCGCTACAGCCTCGAATGGGCCCTCCAGGACATCATCCGCCGCATCTCCGCCGGATCGGCCGTGGCCGTGGTCTCCACCGAGCGCAGTCATGACGACCGGCTCTTCCGCGGCAAGTTCATGCCCGTGGACTGGGACGGATACCTCGAGAGCTACTCCCTGCCCTACGAGGACGGCGACTCGCCGGTATGGGAAGCGGGAGCGATCCTGGCCCACCGCGATGCTGACTCGCGACGCATCTTCACCGCCCTCGGGCGCAACGTGCACAACTTCACCGCCGGCAATGCCGGCGACCTCGCGACCGCCATGTCCGTCGGCGGCGTCGACACGGCCGCGAATCTCATCGACTGGGCCCGCGGCGAGTACGTCGACGACCTGCGCAATCGGCGCGGCTGGAAACTGGGCGACATCGTCCACTCCACGCCCGTGGTGGTGGGCGCGCCCAACGAGTTCTACGCCACCCCCGAGTACCAGACCTTCGCCGAAGCCCACGCGAGCCGCGAGAAGACGGTCTACGTGGGCGCGAATGACGGCATGCTGCACGCCTTCGCAGCCGAGGACGGCGAGGAGATCTGGGGATTCGTCCCGGAACTCGCGCTCCCCTGGATCGAGACCATGGCGGATTCCTTCTACTGCCACCGCTACACGGTCGACCAGACGGTCAGCGTGCGGGACCTGCAGCTCGATGGCGCCTGGCGCACGGTCCTCGTGGGCGGCGCCCGTGAAGGCGGCCCCGGGCTGTTCGCCCTGGACGTGACCGAACCGCGATCGCCGGACGTGCTCTGGCAACTGGAGACGCCAGACGGCAATCCGTTCCCCTCGCAGGCCACGCTGATCAAGACCGGTAACCTGCCCATCGCCGTGTTCGGCTCGGGCCTGGACGTCGACGACGGCGACGCCTGGCTCCACGCGTACGACATCAGGAACGGCGACCTGCTCGGCAGCATCCTGCTCAGCCACAGCAACAACACGCGCAACAAGGCCACGCGGCCGGCATCCTACGATCGTAACGTCGACGGCACCAGCGAACGGCTCTACCTGGGCGACATGCTGGGCAGCCTCTGGCGCGTCGAACTGAACAACAGTCCATATCCGCACCAGTGGGACGTGACCGAGATCTTCGACGGCAATGCGCCGATCACCGCGACGCCAGCACTCACCTCGGACCCCGCGGGCAACGTGATAGTCTTCGTCGGAACCGGCGCCTATCTCGACGAGGACGACATGGACTCCACGGACCAGAACTACTTCTACGGCGTCATCGACCGCGGCGGCGGGCACCGCGCGACCCTCGGCTCCCTGGTCGATCAGACCACGAGCATCGCCGACATCGGCGGGCACGACGGCTGGTACATCGAGCTGAACATGGCCGACGGCGAGCGGGTCACCGAGGCTTCGCTGGTCGCCGCCGGCAACACCCTGGCGACCTCGTTCGCCCCGTCGCACGACACCTGCATCGCGGGCGGCGAATCCTGGCTCTACCGGTTTCACTACCTGAACGGCGGCAGCCCCGGCGAGGGCGAGAACGGTGAAGATTTTCCCCGGGTCGAGTCCCTTGGCGACGGCATCGCCTCCCATCCGGTCCTCGATCTGGCTGCCGGTGAGGTCGTGATCCAGGGATCGGACGCGGTCTTGCATGTGGAAGAGGTCGGAGCGACGTACGGCCACCTCCTCGTTCGCTCCTGGCAGGAGTCCTTCGACTACGTCGCCATGCCGCCGCCATGATCGATTCAGTACGGGAAATCGGGCAGGATGGCAGGTCCGTGCGGATCGGATCGGGCATTCTGAAAGCCCGACCGACCGTCGCGGGAGGACCAACATGCCGGAATTGGCCATTGGCCCCCGTCAGCCTCTGATGAACGCAGGACTTCAGCGTGGCCCAGTTCATGCATATTTCCTGTTGCTCAAACCGGAGGGCACGTCATGTTGATGAAAAAGATTATCACTATCGTCTTCCTCGCGGCCGTCGTGCTGGTTACGGCCGCATCCGGGGAAGACTCCTGTCAGATCCCCCGCTTCGTTGTCCAGGGCACCGGCGAGGGTAACGTCATGATCCTCGCCGACAACTCGGGAAGCATGAACGAGATCGTCTACCATCTCGACTACAATTCTGATATCACCTACGAGGGACGCTTCTCGTCCAACGGGATGTACTACGTCGCCGGTGCTGGCAACTACTCGCCCCGGAGCTTCAACAGCACCTGGGAGACGGAACCCGTGCACAAGCTCATCCGCTCCGACAACGGCCAGAACGGGCGCTACTCCGGTAACTACCTCAACTGGATCTATTACAACGCCACGGATGAGCAGCGTGACGGAGCTCCGCAAGTCACCCGCGTGCAGGTGATGAAGGACGTCCTCATCGACGTCCTGGACATCTCGTCGCGCCTGCGCTTCGGATTGACCATCTACCAGTACGATCACGGCGGCAGCGTGGTGGCCCGATGCGGCGCCAACAACAACTCCATCGCCGCCACGATCGCCGGCATCACGGCGAATACCTGGACGCCCACGGGCGAGGCCATGGCAGACATCGTCGACTACTTCGAGAGCGATCTGCCCAGCGCCCCCATCCAGTCGCCATGCATCCACAACTTCCTGATCGTGATGACCGACGGCTACCCGACCATGGATCTCGAGGTCCCGGCTTTCCTGGTCGGCGCCGACGGCGACGCCGACGATCCCGGCAACTGCACGAGCATCGGGGCGCCGTACCCCAACTCGAATGACTGCAGTGACCACATGGACGACATCGCCTACTACCTGTCCCACACCGATCTGCGTCCGGACCTGCCGGACGATCAGAACGTCTACACCTATGTGATTGGTTATCACATGGACGCCCAGTTGCTGGTGGACACCGCCGCGAACGGCAACGGTGTCTACTATACCGCCCGCAACGCGAACGAGCTGCGCTACAGCCTCGAGTGGGCTCTGCAGGACATCATCCGCCGCATCTCGGCCGGTTCCGCGGTGGCCGTGGTCTCCACCGAGCGCGGCTACGACGACCGCCTGTTCCGCGGCAAATTCATGCCCGTGGACTGGGACGGATACCTCGAGTGCTACGGTCTGCCCTACGAGGAAGGCGAATCGCCCATCTGGGAGGCCGGCTCCATCCTGGCCCATCGCGATCCGGCATCCCGGCGCGTATTCACTGCTCTGGGCCGGGACATCTACAACTTCACCGAGGGCAACGCGGTCGACCTCATCGGGCCGCTGAACGCGGTCGACGTGGACGAAGCCCGCGACTTGATCAACTGGGGACGCGGGGAGTACATCGATGATCTGCGTAACCGCCACGGCTGGGTGCTCGGCGACATCGTGCACTCCACGCCCGTGGTCGTCGGTGCCCCCAACGAGTTCCACGCCACGCCCGAGTACCAGACCTTCGCCGAATCGAACGCCGACCGCGAGAAGACCGTGTACGTGGGCGCCAACGACGGCATGCTCCATGCCTTCGCGGCCGAGGACGGCGAGGAGATGTGGGGCTTTGTGCCCGAACTCGCGCTGCCGTATTTCACGGACATGGCCGACTCCTTCTACTGTCACCACTACACCGTCGACCAGACCATGACCGTGCGCGACATGCAGCTTAACGGCGCCTGGCGCACCGTGCTCATGGGCGGCGCGCGGGAAGGCGGTCCGGGCCTGTTCGCCATGGACGTGACCGCGCCCCGTAGTCCCGAGGTGCTCTGGCAGGCCGAGACACCCAACGGCGCCCCGTTCCCGTCGCAGGCCACCTTGGTCAAGACCGGCAACACCGCCGTGGCGGTGGTCGGATCCGGCCTCGACATCAATGACGGCGAGGCCTGGCTCTACGCCTACGACGTCGAGGATGGCAGCCTGCTCGGCAGTATCCTGCTCAGCAGCAGCAACAGCTCCCGCAACAAGGCCACCCGCCCGGCGTCCATCGACATGGACCTCGACGGAACCACGGAGCGTCTGTATATCGGCGACATGCTGGGGAGCATCTGGCGGATCAAGCTCAACAACAGCATGTATCCGCACCAGTGGGACGTGACCGAAACCTTCTCCGGCACCGCGCCCATCACCGCCACGCCGGCCCTCACCTTCGACAACAACGGCCATGTGATGGTCTTCGTCGGCACAGGCTCGTATCTCGACGAAGACGACATGGATTCCACCGATCCGAACTTCTTCTACGGCGTCATCGACCGCGGCGACGACAGCACCGCCCGATTGAACTCGCTGGTCAATCAGACCAACAACATCAACGACATCGGTGCTCGTGACGGCTGGTACATCGACCTGGAGATGGACGACGGCGAGCGGGTCACCGAGTCGGCGTTGGTGGCCGCCGGCAACGTCCTGGTGACTTCCTTCGCGCCGTCCCACGACTCCTGCATCGCCGGTGGCGAATCCTGGTTGTATCGCTTTCAGTTCGAGACCGGCAACAGCCCCGACGATGACGAGAACGGCAACAGCTATCCGCGCGTCGAATCGCTCGGTCAGGGCATCGCATCACACCCTGTGCTCGACCTGGCCTCGGGCGACGTCGTGATCCAGGGATCGGACGCCGTGCTGCATGTGGAAGAGGTCGGCGCGACCTACTTCCACCTGCTGGTGCGCGCCTGGCAAGAAAACTTCGACTACGTTTCGGTGCCCGCTGACTGATCCCGGAGGTACAACATGTTCCGGCAACACATCAACAAGCATCCGGTCCTGGTGGCGCTGACGGTCATCGCCGCGGCCACTCCCATGATGGTCCACGCGGGCCTCCTGGACTCGCTACTCGGCAAGGACAGCGCGGAAATGCCGGAAATGGCGCGATATGATCGTGAGCCGGCCCTCGTCTTCGGCGCCGGGCCCCTGGAGACAGACATCCTCGGCAACTGGAACGTCGGCGGCTGTTCGCTGAGGTTCACGGAGGAATCCTTGGTCCGGATCGGGCAGAAGGAAGCCGACGCACGGGATCTGCACATGGGTCAAGAGGCCCGGGTGATGGGATACCGCCTGGCCGACGGCACCGTCGCCGTCCGGCGTCTGTCGGTGACCACCATGCGTCAGCAGGCCAGCAAGCTCGGGGTGCTGGAACGGGTCGAGTTGCCCGTGGGAGAGATGCCTGAGAACTCCCCCAACTGATCTTCGGAATCCCTTCAATCAGTTTTCGGCCCCGGCTCATGACGCCGGGGCCGAAATTTTGCCCACCAACGGGTTGCAAGACCGAGTTTTTTCGTCGATATTCAAGACCAGTTTCGCCGCCGAGCCGCTTTCTCCACCGAGGAGAACCCTCTGTTGAACGCCTTCGACTCCGCTGCTCTCGGGCAGCCCCATGCCGGGTTGCGCCCGTTTCTGGCCCAGCTCCCCGACTCGTTCTGGATGCCCTCGCAGGCTTCCTCCGTGGCCAGCGAGGTGGACACCGTCTTCTTCGTGATCTACTGGATATCCGCATTCTTCTTCGCCATCATCGTCGGCCTGATGGTGCTGTTCGCCGTGCGGTACCGTCGCCGGCGCGAGGGCGAGTCGGTGGCCAAGACGGCGCACCACAGCGTGGCCCTCGAGGTCACCTGGACGGCCATTCCCGTGATCGTCTCGGCCATCCTCTTCGTGGTGGGTTTCAAGGGCTACATGAACCTGGTCACGCCACCGCGGAACTCGTACGAGATCTCGGTGACCGGACAGAAGTGGCAGTGGTTCTTCACCTATCCCAACGGCTACGTCACCAGCGAGCTGCACGTGCCGGTGGACCGCCCGGTGAACCTGACCATGACCAGCGAGGACGTGCTGCACTCCCTCTGGATCCCCGCCTTCCGGGTGAAGAAGGACCTGGTCCCCGGCCGCTACACCCGAGCCTGGTTCGAGGCCACCGAGCCCGGCACCTATCCGCTGCTCTGTACAGAATATTGCGGCACCGGCCACTCCGACATGCTCTCGGTGGTAACGGTGCACGAGTCGGGTCGCTTCGACACCTGGCTGGAGCAGGCGGCCAACCTGTACGACACCATGCCTCCGGCCGAGGCGGGCGAGATGCTGGTGCAGCGCAAGGGCTGCGTGCAGTGCCACAGCCTCACCGGCGCGGCGGGAATCGGCCCCACCTTCGTGGACATGTACGGCCACAGCTTCGCCACCAAGGAAGGCACTCAGATCGTGGCGGACGACAACTACATCCGCGAATCGATCGTCGACCCCATGGCCTCGATCATCGCCGGCTACGAGCCGGTCATGCCCACCTTCGCCGGCAAGATCAAGGACAGCGAGATCACCTACATCATCGCCTACCTCAAGTCGGTCTCCAGCCTGGGTGGGACGGACGAAGACGAGGCGGCCGCCGCCGACGGTGAGGGCACCGAAACCGAAGAAGCCAGCACCGAGGAGGTGCACTGATGAATACCGGCGCCACGACCACGGCGGATCACGTGCCCGGCACCGCCACCCATGACGACCACGGCAACTACCTGACCTGCGACAAGGGCTTCAGGTCCTGGATCCTCACCCTGGACCACAAACGCATCGGGGTGATGTACCTGGGCATGATCCTCTTCTCGTTCCTGGTGGGCGGGATCATGGCCCTGCTGGTGCGCACCGAGCTGCTCACCCCCACGCAGACCATCATGAGCGCCGACGACTACAACCGCATGTTCACCCTGCACGGCGCGGTCATGATCTTCCTGTTCATCATCCCGGGCATTCCGGCCGCGCTGGGCAACTTCGTGCTGCCCCTGATGCTCGGCGCCAAGGACGTGGCCTTGCCGCGACTCAACCTGGCCAGCTTCCACATCTACGCCGTGGGCGCGGTCATGGCCGTGCTCTCGATCCTGCTGGGCGGCGTGGACACGGGCTGGACCTTCTACACGCCCTACTCCACGACGACCAACGGCGCGGTGATCATGGTCACCATGTCGGTATTCGTCCTCGGATTCAGCAGCATCTTCACGGGAATCAACTTCATCGTCACCGTGCACAAGATGCGGCCCGCCGGCATGGGCTGGTTCAAGATGCCGCTCATGCTCTGGGCGCTCTACTCCACGGCGATCATCCAGGTGCTCGCCACGCCGGTACTCGCGATCACGGTGCTCCTGCTGGTAGCCGAGCGGGCCCTGGGAATCGGCATCTTCGACCCCGCCCTGGGCGGCGATCCCGTGCTCTTCCAGCACTTCTTCTGGTTCTACAGCCACCCGGCCGTGTACATCATGATCCTGCCGGCCATGGGCATTATCTCGGAACTGGTGGCGGTCTACTGTCGCAAACCCATATTCGGCTACAAGGCCATCGCCTACTCGAGCATCGCCATTGCCATCTTCAGCTTCCTGGTCTGGGGCCATCACATGTTCGTGAGCGGCCAGAGCGACCTCGCCACGGTGATCTTCTCGGCGCTCACCTTCTCGGTATCGATCCCGTCGGCGGTCAAGGTCTTCAACTGGCTGAGCACCATGTACCGCGGGTCGATCAAGATGGACGCGCCCATGCTCTACACCATGTCCTTCATCGTGCTCTTCGGCATCGGCGGTCTGACCGGACTGTTCCTGGCGACCCTCTCGACGGACGTCCACCTGCACGACACCTACTTCATCGTCGCCCACTTCCACTACACCATGATGGGCGGCACGATGATCGCCTTTCTGGCGGGTCTCTACCACTGGTGGCCCAAGATGTTCGGTCGCATGTACTCCATGAAGTGGGCCAACATCGGCGCGACCCTGGTGTTCATCGGCTTCAACCTCACGTTCTTCATCCAGTTCATCATGGGCTCCAAGGGCATGCCGCGGCGGTATTTCAACTATCCGCCCGAGTTCGAGATCTATCACCAGATCTCGTCCATCGGCAGCTATGTGCTCGCCGTGGGTCTGTTCGTCGCCGGCGGCGTGCTGGTGCACAGCCTGCTGGCCGGTCGACGCGCACCGCGCAACCCATGCGGCGGCGCCACGCTGGAATGGCAGGCCGATTCGCCGCCGATCCATCACAATTTCGATGAGCCCCTGGTCCTGACCGATCCGTACGACTACAGCGGCCAGGAATGGGACGAGACCGTGCAGGGCTACGTCATCGCGGGCGCCAGCAAGGAGACCTCGAGCACATGAGCAGCGCCACCAACTCGAGTCCCGATCCGGGTCAAGGCAACGAGGGCAAGCACCACCTGGCCCACTACTTCGACACGCGAGCCCAGCAGTACGACAGCCACAAGCTGGCCATGTGGCTCTTCCTGGCGACCGAGATCCTGATGTTCGGTGGTCTCTTCTGCGCCTACGCAATCTACCGCGCCACGCACCCGGAAGTGTTCCTCTACGCCCACACGCTGCTGGACAAGAACCTGGGTGCCATCAACACCATCGTGCTCCTGTTCAGTTCGTTCACCATGGCCTGGGGCGTGCGTGCGGCCATGCTGGGCCAGCGCAAACTGCTCATGGGGCTGCTGGCCGTGACCATCCTCTGCGGCTTCGGTTTCATGGGCATCAAGAGCATCGAGTACACCCACAAGTGGAAGCACGGCCTGCTGTGGGGCGAACGGTTCGACTACGCGGCGCTGCAGGATCACGGCGGCGGGCATGGCGAGACCGTCGTCGATGAGCACGCCCACGCGGCCGACGACCAGATCGATGCACATGCCGATGACGATCACGGCCACGCCGACGTGGACGACGAGGCGGCCGCGGTCATGGCCGAACTCGACCGGGACGCCGAGATCACCGTGGCGCACGGCCACGCCCCCGAGGACGTTCCACGCAACCTGCACATCTTCTTCGGCATCTACTTCGTGATGACCGGCCTGCATGGGATCCACGTGCTGGCCGGCATGGGCATGCTGACCTGGCTGCTGGTGCGAGCCACGCGCGGCGACTTCGGCACCCACAACTACACCGCGGTGGACCTGGGCGGCCTCTACTGGCACCTGGTCGACCTGATCTGGATCTTCCTGTTCCCGCTGCTTTACCTGATCCACTAGACGGAGAGAGACATGGAGAAGCCCGGCCAGATCCTCGAGCCCGAAAGCACCGGAACCGTTCACGACGAGCCCGGCGGCGGCAATCTTCACCCCCACGCGGTCCCCCTGTGGATGCTCGCGGCCGTCTTCGCCGTCCTCATCGGCCTCACGATTTTGACGGTGGCCGTGACCTACGTGGACCTCGGCCGCATGAACATCGGCGTGGCGCTCATCATCGCCACCATCAAGGGCGTGCTGGTAGCCGAGATCTTCATGCACCTGCGCTGGGACAGACCCTTCCACCGCATCGCCCTCATCAGCGCCGTCTGCTTCGTCGCCCTCTTCATCGGCATCGCCATGCTCGACTCCCTCAGCTACCTCCCCGACGTCATCCCCGGCCACGCCCCAGCAGTCGATCAGTAGTCGCTTCGACGTCCAGACGCGAAACCCCCGGCAACTCCGCAGCGAAGCGAGGACATGCCGGGGGTTTCCGTGTCTGGACGTCGAAGCGACTACTGATCGACAGCCCCACGTCCGTCGGGTTGCCACGTGAAGACGGACTCCACATCGGTGCCGAAGACCCGGGCGATGCGGAACGCGAGCGCAAGGCTGGGGCCGTAGCGGTCGGCCTCGAGGGCGTTGATGGTCTGGCGGGTCACGCCGCAGCGGTCGGCGAGATCCTGCTGCGTCATTTCGCCGTGCTCGAAGCGCAGCCTCCGGACGTGGTTGCCCAGGGGGTGGCGACTCACGATGCGCCCAGATCGAGATTGCCGCGGTGCAGCACGAGGACCGTGGCGGACCGGACGACCAGCATGGCCACGCACGCGCCCATGGCGATGAGCGGCAGGATGTTGACGTCGACGAGGGGCGGATCCTCACGGTAGTGGACCCACCAAACCACCATGCAGACCGCGACCAGGAACAGGTAGGCAGCCGCACCCCCGGCCACGCCCGCGCGCTGGGCGATGAATCGCTCGCGCTCGTCGATGGTCTCGTCCTGGAACAGCCAGGGGGTCAAGGCAGTCAGTGCGAGGACGGCGAAGGCAGCCGGAGCCACCGCGACGCTCACAAGGAGGACCAGGGCGACGTAGGTCGCCGCAGTGATCACGCCGACGGTGAGAACATACCAGGCTGAACGTTGCTGGGTGGACATGGGTGAACCTCCGGGGAGTGGGGTCACGTCGGAGGGTAGCCGATGCCGAATCGCATGTATACTATTTTTTACATCAAGTAAAAAATACAAGACACCAAGTGAGAAATATCCGACATCGCAGTCGACGAGGATTCAGGGGGATCCGGCGGGCACCGGGCCTCGTGGCGGCAGCCAGGCGAGCACGCCGCCGGCCACCGGGGCAGGGCCCCAGCCTGCCTCTCGGGCCCAACCAGTGATTGGCGCGTCCCAGGGCGCCACGGCCTCCACCACCAGCGCAGAGGCAGGTTCGCGGGCCATGAGGTCTTCGAAAGTTTGGGCCGTGACCAGGTGGAATCGCTCCTGGGTTTCGCGGTCGAGGACGTCGCCCAGGCGCCAGCCGAATTCGCCGGCGGCAAAATGCGCTGAGAGCGGCCGGCCGGACTCGAGCACGTAGAGTGGATGGGTGGACACCACGGGCCGGTCGGGGTGGCGGGCGGTGAGGTCGGCCACCGTCCGACCGGCGTCGTGGAGGCGGACCGCAGGCCAGATCGCCACCTGCCCCAGCCCGCCGAGTCGGCGCAGGTCGTCGCCGCCGTGGTGGATCACGCCGACGAGGCAGGAGAACCCCGCCAGGGCCGCGAGCATCGTGCGGTGGTAACCCTCCAGGCGCACCGCCGCCGTCGCCACCAGCATCGCCGCCGCCAGCAACAGCGGCACGAAATATGCGGTCTGCACCGGCCGCGGGATCACGAGCATCGCGACACCCGCCGCAACGAGCCAGAGCGCCAGCCGCCAGACGGTCACCGACCAGTCGCGGCCGCGTACGATGACCAGGATCGCCGCCACCACGGCCAGCACCGTCAGACCGGCGAGATCGCCATAGCGATAGAGGCGCCGCAGGTCGGAGCCGAGCCAACGACCGAGGCCGTTCTGCGCCTGCCAGTCGGCGTTGAGCAGGTGGTAATCGACGAGGTTGAAGCGCAGGGCCGCTGGGTCCGTGACGGCAATCAGGATGAACAGCGGCGCGAGTCCGAGCAGGCAGCCGGCCGCCGTCCACCACGTTTCCCGCCGCCCCGCAGCCAGGGTCGTGGGCGCGATCAGCGGCCAGGCGACCACCACCAGGGCCGGGGCCAGGTAGGTCAGCTTGAAACCCACGGCCAGCCCTGCCAGCACGCCGGCGATGATCAGGCGCCAGCGACCATCGTCGTCGCCCGGGCGCAGCGGCATCAGGAGCAACGAGCCCAGGATCGCCAGCTGAGCCAAGTCGTAGTTCCGCGCCAGCCCGACCACGCCGCGGACCGGGCTCGTGTGCACCAGCAGCAAGATCAGGATCGCCGCCAGCAGGTTGTCGGCCCCCAGGCGGCGCAGCAAGGCGAAGAGCGCCAGCACCATGCCCGCCGCCAGGAGCACCTTGAGCATCCGCGCCGGCAACAACACCCATTCGCCGGGCGTCAACGCATCCCAGCCGGCGTAGACCCAGGCCGCGTAGGGAGGCTGGAAGAAGGCGACGTCCTCGTACAGGCGGGCCTCGCCGACGAAACTGGCTGCCGCCAGGTACATGTGCTCGTCGCGGTCCACGGGTTCGGTGGCGGCGATGGCCAGGCAGAGCAGCCAGCTCACCGCGAGCAGGAAGATCACCGGTAACCTGGCGCGGGTCAGCCAGGCAGTACCGCTCATCCAGACCGCTCGTATCATGGCGCGGCATCTCCGGTGAGGCCGGCGTACAGATCGCAGAAGCGATCGACCTGGAAGGCCAGGGTGTACCGGTCGGCAAGGCGGCGGGCTGCCCTCCCGTGCTCGTGGCGAAGCTCGGGATCGCCGACGTATCGAGCCATGGCCGAGGCCAACGCCGGCGGCTCGGGCTCGATGATGGTGCCGGTCTCGCCGTCGCGGACCACCTCGGGAATGCCGCCGCGGTGAGCGCCGATCACCGGCCGACCGAACATGTAGGCATCGAGCATGGTGCGCGGGAAGTTGTCGTGCCACACGGAGGGCACCGCGACGAACGCGCAGTCCTTCAACAGGGCGCGTTTCTCTTCGCCCTGGACCATGCCGTGGAACCGGACGCGGCCTTCCCAGTGAGCGCAGAAAGCCTCGACCTGGAACTGCAGGGGACCGTGGCCGGCGATGTCGAATCCGAAGCTCTCGGGCGCCTGCGGCAGGTACTCGGCCAGAGCTTCCAGCAGCACGCCCACGCCCTTGTGATGGTCGAGCTGGCCGAGGTAGAGACCGCGGACACCGTCGGTGGGTGGATCCTTGTACGGAGGCGCATCACTCTCGCAGGCGTTGGGCACCACCTCGCGGCGGATGTCCTTGAAGAATCCGTAGGCCGCGTGGCGGTCGAGCACGAATCGCGAGGGCGCCGTGGCCAGGCTCACGCCGTCGGTGTGCCGGCGCTTGAGGAATCGCAAGGCCTGGCAGGGCAGCGGCCCGCCGTGGCACTGCTCGCCGCTCGACCGCTGCAGGGTGGTCCGCGGACAGAGCAGGTGGTAGTCGCGCAGGGTGTGCAGCACCGGAACGCCCTCGAGGTGGCAGGCCTCCCAGACGGCCGCGCTCAGTCCGACGATGGTGTTGGTGTGCACCAGGTCGGGCTCGCAGCGATGCAGAGCCTGGAAAGCCAGGCTACGCCAGCGCGGATCGTGAATCTGGGCGAAGTGGTGGCGCCCGCGGGTCAGCAGGTTGGCCGGCGGCTCACCATCGCGAACGAGCAGGTGCTGGTGACCGCCGCTGGCGGCCTCGAGGATCTCGCCGCTGATGCCGTCGAGCTTGCGAGCAGCCAGTTCGCGGTGCGGCCCCTCATCGAGGTAGCCGGTGGTCGCCAGCGCATCCACGTGGTGGCCGCGGGCCGTCAGCTCCTTGGCGAGCAGCCAGCTCGACATCTCGGCCCCGCCCACGACCTGCGGGTAGAACGTGCTGTTGACGATGAGGATGCGCAGGCTCAAGCGGTGGCCTCCGGGCTCGTGACGATGGCGGCGACACCATCGAAACGCTCCGCGCGCAGGGCGTCAAGGGCCCGATTCACCTGGGCGGTTACGAATGCGGTGGAATCAGCGGAGCCCCATGGCCAGGACCGCGAACCGGAACGCGTGCATCCGCGCGATGGTGGGCACGACGGTCATGGTGCTACCGCCGATCAGCATCTGGTCCTTGAGGCTCTGACCGTCGGCCAGGGGCGGCAAATCTTCCACGGGGAAACGCAAAAGATCACTGCTGGAATAGGCGCCGTAGGGGTCACGCTTGTAGGCAGCGCGCATGTCGTAATCGGGATACGGCACCGTGGTCGCGGGATTCGCCAGCTTCCACTGGGACCACGGCACCAGTGCCGACGGGATCACCGCCAGTTGGTCGCCCGCCGCCGGACCCGCCACCGCCGCTGCCAGAAGCGGCGCCCACAGCGACTCGCCCACGGCATCGGGTCGCCGGTCGAAGAGCAAATGGTGGGAGTTCCAGACCAGACCGCTGATCCCCAGTTCCAGCACCTCGTCGCCGTGGCGCCGGTCCAGCGCCACGGCCGCGCCGCTCAGCGGATGCCAGCAGATCGCCACCGGGACGCCGCCGATGGTGTCGTTGACCACCTCGTGCCAGTCGAGCACGCGCACCGGGTAGGCCCGGGCCACACCGCCGACCTTCACGCCGATCACGCGATCCTCGGACACCAGGTACTTGCCGCGCTCGGCGCGGTTGAGCGAATCGACCTGCGCGGGCGTCAGCCGGCCGTTGATCTCCAGAGGTTGGATCTGGTCCTTGGTCATGGCCGCGGCGAGCACGTGGCGGGAGACGGTGAGATTGGCGAGGTCGAATCCGTAGGACGCAGGATCCCGCCCATCCCCGATCACCTCGCGGTCGCGGCTCTTGAGGACCGCACCGATCTGCACCACCGCGACGAGCACGAAGAAGATTCCCACGGCGATGGCCACCCACCAGGCGCCGCGCAGGCCACGTCGTGGTCCGGACGAGGGTTCGATCTCGCTCACTGGTCGTTCCTCGGTGGACCGCTGGTCGGCGGAGTCGCGGCCACCTCGGCGGGCTGCGGCGCGGTCTCCAGCCACGCATCTTCCGCGCGGCCGGGACCTCGGTCGGCCACCATGAGGAAGAGCGCCAGGGGCAGGTAGGCCAGGCTGGCCAGGAAGACGCGCCGTGCATCGCGGTCGCTATGGCTGCGATAGAGTCGCAGGCCGAGCCAGGCCCACCAGAGACCGAGCAGCAGCGAGCCGAATGCGAACCACGGTCCGGCGACCCCCAGCAGGGTCACCAGCAGTCCCAGCGGCAGGTGCAGGAATGCGAAGACCACGGTCACCGGAAACGTGATGTGGCCCTCGGGGTCGACCACGGGCAGCATCTTGAGACCGCCGCGGGCATAGTCCTCGCGGTACATCCAGGCCAGGGCCAGGAAGTGCGGCATCTGCCAGACGAAGAGCAGGGCGAACAGCAGCCAGGCGCCGGTTTCCAGCCCACCGGTGCCCGCCGACCAGCCGATGAGCGGCGGAATGGCGCCACACACGGCGCCTACCAGGGTATTCAGCGTACTGCGGCGCTTGAGCGGCGTGTAGACCAGCACGTAGAGCAGGATCGTGATCGCCGCCAGACCGGCCGGTACGGGTCCGCTCCAGGCCAGCAACACGAAGGTCCCGACCATGCACACGGCCACGCCGTAGATCATCGCGACCTGGGGCGACAGACGGCCCGCCGGCAGCGGCCTGAGCCGGGTACGGACCATGCGCGCATCGATGTCCCGCTCGAGATATTGATTCAGAGCATTGGCGCCGAAGGCGGTCAAGAGGGTACCGGCGAGCGTCGCCAAGAGCACGGTCCACACCGGGGTGGGCACGGCCAGCAGGTAGCCCACCAGGGTCGTGATCAGGACCATGAGGCAGAGCCGGGCCTTGGAAAGAACGAGCAGGTCGCGCAGCATGGAATCGAGCGGTCTCCGGTGCAGGTCCGACTTCGCAAAAAACCGGACTGGTTGAATATCGATATCATTGGTAATGTATTGTCGAACCGGGGTTTCGACCAGAAATTTCCACCCGACCCGCACGACAGAAGGATGCGCCCATGCCGACGCCGTCCCACGCGGCCGACCATCCCTACCACCGGGGCAGCGATCTGCTTGCCCTGGGCTTCGGCACCACGGTGGCCATGTGGACCGTGGGTTACGTGTGCCGGTTCCCCGGCATCAACGCGCCGGCGTGGTTGCTGATGGCCCTGCTGGTGATCTGCCTCGGGGCGGGGGGCTGGATGGCCGGACGGTTCGCCGGTCGCGGGATCATGGGCGGTCTGCAAGCTGGCCTGCTGGCCGGCGCACTCAACATCCTCGTGCTGGGCAGCCTGCTCAGCCGGACCGACGCGCCGAACAGCCTGGTGCCGTCGGCAGTCTGGTGGGTGCCGGGCTGGCTCCTACTCTCGGGCCTGCTCGGAGCCGTGGGCGCGGTCCTGGCCCGACCTCGCGCCACCGGGGCCGACGCTCCTCTGGCGCGTCACGGCCTGCCGACCTTCGCCACGGTGGCCGCCGCCGCCACGTTCCTGCTCCTCGTCGCCGGCGGCATCGTGACCGGCAGCCAGGCGGGCCTGGCGGTCACCGACTGGCCCAATTCCTACGGCTACAACATGTTCCTCTATCCGCTGTCACGCATGACCGGCGGAATCTACTACGAACACGTCCACCGTCTGCTGGGGTCGCTGGTGGGCCTGACCACCCTGGTGCTGGCGGTCCACCTCTGGCGCACCGAGGAACGATCCTGGCTACGCAATCTCGGGTTCGGCGCTCTGATCCTGGTGATCGTACAGGGACTGCTGGGCGGGCTGCGAGTCACCGGCCACTTCACCCTGAGCGACGACCCGTCCATCACGCGCCCCAACCTCTGGCTGGCCGTGATCCACGGCGTCACCGGTCAGGTGTTCTTCGGGACCATGGTGGCCATCGCCGCCTTCTCCACCCGACGCTGGCGCGAGGCCGTCGGGACGGTGGTCGGGGGCGCGGCCCTCGATCGCAATCTCGCCGTCTTGGTCCTGGGCTCGCTGGTCGTCCAGCTCAGTCTCGGCTCGCTCCTGCGCCACACCGATGGCGCGCTCCACGCCCACATCACCGTGGCCGTGCTGGTGCTCGGCTTCGGTATCGCCCTGGCCAGCCGGCTCATCCTGCGCCGGCGCGAATTCCCCGAGTTGCGGCGCCTCGGCCACGGCCTGTTGCACGGGCTCGCCCTGCAGTTCGCCCTGGGTTTCGCGGCGCTCTTTGTCCGCAATCTCACGGCCCCCGACGGGGGGCCCCATGCCGCCGACGTGATCGTGACGACGATCCATCAGGCCACCGGCGCGTTGCTCCTGGCGACCGCCGTCCTGGCCGTGCTTTGGTCCCGCCGCCTGCTGCGGCCGGAATCTGCCTGAACGAAGACCGACGAAGGAGGAAGCGACATGCGTGTGCAGGAGCTTCTCGACCGCAAGGACAGTCAGAACATCTACTCCGTCAGCCCGGAGGCCAGCGTCTTCGAGGCTGTCACCGAGATGGTCGCCAAGAACGTGGGCGCCATGCTGGTGATCAAGAACGGGGCGCTGGTAGGCATCATCACCGAGCGCGATTACCTGCGCCTGGTCACGGTCCAAGGCCGCACCGCCCGGGATACGCCGGTTCACGAGGTCATGTCGCGAACGATCGTCTACCTCACTCCGGATACACCGATCGACGAGGCCATGAGCGTCATGACCGAGAAGCGGATCCGGCACTTGCCCGTGATGGACGACCAGACCGTGTGCGGCGTGCTCTCCATCGGCGATCTCGTCAAGGCCAAGGCCAAGGATCACGAGACCAAGATCCGCACTCTCGAGGCCTACATCTCCGACGATTATCCCGGGCCGAAGACCCCGTCGGCCTGATCCGCGGCAGCCGGCCGGCGATCCTGGTCGCCGGTCGGCAATGCCCTTGCCCGCAGCGCCCCCATTGACCACCTTTTCTGCAATGGTCCCGACGTTCCGTCCTGCAGAAGAGGTCGCCGGATGAAGATCACCAACCTCTCGGAAGCCGATCAGGCCTGGGTGCGCGAGCGCACCGAACTTCTCTTCGGCGGCACCTTCCTCGTCAGCCGCGAGCTGGTGCACGACCCCACTGAGCTGCCCGGCTTCATCGCGGTGCAGGACGGCGAGCGCGTCGGCCTGGCCACCTACCACATCGAGGGCGATCGCTGCGAGCTGGTGAGCCTGGATGCGCTCTGCCAGTACATGGGCATCGGTTCGGAGCTGCTGCAGGCCGTGGAAGCCGCCGCCAGGGCCGAGGGCTGCAGCCACATCTGGGTCATCACCACCAACGACAACCTGGATGCTCTGCGTTTCTTCCAGCGCCGCGGATTCATCGTGAACGACTTCCGCATCGGCGGCATGGAGAAGATCCGCATGCTCAAGCCCAACGTGCCGACCACCGGCTGCTACGGTATCGCCATCCGCGACGAGATCGAACTGGAGAAGCAGGTGGAGGCGGGCAAGGGATGGCGGATGGTCTAGGCGCCGCCGGAACCGTAGTTTCCATTCCGTATTATACTGTCCGACGTATCGATTCACTCAGCGAGAGGTCCGGCATGCAGTCCCACGATCCCCGCCAGCAGCCCCACGCCACCGCCGACGCCCTGGAGACCGACCAGCTCGCCTCCATGCGCGGCGTCTTCCTGAGCCGTGTCTACGGCCACCTGGCGGCCGCCATCGTGGCGTTCACGGGTATCGAGATCGTGCTGTTCAAGACCGGTGCGGCCATGGCCATCACCGAGTTCGTCATGGGCGTGAACTGGCTTCTGATCCTGGGTGGCTTCATGGTGGTGGGCTGGCTGGGTCGCCGTATCGCCTACAGCGCTGGATCCATCAGCAGCCAGTACGGCGGTCTGTTCATCTACGTGCTTGGCCAGAGCATCATCTTCGCCCCCATGCTGGTGATCGCCAACGCCTATGCTCCGGGCGCGATCCAGAGCGCGGCCGCGGTCACGCTGATCGGCTTCACGCTGCTGACCATGATCGCCCTCTCCATGCGCCAGAACTTCTCGTTCCTGGGCAGCATCCTGCGCTGGGCCGGCGTGGTGGCGCTGATGGCCATCGTCGGTGGCGTCGTCTTCGGATTCGAGCTGGGCACCTGGTTCTCCGTTGGCATGGTGGCCCTGGCCGGCGCGGCGGTGCTCTACGATACGCAGCGGATCCTGGTGACCTTCCCCGACGACCGTTTCGTCGGCGCCGCCCTGGAACTCTTCGCCAGTATCGCCCTGATGTTCTGGTACGTGCTGAGACTGTTCATGGGCTCCCGCCGCTAGTTCGGCTCGCTGCTCCAACGACGCACCAACGCCGCCCCTGTGTTCCGGGGGCGGCGTTTTTTTGGCGTCATCCTGGTGAATTTACGGTATCTTGACGCTCCTGATTTCCTAGCCTGGGAGTATACCATGCTCAACGAGAACCTCATCGAGAGCTTCACCAAGGCCACGCGCGAGAACTGGGACCTGGCCTGCTACAGCGACTGGCGGGGCGGCACCCTCACCTACGGCGAGGTCGCCAGCCGTATCCTCCAGCTCCACTACATCTTCCAGGAGGCCGGCGTCGAGCGCGGCGACAAGATCGCCGTGGTGGGCCGCAACAGCGCGCACTGGGCGGTGACTTACTTCGCCACCCTCACCTACGGTGCGGTCATCGTCCCCATCCTCCCGGATTTCACGGGCGAGGAGATCCACCACATCGTCACTCACTCCGACGCGGTGCTGCTCTTCGCATCGGATCCCATCTACGACAAGCTCGACGAAGAGCACATGCGCAAGCTCAAGGGCATCTTCCGGCTCGAGGACTTCAGCCTTCGCGACCACCGCCTCGCCGAACTCCCAGACTTCGTCGCGGCCGCGCCCACGGACCACCTCGAGCGGTTCAAGGACCGCCTGTCGCCCACCACGCTGCAGTTCGACCCGGTTCCCGGCACCGACATGGCGACCATCGTCTACACCAGCGGCACCACGGGCTTCAGCAAGGGCGTGATGCTGAATCATCACAGCCTCATCGTGAATGCCCGCTACTACATGGATTCGCTCGACATCGTCAAGAACCGGCGGGTGGTGAGCTTCCTGCCCCTGGCCCACTGCTACGGCTGCGCCTTCGACCTCATCGCACCGTCGGTGGGCGGCTGTCACATGACCTTCATCGACCGGCTGCCCACGCCCAAGATCCTCACCCAGGCCTTTTCCGACGTGAAGCCCGTGGTCGTGCTGTCGGTGCCGCTGATCATCGAGAAGATCTACAAGTCACGGATCAAGCCCCAGCTCGAATCGCCGGCCCTGAAGGCCATGATGAAGGTGCCGGCGCTGAACAAGGTGATCTACAAGCGTATCCGCAAGAAGATCTCCGCCGTGTTCGGCGGCGAGTTCCAGGAAGTGGTCATCGGCGGCGCGGCCTTCGCCGAGGAAGCCGACGCCTTCTTCCGCAGCATCGACTTCCCCCTGGCCAACGGCTACGGCATGACCGAGTGCGGCCCCCTGATCAGCTACTCGGTGGTGGAGCAGAATCCGCCGCTGGGCTCGGTCGGCAAGGTCATTCCCTACCTCGAGTGCAAGATCGAGATCACCGACGCGACCGCAGGCATCGGCGAGGTCCTGGTGCGCGGCGAGAACGTGATGCTGGGGTACTACAAGGATCCCGAGACCACCGCGGCGACCATCGACGAGGACGGCTGGCTGCACACCGGCGACCTCGGCCGCCTCGACGAGAACGGCTTCCTCTTCCTCACCGGCCGCTCCAAGAACATGATCCTCACCGCCTCGGGCCAGAACGTGTACCCCGAGGAGGTCGAGGCCAGGCTCAATAACCTGCCCTACGTCTCCGAGTCGCTGATCATGGATTGCGGCGGCAAGATCTGCGCCTTCATCCATCCCGATCTCGACCGCGCCGACGAGGACGGCATCGGCGAGAAACAACTCGAAGACATCATGGAGAAGAACCGCCAGGAACTGAACAAGGTGGTGCCCCAGTACGCGGCCATCACCCGCTTCAAGCTCCTGTTCGAGGAGTTCGAGAAGACCCCCACCAAGAAGATCAAACGCCGCCTCTACAACGTATTCCACTGAGTTCCGCGCGCAGCGCCAAAGCAAGAGGCCGGATCCCTTCCCCAGGGGATCCGGCCTCTTCTCATTCACGAGTCTGCCCCCGAGCACGGCCCCACCTCTCGCGGACCGAGCGCGGCACCCCCACGTGCGCCGAGATCAAGGCGCCGACCGCAGCCATAGCCGTAGCTATGGCGAGGATCGGCAACGAAGAGATCGGTGTACGTGGGGGTGCTGCGAGACGGGAGCGAGAGGTGGGGCCGTGCTCGGGGGCAGGGGTGGGGCCCAGGTGTCCGCAGGTCCTGGGCCCCGAGGGACACGCAGCGTCGACGCACGGCGCCAGCGCGTCCCGTTCAAGATCGTGCCCGACGCCCGTCTTTCGTCGAGCACGATCATCTTCCGAACTACGCCCCTTGCGGAGCGCGTCCAGTCAGGCGGGAAACGCAAGACGCGGGCCACAATTGATTATCCATAAACCATTGAATTAATAGCCTGTTAATGGTATTTGCAGATGGCAGCATTTGACGATCGCATAGACAGAGTTATACACTTGAATACTCACCCCGGCCCCGAGGAGCGCCCATGAATCGCGACGCCATTCCGTCCGTCCTCGCCGATGTCGTCGACAGCATGCACGACGGCCTGTTCCTGGTCTCGCCTGACGGCAAGATCATGATGGTCAACGAGGCGCTCGTCCGCATGACCGGCTACTCCCGGGAGGAACTCGAGGGCCAGCTCTGCACCATCCTGGGCTGCGACCAGTGTGCCCAGACGCGGCTGCATTGCGGCGACCACTGGTGTCAGCTGTTCTCGGCCGGCGGCAAGATCCGCCAGCACTGTCACATGTTCACCAAGGACGGGCAGTGCCGGAAGGTGCTCAAGAGTTCGCAACTGGTTCGCGACGAGAACGGCGAGATCATCGCCTCGGTGGAAAACGTTACGGACATCAGCGATCTCATCGAGGCCGAGCAACGCATCGTCCAGCTCCAGGAAAAACTCCAGGACACCTCGGACTTCTGCGGCATGGTGGGACAGTCGCCGGCCATGAAGCGGGTGTTCGACCTGGTGGAGAAGGCCGCCCAGAGCGACGCCACGGTGATCATCTTCGGCGAGTCGGGCGTGGGCAAGGAACTGGTGGCGCACGCCATTCACCGCCTCGGACTACGTCGCGAAAAGCCCTTCGTGCAGATCAACTGCGCGGCGTTCAACGAGTCGCTGCTGGAGAGC
>PIVY01000177.1 GCA_003353795.1 bacterium
CCGCCCCTGGCCGAGCACCTCCGCTTGCTGGAGGGAGCCTTGCTCGCGGGCCGATCCCTGGCCCAGGCCATGCTCGTCGGTCACGTGGAGACGTTCGTCGAGCGCGTGGAACATGTGGTGCGCCTACGCGACATGATCACCGTGGCCGCCGGTGCCGGCGGACGGGTCGTGCTGCATGTGCAACTCGCCACGGCCGACGAACTGCCGGCCGCTTCGCCTCAGCTCGAGGGAATCCTGACCGTAGCCCGTCCGCGGATCGCCGCGACCGATGTCCGGCACGCAGCCGCCGTGGCGCGCCTGGCTCTCGGCTCCGGGGTGGTGCGGGCCCAGGCCACGTTATAACTTAGCCTGATCCGTTGTGCAGGAGAGATCATCCCGGGAGTGTGGGTTCGTGAAGAGCGTGTTCGACATCGGCATGTACGACGGGGCCGACACGGCCTACTACCTGGAGAGCGGCCACCGGGTGGTCGCCGTGGAGGCCAATCCCGATCTGGTGGCGGCCGCCGGCCAGCGGTTCGCGGCCGAGATCGCAGCGGGGCGCCTGACCTGCGTGCACGGCGCCATCTCCCCGGGCGGCGAACCGGTGGAGTTGAACCTCTCGGGCCAGGACCTCGGCTCCAGTTCGCTGTACGCCGATCGGGTCGAGGAGCGGCGCCCCGTGGGCACCGTCGCGGTGCCGGGCGTGACCCTGGACCAGCTGTTCGAAACCCACGGCATTCCCGAGTACCTGAAGGTGGACATCGAGGGCGCCGACCGCCTCTGCATCCTCGCCCTGAGCCGCGAGGCTCGGCCCCCCTACATCTCGTTCGAGATGGGCGACGACGCCGAGGAACTGATCGATCACCTGGAGTCGGTGGGTTATGGCCGATTCAAGGTCATCAACCAGGTGAGCTTCCGCGAACTCGCCAACCGGCGCCATCTGGGCGACCGCGTCGCGCGTCGAGTGATGCGGTGTCTCGGCTTCGATCGACCCCTGCTGGTCAAGCGGGCCGGGCGCTTCTTTCGCTCCGAGCACAGTTCCGGACCGCTGCCCTGGCTCGGTGACGGCGCCTGGCAGTCGGCCGAGGCCACCCGCACGCGCCTACGCAACGCCGCGGCCGGCGGACAGTTGAGCGGCTGGTACGACGTTCACGCCACTATCTAGTGGATCCGATCTAGCCGATCTCGTCCCGCTGCAGCCACTCGGTGCCGTAGATGGCCGCGGGGAAGAGCACCGGCACCAGTCCCTTCAGGAACTGCCTGAGCTTGAGCGCCAGATGATTGGCGTGGTGGGTGCCGCACACCGTGCGCAGGAAGCTCTCCAGGGTGTGGATCTGGATCTCCACGGTGAACCGGTAGGGCGCCTGGCCCGGGAAACGACCCGGAAACAACAGATCCATGTTGCCCTTGAAGACCCGGAAACCCTTGCCGCTGTGCTGGTTGAGGCGGCTGCCTGCGGGCTCGGCGCCCAGGGTGTCGGTGACGTCGCGCCAGCCGAAAGGGTTGCCGATGCCGGTGTCCAGGAGGCCGATGAGGTCGTCCAGGGAGTCCTCGTCGTGGACGATGAACGTGGCGCCGAGGAGGTCCTCAATGGCGCCGGGGTTGCTGAATCCCTTGCGTAGCATCTTGGACAGGATCGAACCGCTGCGGTGCTGCTTCATCTCTTGCCAGCGCACCTGCTCCAGCACCCGGTGCCGGCCGTCGACCACCTCGAAGCTCGCCCGGTCGGCCGACCGTTTGAAGCGGCAGCTGTGGTAGAGCACGTCGAGGGAGACGCTGCGACCGGCGAGCTGGGTCTCGATGAATGACGAATCGAAATGCCAGACCTGGTCGTCCTCGCGGGGCCGGGTGGTGTAGTGGATGGTCTCGTCGTCGTCCGCGATCCGGAAGCCGATGTTGACCGGATACTCCTGGGTCTTGTACCGCCAGAGCGCACGCCCGAGGGACTCCTCGAAGTAGGCCAGGTGCAAGGGGCCGTCCTGGATGTGGCGCGAGTGGTCGATGTCCAGCAGGAGGTCGGCCAGGTAGATCTTGCGCAGGGCTTCGTAGCCCAGTCTCCGGTCGTCGCTCTCGAAGACCAGGCCGAGGAGGCTGCGCAGATCATGGGTGGCGGTGACCGCTTCCAGCGGCGCGATGGCGCGACCGGCGGCATCGGGCAACAGGTCGATGGCTGATTGGAGGTAGACGTCGGCCTCGGACAGGAACTCCGAGACGATGAGCACGTCGTCGGCGCAGGGAGGAATCTCGTCGGACTTGGCGCCCAGCGGCCGCACCAGGCGAGCTGCTTCGCGGTGGTACGTTCGGTCGTCGTCGCGAATGCGCTCGTGGGTCAGCCGGAGGAACCGGTGCAGGCGTGATGAGCGGGTCAGGAATTCCGGGTCGAGCAGCGGGTGGGCGGTGAAGTCGGCCTTCCAGTCGATGTCGCTCCAGGCGCTCATGATCCTGTCGGCGCGGATCCACTGCTCGTTCATGGTACTCCCGTGGTCGAGGGTGGGGGCGCCGGAAGGGCGCCCCCGACCGTCACAGTCTAGATCGTATCGAGGACCCGAGCCAGGTCCGCTTCCAGATCGGCGTAATCCTCGCAACCGACGGCGATCCGGACCAGGTCGTCGGTGATGCTGGCCTTCTCGCGCTCGGCCTGGGACATGCCCGCGTGGGTCATGCTGGCGGGGTGCTCGATGAGGGTCTCGATGCCCCCGAGGGAGACCGCGAGGGTGCAGAGTTCGAGGTTGTCCATGAGCTTCTTGCCGCCCTCGAGACCGCCCGTTACCCCGAAGCTCATCACCGCGCCGCCGCCGCGCATCTGCTTCCGCGCCAGGTCGTACTGGGGATGGCTCTCCAGGAACGGGTAACGCACCCAGTCGATCTTGGGATGCAGCTCCAGGAACTTGGCCAGCTTCAGGCAGTTGTCCTGCGCCCGTTCCATGCGCATGCCGAGGGTCTTGATGCCGCGCAGCACCAGCCACGCCTGATGGGGATCCATGGTGCCGCCGAGGTTCTTGTGGACCTTGAGCACGCGCTTGTACAGCTCCTCGTCCTTGGCGACCACCATGCCGGCGACCACGTCGGTGTGGCCGTTGATGAACTTGGTCATGCTGTGAAGGACCAGGTCGGCGCCGAGTTCCAGCGGGTTCTGCAGCAGCGGGCTGGCGAAAGTGTTGTCCACGCAGACCAGCGCGCCGGCCGCGTGGGCGATCTCGATGGCAGCAGCCAGATCGGTGAGCTTGAGGTTGGGATTGGCCGGCGTCTCCAGGTACACGAGCTTCGTGTTCGGCTTCATGGCCGCGGCGATGTTCGCGACGTCGCTGGCGTCCACGAAGTCGGCGCTGATGCCGAACCGCGGATACTCGTTTTCGAGCACCAGGCGGCTGGGGCCGTACACCGAGTCGCCGCACACCACGTGGTCGCCCTGCGACAGCAGCGCGTAGTAGACCAGATTCACCGCCGCCATGCCCGTGGCGCAGGCCATGCCGCCGAAGCCCTTCTCCAGGGTCGTGACGCTCTCCTCGAGGGCCATGATCGTCGGGTTGCCCAGGCGGGTGTAGATGAAGCCGCCGTCCTTGTCGCCCCGGAAGGACGCCGCGCCGTGATCGGCGTTCTTGAACGCGAACGTGCTGGCCTGGTAGATGGGCACCGAGACTGCGCCGGTGGAGGGGTCGGCGCCCTGGCCGGCGTGGATGACCTGGGTGTGGAGGCCCTTCTTCGTGAGATCGTGCATGATGAGGCGATCCTTCCTGCGGAACAGTGGATTCTGATGGTTCCGGCGACGGGCGTCCGGCCCCGACACGGTGGTTGCGAACGCCGCCCGCGTCAACCTCGTGGGAGCCGGATCTCTTGTTCCGCCCCGACTCCGCGCCTATAATTGTCCGGTTGCCTGCCGCTTATCCGCGTCGATCCTCGGAGGTCCTTCATGTCCCGCATCCGCTCGTTCCGCACTCCCGCCGTCTCGGCCGCGCTGCTCGTGGCGCTGGCCCTGGCCGCGCCACTGGCTGCCCAGGATGACTGGAATTTCCTGCCCAACAACGACATGGGAGCTGCGGACTGGCGCGCCGCGCACCCCGAGTGGGACGGCCGCGGCGTGGTCGTCGCGATCCTCGACACCGGTGTGGACATCTTCGCGCCCGGCATGCAGACCACCTCGAGCGGTCTGGTGAAGGTGGTCGACGTGCGTGACTTCTCCACCGAGGGCGACTGGTCCACCGAGGCGGCCGAGTGGGACGCCGACCTGAGCGTGTGGCGCGCCGAGGACGGCCTGCAGCTCAAGGGCGCCGGCGCCCTGGCCGTCGCACCGCCCACCGACGGCAAGGTCTTCATCGGCTCCATCGGCGAGCCCGAGTTCCTCAACAATCCCGACGTCTACGACCTCAACGACGACGGCGACACCGGCGACGTGTTCGGCTTCCTCGTCTGGCAGGCCGACCGCGCCGCCGTCGAGAGTGCGCTCGGCCTGGGCAAGGGTTACGAGCAGTTGCAGGCGCAGAACGAGACCGCCGCAGCCACCGTGGCCGAGGAGCGCACCAGCGAGCGCGTGTGGCTCGTGGCCGTCGACACCAACAGTGACGGCGATCTGGCCGGCGAGCAGGTGCTGCGCGACTACCACGTGAACTTCGACAGCTTCGGACTCGGCAACGACAGCGCCCCGGAGAGCCGCACCCTCATGGCCTGGGCCGTGAACGTGCGCCAAGACGCCGACTTCCTCGGTGCTCCCGAGGCGCCGGTCGCCGAGTTCCACTTCGACGACGGCGGTCACGGTTCGCACTGCGCCGGCATCGCCGCCGGTCACCAGGTCTACGACCAGGCCGACCTCCACGGCGCGGCGCCCGGCGCCTTCGTCATCAGCTGCAAGCTGGGCGACAACCGCCTCGCCGGCGGCGCCACCCGCACCTCCAGCATGAAGAAGGCCTACGAGCACGCCGTGGAATTCGGTAAGCGCTGGGGCATGCCCGTGGTGGTGAACATGAGCTTCGGCATCGGCTCGGTGGAGGAGGGCGACGACGCCATGGGCGCCTGGCTCGACGAGCTGATGGCCGACAACCCCGACTTCTACGTCTGCACCAGCGCCGGCAACGAGGGCCCGGGTCTGTCGACCATCGGCATCCCCGCCACCTGCGAGAGCATCATCTCGGTGGGCGCGTCGTTGTCCATGACCACCGCGGCCGACCTCTACGACGCCCGCCTCACCCGCGACACCATGTTCGCCTTCTCGAGCCGCGGCGGCGAGACGCCCAAGCCCGACGTCGTGGCTCCTGGCTCGGCCCTGTCCACGGTGCCCGGATTCAACGACGGGTCGGCCCGCTTCAACGGCACCAGCATGGCCGCGCCCGAGTGCGCCGGCGCCATCGCGCTCTTGCTCTCGGCGAGCCGCGCCGAGGGCCTCGACACCCACTGGGGCCTGATGAAGCGCGCGGTCATCGCCGGCGCTCGCCCCATCGCCGGTCTCGAACTCAACACCCAGGGCGGCGGTCTGGTGAACGTGCCCGACACCTGGCCCCTGCTGCAGAAGCTGGCCGGCAGCGAGTCGGCTCACGAGGTGCTCTGGTACCACGTGCGGACGGCCTGCCCGTTCCAGGACGACGGCGAGGCCTCGGCGGCGTACTGGCGCGTGCCGGGCGGCGTGCCTGTGGCGCCCGAGACCGTGGAGTTCGACGTCACGCCCATCTTCCATCCCGACGTCACCGCCGACGAGCGCGACAGCTTCCTGCGGTCTTTCAGCTTCAAGAGCGAGGCCGACTGGCTGAAGGTCGTCACGAACAAGGACTACATCCGCGGTGAGCGCGCCATGACGGTGTCGCTGCAGTACGACGGCAAGAAGCTCGCCGAGCCGGGTCTCTACTCGGCTCGCGTCATCGGCAGCCAGGCCGGCGGCGATCTGAGTGGACTCGCTGCGCGCGAATTCTACCTCTGGAACACGGTGGTGGTGGGAACGCCACTGACGGTGGAGAACGAGTTCATGGCCACGTGGAATGGCAAGGATCTGCCGCCGAGCTGGGTCCGTCGCTACTACGTGGACGTGCCGGCCGGTGCCACGGCCATGCGCGTGCGGCTGGAGGTCAGCGAGGACACCGGCGCCGGCAAGGGCGCGCGGGTGCTCACCGAGATCTGCGATCCCGAGGGTCGGGTGCGCGGCGGCTTCGGCGGCTATGCCACCCGCGAGGATCCCATCGCCGACATGACCGTGCTGCAGCCCGAGCTCTTCCCCGGCACCTGGGAGATCAACGTGGTCAGCTCCATCATGGCCATGGATCCCGGCGCTTACCGCCTCACCGTGAGCGCCGACGGTTATCACGTCGAGCCGGCCGCGATCACCAGCGTCAAACGCTCGGGTTCGGGCAAGGACGCCAAGGCAAAGCTGTCGGTCACTCGCAGCTTCCCCGGCGTGTTCCGCGGCGACGCCCATGCCGGTCTGGAGGGCTGGCTCAAGACGCACACCGTGGATCTCGAGGAGACCGACGAGTGGAGCCTGCCGTTCACCCTCGACGCCACCACCCCGCGCGCCAGCTTCCACCTGGTGATGGACGAGGCCGTGGCCAACCTGCACACCGATTGCGCGGTGAACATTCTCGACGCCAGCGGCCGCGCCGTGCGTCAGACCGGCTTCGACGGCACGGAGGTCGACCTGGGCGTGTCGTTGTCCGACGGCGTGACCGAGGCCAGCTACACGCTGCAGGTTGTGGGCGCGTTCGCCATCGCCGCCGACATGAAGGAGTGGGGCTTCGACGTGGAGGAGCGTTACTTCTTCGCGAGTCCGGTGGTCGGCGAGGTCGCCAGCGGCGCCCGCGGTCCCTTGCGTCTGTACGCCGGCGTACCCGTCGACCTGAAGGTGACCTTCGCCGACGAGTGGCCCGCCGCGCCCGACGGCATGGGCTACTTCGGCGCGGTGGAATTCCGGGATGAGAACCTCGGCGACAACCGCCCCGGCGACCGCGGCGGGCGGCTGGTCCTGGACGTGCCGATTACCGTGGAGGACTGAATGCCCGGCATTTTCGGCTTCCGCCTGCGCGGACCCGGCAGGGACGCGGGTCGGATCGCCGCCCGCTTCGCGCGGGACCTGGAACTGTTCGACTGGCAGGAATCGTCGGTGTGTCCTACCGGCGATTCCGCCGTCTATCTCGGCGTGGCCTGGAACGACCTCGAACCGTCCGCCCGCGGCGCCTCGCACCACGCGGCCGGCGACATCACCTGCGTCCTCGAAGGGTCCATCACCCGCACGCTCGAGGACTGCGGCGCGGCCGACGCCCTGGCGGCCAGTCGCCATGCCGAGGCGGCCGTCCTGGCCTACCGCAAGTTCGGATCTGAATTCGCCACGCGCCTCGAGGGACCATTCAGCCTGGTGCTCCACGACGGTCGCGACGGCTCCTTGTTCGGCATCACCGAGCGCCACGGCCTGATGCCCCTGTACCGGCATGACGGTCCGGACAGCGTCTGCTTCAGCTCGCTGCTCGGCCCCATGGCCCGGGGCGACCTGTTTCCTGCTCGTATCGCCCCGGCGGCAGCGGCCACGCATCTGGGGCACCATCACCTGTTCTATCGGCAGGCATTGCTGGAGGACGTGGTGCTGCAGGATCCGGCCACCGTGGCGGTGGCGCGGCCCGGCGATGCCGCGTGCGAGGTCCGCAAGTTCTGGCACTACGGTTTCGAGGGCCCGCGCGACGACTCCACTTACGCCGAGAGGATCGATGCAGTCTGCGACACGCTGATCGCGGCCACCGACCGTCTGCTCGCCTTGCCGGGCCGCCCGGGCGCCAGCCTCTCCGGCGGCCTCGATTCGCGGCTCATGGTGGGCCTGGCCCATCGCCAGGGTGCCGTGCTCGAACCCTGGACCATGGGCGGCGACGGTGCCGGGGACGTGACCGTGGCGGGCGAGATCTGCAATCGGCTCGCCTGGCAGCACCACGTGGTCGTCCCCGACCCCGAGACGATTCCCGAATACGCCGACGTCTACGCCACCATCCTCAACGGTAGCGGCCCCCTGCAGAACGCCTACACCGTGCCGCGGTGCGACCAGTTCCGCGGCACGGTCGACCGCATGTTCAACGGCTACCGCGGCGGGGTGGTGCTGGGCAAGGCCATCGTCGACCTCGGCATCCAGCCCCGTTTGCGCTGGTGGCGCAGCCGCCTGGGGTTGGGCCCGCGCGTGGTCTCGCCGAATCTCGAGGATGCCCGCGATCCCCGGTCCATGGCCGCCTTCTACCGCGCGCTCAGCCACGCGGCCGCCCCGCGCGTCGCCGAGTGGACCGCCGTGCCGGAGCCCTCACTGGCCGACATGTTCACCGACGCCCTGGCCGGACCGCTGTCCGCCACGCCGCCCGACTACCAAATAGAACAGTGGACCGAGGAATTCGGCGGCGGCCGGCATTTCACCCTCTGCAGCATCTTCGCCGACCGTCATTTCTACTCCGATAGCAGCGTCTTCTACGACTACGACGTGCGCGACCGCTGCTTCGCCCTCGATCCCGCCGACCGCCGCGGCAACAAGGCCTACGTGGCCGTGCTCGAACGCCTGCTGCCCGATCTCGCCCGGGTGACCTACGCCAACACCGGTCTGCCGGCCAACGTGTCGGGCACGCCCCTGATGCTGGCGCGCATGGCCCGGCGTCTCACGGCCGGGCGCACCAGCGCCTCCACCGGCTTCAGCGCCGGCAGCTGGCTGCGGCTGCCCCGGGTGCGCGACTTCGCCGGCGACATCGTCCACAGCGCCAGCTTCCGCTCGCGTCCCTGGTGGCGAGGCGATATGATCGTGGCCGACTTCGACGCCTACCAGGCGGGGGCCGACGGACTGGTCAACGAACTGTGGGACGCCGTCACCCTCGAACTCTTCGCCCGTCGCTGGCTCGACCAGCCTGCCGAGGACACCGCATGATTCCGGTATCGGTCCGCATCAATCTGCCGCACATCACCGAGAACGCCGCGGCGGCCTGTGCTCTGTGCGACCGGTTCGGCATCGACGTGTGGGGGGTGACCAAGGCCGTGGCCGCCCAGCCCGGCATCGCCCGGGCCATGCTCGAGGGCGGGGTCAAGGCCCTGGCCGAGACGCGGCTCACGGCGGTCAACCGGCTCTGCGAGAGCGGCGTTCCGGGACCCTACTGGTTGCTGCGGTCGCCGGCCTACTGCGAGATCGCCGAGTGCATCGCCATGACCGACGGCAGCCTGGTGTCCGACCGCGACGTGCTCGACCTCTTGCAGGCCGAGGCCAGGCGGACCGGTCGCCGTCACCGGGTGCTGGTGATGGTCGACCTGGAAACCGGTCGCGAGGGATTTCTGCCCGACGAGGTGGCCGACGTGTGCCGGGCCGCCATGGCGCACTCCAACCTCGACCTGTCCGGACTCGGCATCTATTTCGAGTTCCACGGCGACGGCGATTTCCAGGCCGAGACCCTCGTGCGCCTCCGCGATCTGGCCGACCGCCTCGGTCAGGAACTGGGCGCGCCGCTGCCGGTGATCTCGGGCGGATCCACCAGCATCATCCGCACCCAGTTGCTCGACGGTCGCAAGCCCGCCGGCGTGAACAACGTGCGCCTGGGCACGGCCATCCTGCTGGGCATCGCTTCCTCGGTGGGACCCCAGACGATCCCCGGCTTCCACCAGGACACCTTCGAACTGAGCGTGGAGCTGAACGAGGTCAAGGTGCGCGGGCGGCGCATCGGGCTGCTGGCCATGGGGCACACCGACGCCGATCCCGATTATCTCTACCCGCTCGATCCGGGGGTGAAGGTGCTCAAGGCGTTCAGCGATCACACGCTGGTGGATCTGGAGGAGGCCGACCCGTCGGTGAAGGCGGGCAGCACGCTGCGATTCCAGCTTGGTTACTTCGCGCTCACCAAGCTGATGCACTCGCCCTGGGTGCGGCACGAGTACATCCGATAAGCGTCATCCCACCAGCAAGGGCACCGTATCGGCGGCACTTCCCGGCACGAAGAGATCGGCCCGGTCGGTGACGCCGCTGGGCTCGAGATTGAACTCGGCCACGAACGCGCCGCGCGATTTCGCCACGTCCACGAGCCCCGCCGCGGGATAGACCGCGCCGGCGGTGCCGATCACCAGAAGAACCCGGCACCGGGCCACCGCGACCATGGCCGCCTCGTGGGCCGTCGGCGGGATCCCTTCTCCGAACCACACCACGCCCGGCCGCAGGAGCTGTCCGCACTCGGGGCAGCGCGGCGGGATGGGCAGCGGCACGCGGTGATCCTCCGATTCGTGCGGACACGCCGTGCATCGAAGAGTCCAGATGCTGCCGTGGAACTCGATCACGTCGGAGCTGCCGGCCTGCTGGTGGTAACCGTCGACGTTCTGGGTGACGAGGCTGAACTGGGTGCGGCGGGCCAGCACCACCAGGGCCTCGTGGGCGGCGTTGGGCCGGGCTTCGGCAATGAGACCGCGGCGCCAGTCGTACCAACGCCACACCAGTTCGGGGTCGTGGGCGAAGGCCTCGGGCGTGGCCAGCTGTTCGGGGCGATACTGGGACCACAGGCTGTCGTCCTTGCCCCGGAACGTGGGGATGCCGCTGGCGGCGGAGATGCCCGCACCGGTGAGGGCGACCACGGGAGTGGCGGGGCCGAGGCGGTCGCGGAGGTCGGCGAGGTCGCGAGCGAGTTGATCGTCCATGGTCGGTGCTCCCATGAGGCGGCAGTGGTGGCTTGCCGGGCGTGGACCGATGGGCCATCATCGATCCGAAGCGATCATCGTGT
>PIVY01000765.1 GCA_003353795.1 bacterium
CCGAGGTGACGGACAAAGGGGCGAGGGATTTGCCTGAGACACAGCCGGGCGACGGTCTGCTCCCCGCTCCACCGGCCTCGGTCGACCGCGCACCGGAGCTGACGGCGAAGGCGTCGCAGACGATTGACAAGGGTCTGAAGTATCTGCTGGCCAACCAGCGCGCCGACGGCTCGTGGGCAAGCACCGAATCCGGCGATCGCGCCGTCGCGATCACGTCCCTGGCCCTGATGGCCTTCATGTCCAGGGCCGAGTTCCCCGGCCTGGGACCCAACGGCGATGCCCTGAACCGCGCGAAGGACTGGCTCCTGGCGCGGGCGAAAGAGGCGCCGTCCGGATTCCTGGGCTCCACGATGTACGAGCATGGGCTGGCCATCCTGGCCCTCACCGAGATGTGGGGGATGACGCGGGACCTGAAGGAGGACGACGCCGCCATGCAAAAGGCCATCAAGGCCGGGGTCGAGGTGATCATCCGGTCGCAGAGCGACGGCGGCGGCTGGCGCTACCAGCCGACGCCGAACGCCGGGCATGACACGTCGGTGACGGTGATGGTGTTCATCGCCCTGGCCTCCGCGCGCCAGGCGGGCGTCGTGGTGCCGAACGTGACGATTACCAAGGTCCTCAAGTAC
>PIVY01000178.1 GCA_003353795.1 bacterium
CCGGTTGCGGCGCGGCGGCGGGATCCAGTCGCTCTTCCAGAATCCGCAGGACCGCGATCGCTTCGTCGCCGCTCTGCAGGCCGACGACCGTGGCCGAGCTTCCGAGGTGCACGAAATGCGCCGGCTGGACGGGGCGACCATGCGGCTGCGGGTGTCGTGCGGCCTGGTCGTCAATCCCGAGACGGGGCGCCCGGAGATCCTGGCCATTCTCGAGGACGTCACCGAACGTCTGCGTGCCGACGAGGAATTGCGCCGCAGCGAGGAACGCTACCGGCGGCTGGTGGAGTTCCTCCCCGAAGGCGTCCTCGTTCATGACGGCGCGCGGGTGATCCTGGGCAACCCGGCCTGCGCCCGCTTCTTCGGGGTGGACGAAGGCGGCCTGGCCGGCACCGATCTCGCCGACCTGGTACCTCCCGATAGTCGGACCGGATTCATGGCGCACCCGGCCGGCGCCCACGACGATCCGCCGCCGGTGCGCGGCCCGGAGGAGGTCTGGCTGCGACGGCGCGACGGTGCGCTGATTCCCGCCGAGGTCACGAGCCTGCCCCTGACCGACTTCGCCGGCGCCAGCCACCTCACGGTGATCAAGGACCTGTCCCGGATCCGCCGGGCCGGCGAGGAGATCGCTGCGCAGCAGGAACTGCTGGTGGCGCTCATCGAGACCATGCCCCTGGGCATCGTGGCCAAGGACCTGGACCAGGACCTGCGCTACGTGGTGTGGAACAGTTACATGGAAGCCGAGCTGGGACTCAGCAAGGAGGACGTCCTCGGGCGCAGCGATGGCGACATCTTCCCGGCCGAGGTGGCCACCGAACTGCGCCGGCAGGACAATCTGGCTGCAGCGCGCGGGTTGCCACAGGATCTGGGCGAGATCACTCTCGCACTCGAGGACCGGCGGCTCGAACTCCACGTGGTGAAGGTGCCGGTCCGCGATGCCGATGGCCGTGTGGCACGGGTCTTCAGCCTGGTGGAGAACGTGACTCGCCAGAAGCAGTTGCAGTCGCGGCTGCAGCAGTCGCGCAAGATGGAGGCGGTGGGGAGGCTGGCCGGGGCGGTGGCCCACGACTTCAACAACATGCTGCAGGTGGTCCAGGGCTACACCGAGGCGATCCAGCAGGGGCTGAAGACCGACGCCCGGCTCCAGGACGAGGTCAGCCTGGTGCTCACTGCCGTGGGGCGTGCGCGCGAACTGGTGCAGCGACTGCTCACGTACAGCCGCTACGAATCCCTGCAGCCCGAGATGGTGGACGTCAACGAGCTCGTGGATCAGCTGGTGACCATGAGCCGCACGTTGCTGCCCGAGAAGGTGGAGCTGGTGGTGCGGCAGCAGCCGGACCTGCCCGCCATCTACGCCGATCCCCAGCAGATCGAACAGGCCTTGCTGAACCTCGTGCTCAACGCCCGCGACGCGTTGCCGGGGGAGGGGCGCATCGAGATCGAGACGTCGCTGGCCGAGCTCGGTCGCGAGTTCCGGGCGACGCGTCCGTGGGCCAAGGCCGGGCGTTACGTTCAGGTGCTGGTACGGGACAACGGGTGCGGCATTCCGCCCGATGCGCGCGAGCACGTCTACGAACCTTTCTACACCACCAAGGGATTCGGGCAGGGCACGGGCCTGGGGTTGGCAACGGCCTACAACATCTGCAAGCAGCATCAGGGTTACATCGATTTCGAGAGCGAGCTGGACGTGGGCAGTTCGTTCCACGCATTCCTGCCGGTGCCGGCCATGGGCCCGGTTGTCGATTCCGGCACTCGCGCCGACGCCGTGCTCACCGGCGGCCGTGGCGAGTTGGTGATGATCGTCGAGGACGACGATCTGGTGCGCAGCCTGACCAGTCAGATCCTCGACAAGGCCGGCTACCGGGTGCTCGAGGCCCGCGACGGCGAGGACGCGCTGGAGGTCTTCATGGCGCACGCGGCGGAGGTGAAGCTGCTGGTGCTCGACGTGGTGATGCCGCGCATGGACGGTCGTCAGCTCTACGACAACATCAGCGAGTTGCGCCCCGGCGTTCCCGTGCTCTTCTGCAGCAGCTACAGTGCCGACATCCTCGAGTCGGAGTACATGCTGCAGGTGGGCGGGTCGCTGCTCAGCAAACCCTACCGGGCCGCCGAACTGGTCGGGCGGGTCCGGGCGATCCTGGATCGCGCGTAGGTGTCCTGCTCAGGGCGGCATGTACCCAGAGGGAGACAGTCGAGGCCTCTTGTGGATTCTCTTTGGTTCCCTGTAAGCTGTTGTCGTGGAGAAATCTGTGGCTGGTGCGTCGACTGCTTTCGCGTGGCATCGCTCCTGCAATGAGCATCTCGTGACAACCCGCGAAGGAGGCGAATCATGCGAGCCAGGTTCCTGCTGATCACCGTTTTGTTGATCGCCGTCAGCGTTCCGGCTGCGGCCCAGACGCGGCGCGTGGGCGTCATCACATCCCGGCCGCCCGGAGAGGCCCAGCTCTCACCGTTTCAGTTCGTGCTCGAGGGCGGGGCGGCCGTTCCCTACGGCGATCTGAACGACCCATTCATCGGCACCGAGAAGGGCATGGGGGCGAGCACGGGCTACGAGATCGGCGCACGGCTGCGGTACTACATCGGTTCCTCCACGGCTGTGGGGCCCAGCTTCCACTGGGTCGATTTCGCCGACTGGGACGGCGTGGATCCCGACGGCATTCCATACAGCGTGCGCACATCGCTCTATCGGTACGCCATAGACTTCCAGCAATTCCTCGTACCCCGCACGACCATGGTCCGGCCTTATCTCACCGTGGGTGGAGCGGTCGTTCACAACCGCTACCAGGACTGGCTGCAGAACGAGGGCACCTTCGACGCCACGTCCACCAATCTCTCCTTCTCGGTGGGCGGCGGCCTGGCCATGGGGCCGGTCGAGGTGAGCGTGACCTGGAACTACAATCCGGCGGAATTTCGACAGCTGGTTCCCGAGTCGGGCGACCCGTCGTTCGACTGGAGCTACCTGTCGGTGCGAGGCGGGCTGGCTCTCGGTCGTTGATCAGTTCCGGAGGTCGGGCACGGTCCGAGCCAGGAGGGCGACGGCCTGCTCGACCTCTTCCTCGGTGGTGAAGCGTCCCACCGTGAACCGGACCGTTCCCCTGGCGATTGCCGCCGGCACTCCCATGGCTGCGAGCACTCCCGAAACCTCTCCGCCGGATCCGTGGCACGCCGCTCCTGCGGATGCGGCCAGCTGTTGCTCGATCCTGTCCAGCAAGGCCGGCGCCGAGACGCCGGGGAACGACAGGCTCAGCGTGTTGGGTAGTCGGTCGACGGATTCGCCGTGGACGACGAGTTCGGGTTCGTGCACGCGCAGGCCGGCGATGAGCCGATCGCGCAAGGTGGACATCCGGGTCATCGTCGCATCGAGATCCGATCCTGCCAGCCGGCAGGCCTCGCCGAGGGCTACGACCTGCGCCACGGCCTCGGTGCCCGCCCGCCGACCTTGTTCGTGGCCCGCGCCGTGCACCAGTTTCTCCAGCGTCAGGCCCCGCCGCAGGTAGAGCGCGCCCACACCTTTGGGCGCGTAGAGCTTGTGGCCGGCGAGGCTCGCCATGTCGAGGCCGAACTCGCGCACGCGTACCGGAATCTTGCCCACGGCCTGAGCACAGTCGGAGTGGAGCCAGGCCGGATGATCGGCGAGCACCCGGCCGATGCGGGCGAGCGGTTGCAGGACGCCGGTCTCGTTGTTGGCGAGCATGATGCTCACCAGGATCGTGTCGTCGCGCAGGGCATTGCCGAGTGCGTCGGCGTGAACGCGCCCTTCGCCATCAGTGGGCAGTACGGTCACCGACCAGCCCTCTTTCTCGAGCCACTCGGCCGGCTCGAGAATGGCCGGATGCTCCACCGCCGAGACGATCAGATGCCGCCCGGTATCCCGCCGAGCCCAGGCCGCACCCTTGAGCGCGTGGTTGTTGGACTCGCTGCCGCCGCTGGTGAAAACGACCTCGTCGGCGTCGCAGCCGAGGAGGGCGGCCACCTGCGCGCGGGCCTCGTCCACGGCGGCGCGGGCACGGCGGCCCCAGGGATGGCTGCTGCTCGGATTGCCGCCGCCATCCCTCAACCAGGGCAGCATGGCGTCCACAACCCGGGGATCGACGGGGGTGGTGGCGTTGTAGTCGAGGTAGATGGGATCCATGACGCGCCTCCGGAATGGGATCGTCGGCATGCTAAGCGAGGCGGACCTCGATGGCCAGTCCGGCGGTGATCGACCAGCGATTGGGCGGATCGAGTCGCACCGCGCCCTAGCGCGCCTGCAGGACCACCACCGATTGCCACGAGACCGGGAAACTTGCCCTCGCGACCGTCGGCGCTGCGGGCCCGCGGTCGATGTCCGCCGGCGACGGCTGCGACGTGTCGAGCACGCGGTGCCAGTCCAGGTTGGCCGGCAGGATGGGCAGTTCGAAATCCAGGCCCTTCCACCAGGCGTTGGCCATCACGTGCACGCGATCCTCGGCGCGCTCGCCCTCGAAGGTCCAGGCCAGGCTGTGCGACAGCGGCGTCCAGTCGGGCTTGCCGGTCGCCACGCCGTGCCAGCTGAGGTCGCCGCGGGCCAGATGGCTGGTCACCTTCCAGAAACGGTCTTCATGAAGCTGGGGGATCGCGTCCGCCAGCGCGACCAACTCGCGGGTGAAGCGCCGCAGGTCCGCATGGCGCTCCACGTCCGCCCACGTGAACCAGCCCAGCGGATTGTCCTGGCAGTAGGCGTTATTGTTGCCCTGCTGGGTGCGGCCCACCTCGTCGCCCATCCAGAGCATGGGACGGCCGTGGCTCAACATCAGCAGCGCCAGGAAATTGCGGATCTGGCGTCGGCGCACCTCGTGCACTGCGGACGACGGCGTGGGCCCCTCGACGCCACTGTTCCAGGACTGGTTGTGGTCGCCGCCGTCGCGGTTTCCCTCACCGTTGGCCTCGTTGTGCTTACGGTTGTAGGCCACCAGGTCGGCCAGCGTGAAGCCGTCGTGGCAGGTCACGAAGTTGACGCTGCGCGAGGGGCCGTCGTGCATGCCGGTGAAGAGATCGGGGCTGCCCACGACGCGTGCCATGAGCGCCTCGATGGCCGCGTCGTCGCCCTTGACGAAGCTGCGCACGTCGTCGCGGAAGGGGCCGTTCCACTCGCTGCAGCGCTGGCCGGGGAACGACCCCACCTGGTAGAGCCCGGCGGCGTCCCAGGCCTCGACGATGAGGTCGGTGCCCGCCAGGGCGGGCTCGGTCTCGATGCCCAGCCAGAGTGGGGGGCGGAGCATGGGGGTGCCGCGGCTGTCGCGGGTCAGGATGCTGGCCAGGTCGAATCGGAAACCGTCGACGTGCATCTCCTCGACCCAGTAGCGCAACGAATCGAGGACCAGGCGCAGGGCCACCGGATGGTTGCCGTTGAAGGTGTTGCCGGTGCCCGAGTAGTTGGTGAACTCGCGCCGGTCGCGCTCGAGGATGTAGTACGACCGATTGGCCAGGCCGCGGAAGCTCAGTGTGGGGCCGCCGCGGCCACCCTCGGCGGTGTGGTTGTAGACCACGTCGAGGATGACGCGGATGCCGGCGCGGTGCAGGGCCTTGACCATCTCGCGGAACTCTCGCACCGCCGCCAGCGGTGACCGATCGCTGGCGTAACCCGGATGCGGCGAGAAGAAGTTGACCGTGCTGTAACCCCAGTAGTTTGTGCGGCCCGCGGGAGCGTCCTGGGGATCAAAGGCGTGCACCGGTAGAAGTTCCACTGCCGTCACGCCCAGGTCCACGAGGTAGGGAATCTTCTCGATGAGGCCGAGGTAGGTTCCGCGCAGATTCTCCGCCACGCCCGAATCCGGATCGCGGGTGAAGCCTCCCACATGCAACTCGTAGATCAGGCCGCGACGTTCGGCGGGGCCGAGGGGCCGATCGCCTTCCCAGTCGAAATCGTCGGCTCCGACGACCACCGAGCGCAACGCGACCGCGGCGTTGTCGCCGGGGGCGGAGGCGGCGCGGCGGTCATAGCGATCGAGCCCCGTGATGGCGCGACCGTACGGGTCGACCAGGACCTTGGCCGGGTCGAAGCGGTGACCGGCCTCGGGGCGGGCCGGGCCCTGGGCGCGGTAGGCGTAGATCTGGCCCGGGCCGATACCGGCCACGTGACCGTGCCAGTAGTCACCGGTGCGCTCGAGAGCGACCGCGCGCTCGGGCAGGTCGGACTCCGCCGATGCGAACAGCAGCAGGTCCACACCCGTGGCGTGACGCCCGTAGACCGAGACGTTCACCCCGTCGGGTCCGGCCGTGGCGCCCAGGGGCGCGGGCGAGGTGGCTGCCGGCATGACGTTCCTTCCGTGCAAGAACCGGTCAAGTGGCCGCCCCGGACGTCGATAAGAAGTCCGGAGGCATGGAATGATCCGAGAAACCTTGACTGCCATCGGCCACGCCGGCCGTCACTCCCTGGTGCAGATCTCGCCCAAACTCGAGGTCGAGACCCAGATCACCCAGGTGCGGGAATGGTCGTTCGCCATGCCCAACCTAGCGCGTGTGACGGTGGCCAACAGCCCGATCCACCAGATTTACGTCGGCCTCTCGAGGCCGCTGGCGGCATTGCTCAGCCAGAAACAGGGCATGTTCGAGGTTCTGCTCGAGAACTTCAAGCAAGCGCTCGTGATGCGGGTTCCGGCCAAGCGCCCCATCGGGTCCTGGCAGATCCTCGATTCGGGCGGCGATACGCAGATTCTCCGCGGATGCCGCAGCTTCATCCTGCGCCAGCAGACCGTCGCAGGCAATCTCTATCTCATGGCTGACGTGGCCTCGCGTTGCGAGTACGAGATCCTGCGTCAGGAGGACTGGGAGACCGAACTCGCCGCGAGTCTCCTGCCGCGCGACCTCGGACGCAACGACGCCGTGGAGAACCCCGTGGCGCTCGATCGCCTGGCCACCTACCTCGCCCGGTGCGAGCACGATCTCGAACTCCTGGTTCCGGGCATCGACGGCAACGTCCATTCGTGCAACGCGGTGGTGCTCGGACGCAACAAGGACGGCGAGCACGGGCGCATGCTCGTGAGCCTCGACCTCGAGAAGGACATGCGGGCTGAACTCCAGCCTGGCCTGGAACTGGAGGGCTCGTTCGGTGCTGCCGGTCGGGTGTTCCGCTACCGCACCAAATGCGTCGGGCAGGAGTCCTTGACCCTGGAGAAGGTGGCCGGTCTTCCCTGCTACCTGTTCGACCTTCCCGAGCGCTACCACCTCGACCAGCGGCGCCGCTATTTCCGTGTGCACCCGGGCGGCAAGCTCTTGGCCCGCGTCCACGTGCTACCTCCCGAGGCGGCCAGCGACCACGGCGCCGACCCGCTCATCGCCCATGTGGACCGGCCCGCCAAGCCGCCGCGCGACGCGCTCACGGCCACCATCGACGACCTCAGCTTCTCCGGCGCCGGCCTGGTGATCGACGGTGACGGCCCCTCGCAGCTGACCAAGGACTGCCTGGTCGTGATCTGGATCGAGGGCGATGGACTAAAGCAGACCGCCGAGCTTACCGGACTCGTGCGCCGTCTCGATTCCCAACCGCTTGGTCGGGGGAAAATGCGCACCAGCGTGGGCCTGGAGTTCGTTGTCCGCGGCCCCGGCGACCGCCAGAGCACTCAGGTCGTCCGGCAGTATGTCATGGCCCAGCAGCGCCGACTCCTCTCCAACCGCAGCGCTGACGCGCAACCGGTGTGAGCCGCAGAACGACAGGGCACGATCAGAAACAACGCACCCTCATGGCATGCCTCTTGATCCGGTCAGGATCGGGTGAGCATGGACACCGTCCATCGCCCCCATACGCAACGATTCTCGCGCCCGGCCGGGCATGATGCCTAGGGTCCGGCGGGCTGGAATGCAAAACGCAACCCGATACAGGGACCGAAGGTAGCGATGAAGCGAAGCATTCGAAATCTGCGAGCGGCCTCCCTGCTGGCCCTGACTATGGGGTTCGTCGGCACGGCTGCGGCGTTCGATCACCTCGAGATCACCGTCGTCAATCCGCACATCGTGGCGGGACGTCCGGCGGTGACGGCGAGGACTCCGTTCAGCGTGCACGTGCGGGCCGTCAATGCCGACGGGAGCACCGACACCACCGCGGACTTCATCAACGCCAGCCTCTCCTCGCCCGACGTGGCGGCCGACCTTCCCGGCAGCTCGTATCTGCAGAGCGGCGAGCGGCAGTTCGACAACGTGCGGTTCCTCGCCGCGGGCCGCCCCGTGCGCCTGCGCGTGGACGATGCGGACGATCCGTCGGTGCCCGCGGCCGACGTGTTGATCGACTGCTACAACCCCGTGGACCGATTCACGGTGAACGTGCCCGCCGGCACCAAGTACGTCGATACGCCCATCTCCATCACCCTGACCGCCCTCGATTCGGGTGGCGGCACGGTGCTCAACTTCCGTGACGACGTCGCGCTCACCGCCGCGGTGGGCCATTTCTCCACGGGCCCCGACATCACCGTTTCGGGCCTGTCCTTCGCCAGCGGTGCCGTCACCGTGCCGGTGACCTTCTGGGGCACCGACCCGGTGACACGCGAGAACACGCTATTCGCAGAGAACTCGGTGGTCTACGAGGGCCAGGCCGTGCCCGCCGACGGCCAGGCCACGGTGGCTCCGCTGCTGCCCGGCGCCCTGGCCGAGGTCATGCTGCTGCTGCCCGGCGAGGCCCTCACGCCCGGCGTGAGTCCCGGCAAGTCGGGTCTGCCCAACAGCCAGACCTCCGGCACCAACTTCGGCGGCGTCCAGATCTACGCTATCGACCAGCACTGGAACCCGGTGCAGTCCGGTCCCTACCCCACCATCGACTGGTCCAGCGACGACCCGTCCGGCGGCGTGGTGCTTCCCGCCGCGGCGGTCATGGGCGGCAACCCCGAGACCAGCTACACCATGACGCTCATCCGCTCGGGTACCACCCGGGTGACGGCCACCGCCAGCGGCGCCGTGGCCGCTACCAGCCGTAGCGACGTGGTCATCAACCCCGAGGGCCTCGATCACTTCGAGTTCGACGCCGGGGTCTGGAATCCGTCCGACGTGCAGGTGACCACGATTCCGTTCAACATCCGCATCATCGCCCGTGACTCGAACAACAACGTCTTCCCGCTCAACGGTCAGGTCTCGCTGCGCGCGCGCATCGGCGTCGCCGACGAGAGCGCCGACTACATCATCACCACCAACTCCACCTTCGTGAACGGTCAGCTCGACGCCCAGGTGCAGGTCACCAAGCGCGGATTCTCGGCCTACATCATCGTGGATAGCGGCGTGGTGGGCGATTCGCCCTCGTTCCAGGTGAACAACGGCCCCTGCGAGAAGATCCTGATGACCTTCCCGGGCGAGACCTGGGTCAACGGTCTCAACGATCCCGACTTCAGCGGCAACTTCGGCACGCCCAACTCGGTGACCGCGGGGCAGATCATCACGCCGGTGACGCTGCGTCCGGTGGATCGCTACAACAACCTGGCGCCGGGCAGCCGCAACGTGACCATGAGCTGCCCCACGGGTTACTTCGAACTCCCCGACTATCCCGGCAACATCATCAACATCTCCAACCCGACGGACATCCGGGTGATCCTGCGGACCGCCTCCGGCAACCAGGCGCTCCTGGCCGAGAGCAGCGGCCTCGATCCCAATCCGTCGAACCTGATCACCGTGTCGCCCGACGGCTGGCAACGCCTCGTGGTGCAGGCCCCGGGCGAGACCCTGGCGCCGGGCATCTTCGACGCGGTCGAGGACGACGGTAAGATCGGCGATCCGGGCACCCAGGACGCGGGCGTGCCCTTCGACGTGCGCGTGTTCGCCACCGACCAGTACTGGAACCCGGTGAGCGACAGTTCGCCGGCGCTGCCCATGGACATCGACTTCACCAGCAGCGACGGCGCCGCCGTGCTGCCCAGCAATCCCCAGGAACTCAACGACAACCTGGGCGACTTCCAGGTGGCCCTGGTCACCCTGGCCGATCCCAACCGCCAGACCGTCGAGGTCACCGACCGGCTCACGGGCCGCTCCGCCTACGCCACCATCCCGGTGCGCGCTGGCGTCATCGACCACTTCGACATCGGCATCAACAACCGCTCGAACCCCACGCCGGGCGACGTGCTCGAGCTCATTCCCGACCATCGTGCCGGCAGCTCCCTGCCCAACGTGTCCATCCTGGCGCGGGACATCTTCGGCAATCACATCAGCGACTACGCCGAGGAAGTCACCCTCTTCGTGAGCCACGGCACGGGCATCCTGACGCCCACGGCCGTCAATCTGGGCGACGGCATGGGCGGCGGTTTCCAGGGTTCCTGGCGCGGACCCATGACCATCACCCGCACCGGAACCGACGTGCGTCTCTTCGTGCGTGAGGAGACCTACGCGCTCACCGACAGCAGCAACACCTTCGTCGTGTTTGCCGACGAGCAGGACTACGCCGAACTCCTGGTGCTCTTGCCGGGCGAGACCCACACGCCGGGCATCGCGCCGGGCAAGGTCGGCACCCCGGTGCCGGTGCAGTCGGGCGACCCGATTCAGGCCGTCGTCTACGCCACCGACGCCAACTTCAACCGCGTGCCGGCCCGGCCGCAAGTTGACTTCACGAGCAGCGGCTTCTTCCAGATGGTTTCGGCCAATGACACACCGCTGGAGATCGACGGCTCGGCCACCTACGACCTGTTCTTCAAGACCGCCGAAACCCACGACCTGGCCGTATC
>PIVY01000766.1 GCA_003353795.1 bacterium
GGTCAGTGTCAGTCCGGCCATCGCGGCGGCGGGAGAGCTGACCATCGCCCACGGGGTCAACATGGAATTCGAGAGCAGCGCTCGCATCAATGTCTATGGCGAGTTGATCGCCCGGGCCGCCACCGTGGGCGGCATCACCTTCACCCGGCGTGGAACCGGGACGTGGTACGGCCTGCGCTTCCTGACCGCCGGCCACGGTGAACTCGACCTCTGCAGCATCCAGTACGCCACCTACGGCATCGACCTCGCCAGCAACGGCACGGTCGACCTCTCGCGGACGAGCATCCAGGACTGCAACTATGGTGTCCGGGCATCCAACGGCACCATCAGCTTCACCAACAACCAGATCTTCGACAACACCGGTTACGGCGTTTACCTGAGCGGGGCGAATCCACATTTCGGCACCTCGGTGAATGAATGGAACGACATCCTCGACAACGGGAACGGTCAGGCCGGCCGGAACCTGCGCAATGGCCCGACCGACATCTCCGCCAACTTTGTCTGGTGGGGAACCACCGTGCCCTCGGAGGTTGAAGAGGGGTTGTGGCATGAACCGGACGACAACAACCTGGGACTCATCGACTGGGATCCCTACTGCACCGAGGAGCATGACATCATCGTGACCG
>PIVY01000767.1 GCA_003353795.1 bacterium
TCCCACTGCTCGTAGGCCGATATGCGATCGGCCTTGAGACAGGTGAAGGGAAAGCGTGCGATCTCCTCAGCCAGCGCTTCGGCCGCGGCGCGGGCTTGCCCTTTGGCCACGACGCGGTTCGCCAGCCCCATCGCCAGGGCTTCTTCGGCGGCGACCGGGCGTCCGGTGAGGATCAGATCCAAGGCTCGACCCATGCCGATCACGCGCGGCAGGCGCACGGTGCCTCCGTCGACCAGAGGCACGCCCCAGCGACGGCAGAAGACACCGAAGACCGCGTCTTCTTCCATCACACGCAGATCGCACCACAGCGCCAACTCCAGCCCGCCGGCGACGGCATGCCCCGCGACGGCGGCGATCACCGGCTTGGAGAGCACCATGCGCGAGGGACCCATCGGGCCCTCCGTGGAGAGTGGGTTCCAGCTCTCCCCGGTCTTCACTGGGACGACTCGATTGCCCGCCTGGCCATCGGAGAGCGCCTTGAGGTCTGCGCCAGCGCAAAAGGCGCCGTGATCTCCCGTGAGAATGCCGATGCGCGCATTGGGATCCTGCTCGAAGGCCAGGAACGCATCCGCGAGAGCGCTGGCGGTCTGCTTGTCTACGGCGTTGCGCCGCTCGGGACGATCG
>PIVY01000768.1 GCA_003353795.1 bacterium
CTGAGGCTATCGCCGATCACGAGATAGGTGTCAGGTCGGCCGGCGATCAGTGGCGTGGGCGTGGGCCAGGGGTCGAGGTTGACCGGTACGAATCGCCGCCAGGGCTGGATGCCGGAGGCGGCGTGGGGATCGGCAATCAGCGCCCAGCGATCGGCGGGCACGTGGCCGGTCGCCCGGCGCAGCACGACGTTCAGGCCGACGACCAGTTCCACGGGCGGCCGGTAATGATGCAGGCTGGCCCAGGGGATGGTCACCGTCCACGACTTGCCGTTGCGGGCCAGCGTCGCGGCGCGAGGTTCGGCATCGGTGCGACCGTGACGAGCGGTGAGGTCGACCGGACCCGGCACGGCGAGCAGGGCGCGGAACTCGAACCAGCGGTGAGTCTCGTGCTGCTCGAGGCTCGTGGGCAGGGCGACACAGACGATGATCTCGTCGGCGCCACCGGCCGGCGGCGTCACCTCGACCACGAAGGCCTTGGCGTCGAAGCGAGTCCGCGCCCGGGCGGCGACGGCGGCGGTTCCCGGGGCGAAACGGTCGGGGGCCAGGTAGAGGCGCTCACTCCAGACGCCCTCCTCGAGGAAGAAGGCCGAGTCCTGCATGGCGGCCACGAGCACGGCGCGGGT
>PIVY01000769.1 GCA_003353795.1 bacterium
GGCGGCGAGGTGGCGGCCGTCCAGTTGACAACGAGCGTCGACGCCAACGGCGACGGCGCCATCGACCCGATTACCGAGATGGGACTGTATGCCTTTGAGGGCATTCGCCCGGGCGAGTATGAGCTGCGCCAGACGCCGCGTCTCGGCTGGCTGCAGACCATGCCGGTCGCGCCCGCCCAGGCGGTGTCGCTTGTCAGTGGAACCACGGTAAGCGACGTGGACTTCGGCAATGGACGCCTGGGGACGATCGAGGGCCGGAAGTTCGAGGACCTCAACGGCTCTGGTGTGCGTGATGCAGGCGAGATGGGCCTGGATGGATGGGCTGTCGAACTGGTCGACCCGGCCACGGGCAATGTGCTGGATACGCAGGTCACCGCCAGCGTCGATATCGATGGAGACGGCGTGATCGATCCGCAGAGTGAATCGGGCCTGTATCGATTCGTCGAACTCGTGTCCGGTACGTACGACGTGCGAGAAATCCTCCAGGGCGGCTGGATACAGACTAGCCCGGTCGGCGGTGTCCATACGGTCGTCCTCGGCTACGACCAGACGGTCGACGGCGTTGACTTCGGCAACCAGGCGAGCCCCGGCCGCATCAACGGACAGAAGTTCCACGACCTGAA
>PIVY01000312.1 GCA_003353795.1 bacterium
CCCCGACCTCGTCGAAGCGCCGCGCGCGGGGGAGCCCCCCACCGCCGTCGCCGCCACGGGGGGGGCGGCGGCGGCGCCGACGACGACGGCCTCCCCGACCTCGGCGAGCTCGACGAGGCGGCGGCCGAGCTCATCCACGACGCGCGGCTGGGGCGCCGCCACGCCGACGACGCCCGGGCCTACCTGGCCGACCGGGCGGCGGCGGCTGAGGTCCACCGTCTCGCGTCCCTGGACGGCGGCCTCGTCGACGAGGCCATGTCCCACCTGGCCGCCCGGGCGAACCGGCGCGCCCGGGCGAACCGGCGCGGTGGCGTGGACGTGGCGGGCGTCTACGTGGACGACCCGGTGCGGCTGGGCGACGGCCGCTCCCCGGCGACCGAGACCGCGATCCTCTCGGTGTGGACCATCTTCCGGGAGGTGGAGCAGTGGATCATCTCGGAGCACACCCTGCTCGGGGCTGGCCTCCTGATGCTCAGCGGCCTGGGGGAAGGCGTCACCCACCTGCGGAACGGGCCGGGCGTGTGCTGCGAATGTCCGCGGCCAGACGGCGGCAGCAACGCTTATCTCGTGGGCGAGCTGCGGTCGCCGGGCGTCCTCGTCGTGTGGCCCCAGGTGCCGACGTCCTCGACCAAGCCCATGGTGAAAATGCTGATCGACAGCGGGGCCGAGATCAACTGCGCGCCGGAGAGGGACAGGGCCATGCTCAATGCCGCGCCCGGCGCGGGGCAGCGCGCCATGGGGGCGGGAGGAGCCCCGCTGGTGAACGTGGGCCGCGGCCGGCTCACGATCATCCTCATGGGCGGGCCCGTGCTGGGGCCGCTGGCTTGGGCCAGCGTGGTGTGCGGCGGGCCCGACGACGACCCGGGCTGCGCGACCGTCCTCAAGCTGGGCGTGGGCGGCGGCGCGCCCCCCGAGGCGGCGAGGCTCGAGTGGTCGCCGCGGGGGCCGAGGGGGCGGAAGCAGGAGGGGCCGCGAGCCATCACTGACCCGCGCCTGCTGGCAATGACCTTCAACCTCCACAGCGCGGCCGCCGTCAGGGCCACGGCTGGGGCCGCGGACGGAGTTGACGTGGGCGAGGCCCTGCTGGAGGGTTTCGAGCCGCCCCTGCACGGCCTCCTCAAGGGGGTGAACTTGAGCAGACGGCAGCCTGTCCGGGCGGAGGCGACTGAGGCCTCACGCGATCGGGCCGCGGAGAGGCCGGTGGGCTCCGCCTGGGCCATGGACGTGACCCGGAGGATGTCCGTCAAGAGCGTGGACGGCTTCTGGTACGCCGTGGTTTTCGCGGAACTCAATGTCCAGCTCGTGCGGCTGTACTTCCTCAAGGAGAAGACGGCCGGGACGCTCGTGGAGGCGGTGGAGTCGCTCCGGGTCTTCGTCGAGAGCAAAGGCAAAACGCTATGCCTTCTGTGGGGCGACTGTGACTCCGTCTGGTCCAAGTTCGGCACGGGCGACGCGTGCGACGGCGCGGCCTTCGAGGCATACCGCAAGCGGCACGCCATCGACATGAGGCGCTCGGGTCCCAACACACAGGGAAGGAACCCGGCGGAGCGCACGATGGGCAAGCTCAGGGTGCACCTAGTGTTGAACCTGGCACAGGGCTCGGCAGGCCTTGTGCTCTGGTCCGACGCCATGCGACTCGCGGCGAAGCAGCTCGCGGTCACGGTGTCCTCGTTCTCTCGCGACCCGGCGCGGCGGAAAGCGACCCCGTACGAGCGATTCTTCGGCGTGAAGCCCGATCTCTCGCGCTGGCTCGCGACCCCGCTGGGGGCGGTCTTCGTACACGTGCACAACGTCAACGGCTTCTCGGGAAAGCCGCGAGCGCGGCTGGCTTTGTACGTTGGGCCGTCGGCCGCCACCGCGGGCAGCGAAGTGCGGATGCTGGACACCGGGGCGAAGCTCATGATCTCCGACCACGTGATGCGCGCCGACCCCGCCCTCATTCCGGCCCGGCTGCTGGCCAGCGACGCCATGTTCAACTCCCGCGGGGCCTTGGGCCCCCGGTCGCTGGTGGTCGAGCACATGCGGAACCTCCTCGCCGACGTGCCGACGTCGCACAGGGAGGAGGTCCTCAGCAACGGCCTGGCCCTCGTCGAGCCGCTGTTCGGCCTGCCCCTCCGACTTCTCGCCTACGACCCTCCGGACGATCTGGAGGCCGACGACCTGGGCGATCTGGAGGCCGGCCTCGGTCTCGAGCTCCCCGCCGTCGAGGCGGCCGCGGGGGCGGGGGAGCCCGGGGGCCAACCGGTCGCGGCGCCGGCCGGCCGCAAGGAACAGGAGAAAGCCCGGCGCCGGCTCGCAGGGGCGACAGCTGCGGCGGCGGCCGCAGCGGCATCGGCGGCGGCGGCTGCCGCGGCGGCGGGTGGGCCCGGGGCGCGGCCGGCTCGCGCGCGAGCCCCGGGCAAAAACATGACGGCGAGAGTGCTCAAGGACCGCGAGCACTTCGAGCGCAAGAAAGGGAAGAGGAGCCGGCTCAGTTTCCTGCCGGGCGCCAAGCGCGGCGTCAACGCGGAAAAGTATGACGGGTACTCCACGTGTACGACGCTGAAGGAATTCGGTGACGCGGTCAGGG
>PIVY01000016.1 GCA_003353795.1 bacterium
TAACGTGGTCGGAACGTTGGCAATTCACGACCAGGAGCCGCTCCGCTTGACCGATCCCGCTGCACAGCCCCGCGAGTTCGCCCTCGGCAAGCCCGCCGAATCCACCGACTTCATCCTCGAGCGTCGCGCCCGCCTGGTCCGCCGTTTCGCGCCACGGCTCGGCGGCACGCTCCTCGACTACGGCTGCGGCAACGGCGCCAACACGCTGCTCTTCCGCGGCGACTTCGAGACCATCGTCGGCGCCGACGTGGTGCCCGAACACGTCGCGGCCTTCGAGGCCGGTCTTCCCTCCGACGCGGCCCCCGGCAGCATCCGCCCCCTCCTCTACGACGGCGACCGTCTCCCCCTCGACGACGCCACCGTCGATGCCGTGATCTCCTTCGAGGTCCTCGAACACGTGAGTGACGAGCAAGCCTCGCTGGCCGAGATCCTGCGGGTCCTCAGGCCCGGCGGCTGGATCGCCATGACCGTGCCCAACCGCTGGTGGATCTTCGAAACCCACGGCGCCGACCTGCCGGTGCTCCCCTGGAACCGCGTCCCCTTCTTCAGCTGGCTGCCCACGGCGCTGCACGACCGCTGGGCCCGGGCGCGCATCTACCGTCGGCGGGACATTGCCGCCCTCGTCGCCGCGGCCGGATTCCAGGTCGCCGCAGCGCGATACGTCACCGCGCCGCTGGATGTGCTTCGCTGGCGCGGTCTGCGCGAACTGCTGCGGAGGACCGTTTTCAGCGGCGACCTCACATCGATCCCCATGCAGGCGACTGCCGTCCTGGTGGTTGCGGTCAAGCCGGACTGAAATCTCCGTACCGCTGGCGACGTCGCCAATTGAAAAAGGCCCCGGTCCTGTGCAGGATCGGGGCCTTCGGTCGCCTGTATATCACCTACTCGAACAGACTCTTCACACCGCTCCACGTATGATCCTGCACCGCCACGGTGCCGATCTGGTACGACTCGAGTTGCAGGAACTCCACGTGGACGTATTGCACCAGGCCCACGCCCAGACTCCACCAGTCAGACGTGGTGCGGTATCCGGGCACCATCAGCTCGCCGTAGACCGAGTAGCGCCGGCCGTCCTTCTCCACGACGGGAGGCTCGACCGTGCCCACCCCGAAGGCCTCGAAGGAGCCCGCAGGTACGTCGTAGGTTCCCGCCTCGGACACCTCGTAGAAGATGGTGAAGGTCGACAGGTACTCGAGGTCGGGCAGCGCGTAGCTGTCGACGGTGGTACTCCAGGCCTGACCCAGTTCGAGCGGCGCGTCCACAACCAGGAGCGGCGGGTCGTAGACGCGGCCCCAGTCTTCGCGCCAGTAGCCGTGGAAGAGCACGTCGCCGTTGTCGGCGACGGACCAGTACTGGTCGAGCACGTCGTTCCAGGGACTGCCGGGGTATTCCATGACCCAGGCGTCCTGATCGAACACTGTTGTCTGGCCGGTGATGACGCGGGTCTCGTACAGGCCGGCGTCGGTGATGTAGTTCCAGGTGTTGCCCGTGGCGAGCGGCAGGTAGTCGACCTGGGCGGAGGCGAGGCCGGCGGTCAACAGCAGGACCAGCGTGAGCATGCGGGCGAGAGTGCGATTGTCCATGGGATCCCCCTCTTTCTCCGGGCGATGGGTGCGGGCCGAGGTGCACCTTGAGGATACCAGATCATCGCCTGCCGCGGGGGTTCAGAAAGCCTCGCCGATCCGGAAGTAGATGCCCCAGTCGCCATCTCCGGCGGCGATGTCCATACCCACGTTCATGTTGGTCTCGGTGTCCATGGTGTATCGGAATCCACAGCCGATGCCGGGCAGCAGCTTGCCGTCGTAGTCCGGATTGATCGACTCGAATACGGTGGCCACGCCGGCAAAGCCCACCGCACCGATGCGCGGATGGAAGTTCCAGCGATACTCGCCCTGGAGCGCCAGCAGGTAGTTGCCGCGGTACTCGCCCTGTGTGTAGCCGCGGATGTCGGCGCGGCGGCCCACGATGAATTGCTGATTGAAGGTGAGGTCGCCGATGCCCAGGCCGGCGAAGAAGCGGCCGGCCAGGACGTCGCGATCGTCGCGCAGGCCGTGGAAGTGATTCCAGTCGAACTCGATCTTGTCCGACTCGGATTCATTGCCGAATGCCGAGGGAAAGGTGAAGTACTGGATGGTGCTCTCGAAGCCCGCGCGCGGGTAGAACACGCTCGAGCGGTGATCGAGCGCGAGATCGAAGCCCACGCCGTTGAGGGTGGCCAGGAAGGCGTCGTCCGGGATGGGCTCGAGGGTGGTCTTGAAGTTGAGGTAGACGTAGCTGAGACCAACGTAGAGCCGCTTGTAGGTACGGCGCTGGCCCTGCACGAAGAACATGTCCATCTCTGTGTTGTAGGGGATCCAGGAGTTGACCGGGCTGTCCATGAAGAACTGGAAGTTCACCGAGCCGGTGCCGCCGGCCATGGTCATTCGCCAGTTGTCCTCGTCGAGGTGGGTCCGGCCGAAGCCCATGACCATCCAGGTGTCGTTGCTGGTGTACATGCCGAACAGGCCTGCGACGGACGAGGGCGAGATGGTGTCGTTCTTCACCGGGTTGAACATGGCCATGGGCAGGCCGCCGAGCTGGAAGCCGACGGAGCGGCTGTAGTTGATGTACGGGATGGGCATGAACTTGAAGTCGCCCTCGATGCGGTGACCGGTACCGCCGAGATTCTGGGCGGTACCGACGGCCGGCGCCATCAGCATGATCAGGCCGAGGGCGCAGGCCGCGGCGAGGCAGCGACGTGTTCGCTTGGTCGAATCCATCGAGTCAACTCCGGATCAGGGTAGCAGTCTCGCTAGAAGACGATTCCCGCGGACAGACTGATCCAGTTGACACTGGTCTGTTCGGCGCTGAACTGGTGGTAGGACAACCGCCACTCCAGGAGCAGGGCCTTCATCGCCGCACCGACCTGCCAGGCGAAATCCGTCTTCCGCTTGGATTCGCCGGCATCGTCGACGCCGCTGTAGTTCGCGAAGCCCAGACCGATGAAGCCCTTCAGGAACAGGATGTTGACCTGACCGAGGGCCTCGAACTCCCAGGCGTTCACCGTGGGTCCGAATACCGCACCGACCTCGTGGTTGTCCTGCTTGGTCGAGAAATCGTTGTAGGCCACGATGGCGCCGACGTCGACGATGGGCAGGAGGTTGCCCGTGACGTACGCCCCCAGGTTCCAGCCCGTGCCGGCGGCGTTGGTGAAATCGCCCGTGGGGAAGTTGATGCCGAAGAAAGCGGAAGAGTCCGCCTGGGCCGCCGGGGCGGTGGACAGTACCAGCAAGATTGCCATGACGACGGCGCTGGCGGTATTCCGGAGGATCATTGGACGTTCCTTTCAGATCTCGATCGTTGCTCACAAGCGGGCTACTCGAGCCTGGCGATGGTAGCAGATCACCGTGCCGGGTCGAGAACGAGTTCTGGGAATGCGCCGGAACGCGGCAACCTAGCCCACCAGCGACGCCCAGGTCGCCGGCCCGACGATGCCGTCGGCGGACAGTCCGTGGGCGGCCTGGAAAACTTTTACCGCCTTCAGGGTACCGCGGCCGAAATGGCCGTCCTCGACCACTCCGGCGCCGCGACGATTCAGGAGCGATTGCAGCACGGTGACGGCCGGCCCCTGATCGGTGAGGCGCACCACCGGCCGCGGTGCCGGTGCCTCGACGACCGAAGGCCCGACGGGGTCGGATCCCGGGCCAGCGATGGCGCCGAACCGATCCAGCCCCAGGACCGCGCGGTAGTCGAACACCGGACAGAGCTTGCTCGACACCTCGCAGTGGCCGTGGATCGTCACGCCGGCGTCGTATGCGCGGTCGATCTGCCGCGAGAGGTCGTGAATGCTGGCGAACTGCTCTCGGGTGAACTTCTCCTTCGCCAACCCGTGCAGGCAGACGGCGATGGTACCGGTGTTGTGGCCGGCCTGAGCCGCCGGGATGCGCGTGAGCGGACGACCCTCCTGGACCTCGCCGCTCTTGCGAATGAAGAGATGGTAGCCCACGTCCGACCAGCCGCGGCCGTCCGGCTCGGGGTCGGTGTGCCAGCGGCGCATCACCGACACGTCGTCGTGATGATCGTGGTCGCTGGCGCTGCAGTGCAGGAAGACGCGATCGACGGGGCGATCCGGTTTGACGAACAGCATGGTCATGTCCCTCCGTTGAGAAAACCCGTGAACAGGTGCCGGGCGATGGCGCTCATGGCGCGGCCGGCGAGGATCCGTCCGATCCCACCGGCGGCGATGCCGCCGAGAGCAGCCGTGACGTAACGGATGATGAAGTTCTCGATCCCGGCGCCCATTGCGATGAGCAGGATCGAGGCGATGGCGAAGATTCCCATCGAGCCGTTCAAGCAGAAATCGATCGTCTTGTGGACGTCGTGAAGCCGATTCTTGACCTCTCGGTTGTGCGCATCGATGACTCCGACCGGTGCGTCGCGATGGAACCGTGCGATCACGTCGCCGTCGGGTTGCACCACGGTCATGGCGATCTGGTACGGCTCATGAGCGGCCGGGGTCTTGACGACCATGCCGCCCTGGGCCACGAGGTCGCGGATGTCGCCGCGGATCGCGCGCCATCGGCGCCGCAGTTCGGTGAACCCGGACATACCGTCAGCTCCCGCGGAGGAGGCTGGCAGCACTCGTCAGGAACTTGCCGACCGTCTCCACCAGGTACTGCCACGAATTCATGGCCACCTTGGTGCTGTCCATGTGGGCGTTCCAGAGATGGTGGTGCTCGTCGCCGGCGTAGGTCCGGCAGATGCGGGTCACCACGTCGCCGTCGAGCTGGATCACGGTCTGCATGGCGATCTGCTCGACGGAGATCTCCCAGACCTTGCGGATCATGATCCACTCGCGGTTGGTGATGGCGAGGTCCGGCGATCTGTCGTCCGGGTGCTTGATGCTGTACTCGAGAATCCCGCGTCGCGTCTTACCGAAGGCCCAGCTGGTCTTCTTCCGCGCCTCGACGCGGTCCAGAATGTTCGCGATCTCGACACTGGATTTACGGATGCGGGACAGTACGGCCTGCTTGATCTCGGGATCGGCAGCCGGACCGGAACTCGCGGAATCCTCGCTGTCCATATTCTCGATTCGTTCCCGAGCCATGGCGTACAAGGTCCGGAACGTATCGCCGTTCACACTGGGAGTCTCTTTCGGGCCGGGCTCGTCGGCCGACCGCTGCTGATACTTCGTCGTCTCCCCGGGCGCCCGCTCGGGGGTCGGCTCATACCCATATTCGAGAAGCGTTTCCCGGTACTCCCAGGCGATATCCAGCAACGCGTGCGCCGGACGCGGAGCCTTGCGCGCGGTCATCAACGACGTCTGGATGATCGTGTTGACCTCCAGGTTCATCAGATCCTCGGCGATGTCCTGGAACGTCTCCTTCAAGCCACGGTCTCCACCGGTCAGACTCAACATGGAAACACCTCACTCGTTCTCGTTGCCGTCGAGCGGAAGCGCGTCGAAGGCAGCGATCAGGTTTCGGAAACTCGAGAAACAGGCGGACAGGGGCCGCGTGCCGACGTCGACGAAGTGGTCGTGGATCGCCAGGACGCGGGCATGACAGGGCTCGAAGAGGCTCTCGTCGATGCAGACGAGGGTCGCCCCGTGGAGCAGATCACAACGATGGTACGCCAGGACTCCGGGCGCCTCGGCCCCCGCGGCGCAGATCGTGGTCATCACCTCGCGGACGGCCAGATCGGCGGCCTTCCTGCGCAGGACGTCGAGCAGGGAGGCGGCCCGATCGTCACTGGTCGTCGACACCGAGCAGCTTCCCGAACTTGTCGCCGAGCGTCATCATCAACTGGACGTTGCGTTGCACGACGTCCTGGGCGCGCACGACCTGGCGTTCATGATACTCGCGCATGACCGCGGCATCGCCGTCGCCCACGAAATCCTCGTGGAGGAAGTTGCCGGCGTCACCGTCGATGAGGTTGATCTCCGTGCGCAGGATCCGCGTGTTCTCGGGTTTCCACGCCGGTTCGATCAGCGTCCGACCGACCGAGTCGGCGTCGCCCCGCTTGGCGTGAATCTCGCCGACGCAGGTCGTGACCTTCAGCGTGGCCAGGTTGATCGCCACGCTCTTGATGGTATCCTTGAAATCCCCAGGCATATCCGTACCCCTCGATAGCGTTCGGGATGGAACTCCGGGGGCAGGATCGGCGGAGCAGTCAGGCGGGTGCGGGAGCAGTCGCTCCCCCGGGCGATGGCGGCAGTCTAGCATGGTCGGCGCCGCAAGAGCGAGTGGATTCATCTCATTTAAAGGCAACCCGCAGTGCCAGAACCGCCGGGGGTCGTTTCATTGGGTCCATGATGCGCGCCTTGCTCATGACCATCCCATTGATCCTCGCGGCCGCGATCCCCGTCCTCGACACCGGCACGGCCGGATTCGTGGGCCTGTCCCAGCAAGGGCCTCTCGACACGCCGACCCTCGTCACATCCTACGAGCAGTACGCCGACATCTTCGGGACCTCCACCGCCGGCCTGGCCAACCCGTTCCTGGCCCCGTCGGTGGCGGGTTTCTTCGCCAACGGCGGGCAGCGGCTGGTCGTGGTGCGCGTGGCGAGCGCCGACCCGCTGTCGTTCATCGCCGGCCTGCAGACACTCGCCGAGGTGGACGAGATTGCCGTGGTCGCCATTCCCGGCGCCACTTCGCCCGCGGTACAGGCGGCGCTGATCGCTCACGCCGAAGGCACGCATGACCGCCTGGCCATCCTCGACCCTGCAACCACCGACGACATCCAGCTCGTGCAGGATCAGCGGGCCGCCCTCGACGCCGCCGACGGTCACGCCACCCTCTACTTCCCCTGGATCTGGGCCACGCCCGCCGGCGAGTCGCTGCTCCTGCCGCCGAGCGGTTTCGTGGCCGGCGTCTATGCGCGTACCGACACGCCCGACTCTCCCGTGGGCAGCATCGCCACGGCCACGGACGTGAGCTATGTCGTGACGCCATCGGAGCAGGACATCCTCAACCCGCTGGGCATCAACGCCATCCGCCTCTTCACCGGCAGCGATGTGCGGGTCTGGGGCGCACGGACCCTTTCCAGCGATCCCGAGTGGCGCTACGTGGCGGTCCGACGCACGGCGCTGTGCCTCGAGGAATCGATCCAGGAGGGCACGGCCTGGGCTGTGTTCGAACCCAACGACGAGCCGCTCTGGGCACAACTGCGCGGTGACGTGGGCGACTTCCTGTTCGAACGGTGGGCCGACGGCTGGTTCCAGGGCAGTACGCCCGACGACGCCTATTTCGTGCTTTGCGACCGCAGCACCATGACACAGGCCGACCTCGACGCCGGTCGCACGGTGATCCTGGCGGGCTTCGCACCGCTGCAGCCGGCGGAGTTCACGGTGCTACGGATCGTGCACGAGCGACCGGCGGTGGGCGTGGCTTTCGAGATACCCGCGGCCGGCCCCGTGCTTCACGATGCGGCGCCGAATCCGTTCAACCCGCAGACGCAGATCCGTTTCGACCTGGTCCAGGGCGGATCGGTTCGGCTCGGCATCCACGACCTCGCCGGACGGATAGTCCGGCGACTGATCGTCGGCACCCATCTGGCGCCGGGTCGCCACGAGCGCCGCTGGGACGGCCGCGACGCATCCGGCGCCAGCGCGCCGTCGGGCGTCTACGTGGTCCGGCTGGAAGCGAGCGGCGCCGTCCGAATCGGTCAGATCTCACTGGTCCGCTGACATCCCCCCTCGCCGTCGTCATAAAAAAAGACCGCCGCCGGCCCGTGCAGGCCGGCGGCGGTTCGTCGATCGGGTCGCTGCGTGATCGCTACCGCACGAGCACCATCCGCTGCGTGTCGGCATGCTGCGTGCCGTCGGCGCCGCGGAACTCGAGACGATACAGGTAGACGCCCGAGGCCACGGGGCGGCCACCGGAATCGGCACCGTCCCAGACTCGCGCGTGACGACCGGCGGCGACAGTGTCGTCGACCAGCGTCCGCACCAGCTGCCCCCGCACGTTCATGATGCGCAGGGTGGCGTGGCCGGATGTGGGCACCGCGAAGGCGATGGTCGTCCGCGGGTTGAAGGGGTTCGGGTGATTGCCGGTGAGTTCGAAGGCCAGGGGAACGTCCTCGGCCCCCACCACGCCGGTGATGTTGATGGCGATCTGGTCGGTGGAGGTATAGCCCAGCGCGTCGGTGACCCGCAGCTCGATGGAGATCGGCGCGGGCACGCCCGGCGCGCGGAACCCGGGCAGCAACTCGTCGGTGCTGAAGTTCTGCTGGTTGGACAGCAGACCGTGGATGTCGGAGTGCCACTCGTACTGGTAGGGCGGCGAGCCGTTGGTCGCGCCGCCGCGGAAGGCCACCTGGGTGCCGTACTCGAATGAGTCGCCGTCTCCCGGAGCGAGGATCTGGCCATGCACCGGCAGCGAGTCGGATGCCATGTAGAGGCGGGCCGGCACGGTCAGGCGACCGCCTTCCTCGCGCGGATCCGGACCGGTGAGGTCGACGTCCATGTAGTAGACGGGGCCCATGAACGTCTGCTGGGACAGGAGTCCTTGCTCGAAGTAGCCGATGCCGGCATCGCGAACCTGCACTTCCTCGGCGGGGAACTCCGGCGCACCCTGCAGGGCCGCGAATCCGAAGGCGATGAGCTGGTCCAGCGCCGCCTCCACGGGGATCACGTCCACCTGCTCGCTCACGATCACGTCGCGGCTGACCTGGTTGAACGCCTGGATCTGACCGTCGACGCCCATGGCCACGTGGGTGCGGCCGCCGTTGCCCACAGCCGGGTACAGCACGTCCGCGCCGTGGTTGGTGCCGATCACCACGTCGTAGGCGAACGGGAACGTCTGGACGATTTCGCCGTCCTCGCCGATCTCCGCCGCCTCCATCACGTTCACGCCGGCCACGAAGTTGTTCTGGCCCACGAGCTCGAGTTGCTGGAGCGTCTCGAAGGCGCGTGCGCCCGCCTCGTCCGGGTTCATCTCCACGTCGACCGCGCGCTCGGGTACCACGTGCAGCGCGTCGTTGGTGAACTGCCAGCCGCCCGAGGCGATGTCGCCCGCGAGCGTGGCCAGGCCCGACGCCGCGGCATAGCCGCTGGCGTCCTCGCGACCCACGGCGAGGTCGGAGCAGTCGAGTCCCAGCATCTCACAGAGGCGCTCGAACATCTGGCCGGTGGTGCCGTCATCCATGTTCGGCGGCACGACCCGCATGATCCAGGCGGACTCCGGCAGGCGCTTCTGCAGGACCTCGGGATGCACGGTCACCTTGAGCGCCGGGCGCGCGGGGTCGCCGAGCGCCGCGGGCATGACCCACTCGATGGGCGTGCTGGTGCGCTGGACCGCAGCAGGATCGAACACGGCCAGGCCACCGCCCGCCTTGCTCACCGTGTGGGAGATTGTCCAGTGGGTGGCGTCGGGGCTGTCGGCATACACGGTGCCCTGACCCCAGATCCGTTCGTTGTAGTGCCGGTTGTCCTCGGCCAGCATGCGCCACTTGTTGCCGGCGGGCTGATGGCTGTCGTTGGCGTGCCACCACGACGAGTAGATCGACCACGACGAGTCGAAGATGCCGTTGTCGATGAGCTTGCGGGCGATGGTCTTGCCGTAGTTGCTGGAGCCGTTGATGACGTTGATGGCGCCGGAGATGGTGTGGGCGCCGTTGAAGTTGTTGTGCCAGGCGGTGGACTTGAGGTTGAGGCAGCAGTGGAAGAAGGCCCACTCCAGGTCGTTGTCGCCCCAGGCGCCGTCGGAGTCGGACTGCACCATGTTGGCGTCGTCGTGGGAGGTGTTGGCCAGGAAGAGAGCGTCGGTGACGCCGTGGCCGCAGTAGAGGAACGCGTCGGTGGCGTCGAGCCAGTTGTTGTTGTTGCCGCCCAGGTCGTGGCGCTTGTAGTCGGTCTCCCAGGCGTTGTTGTTGCCCCAGTCGAAGAGCCAGGTCCAGCCGTGGCCGTCGAGGTAGTCGCTGAAGCGCTGGGCGGTGTTGTTGGGCGAGGAGAGGTCATTGCCGGTGCCGGGGTAGTCTTCGCACCAGTGGTCGGCGACCTCGGCGGCGTCGCGGGTGAGTTCTTCCTCGAACCAGAAGGCGCCGACCTCGGACACCTCGGGCATGGGGCGGCCGGGCGGCGCGGCAAAGACGAGCTCGAAGCCCTGGTAGCGCTCGGCGGGCACGGCGAAGGTGACGACGGACCAGTCGGCGGCCGGCGGCAGGCTCACGAAGGTCGCGCCGGCCATCCAGTCCACGTAGGGCCGCAGCAAGTCGACCGTGACCGAGCCGGAGCCGCGGTACCGGATCTCGATCTCGTTGGTCCACTCGGCGGCGCCGGCGTAGCGGACGCGGAGATTCGTCTCGGCCAGCTTGGTGGCATCGCTGAAGTCGGTCAGGCCGGTTTCCCAGGCCGGGTCGGACAGTCGGGCGCCGATCACGTGGTTGACCGAACGGGCCTCCTCGTGGGTCAGGGCCTTGTCGGGCGGGAGGGTGCCGCCGCGATTGCGGAGGGGTTCGGCGTCTGCGGAGGCTAGGACGAGTGTCGTCATGAGCACGGTCGTCATGAGCGCCCGGGCCAGGACACGTCGTCTATCGTGGGGAAAAAATTTCATGGCGCACCTCGTTGGTTCAGGGGCGAGAGGCGGATTGATCGCGCGGAATCGCTCGGCTCGAGGCCGCCGACGTCAGAAGGCATGGCCATCCGACGAATTGCGTGATCAGGAGGGAACCGTTGTCGAACAAGGTGCGGAGCCGCCCACTAATTCAGACTATCATAGTCCGTTATTGTGAGTCAACGGGGCCCGGGTGGTTCCAGTCTCGGTGTTTGCCGGCGATTGCGGTTCTTACACGGGATCGTTCATCTTCCGTCGAGTCGTATCCCCCCACCGACGTGCGACTTGCAATCACGGATCGATTCTGTCAGTGTCGAGATCGCGATCGTCGAAACGGTAGAATCTCGTCCGCAGGAGCATGCATGCGGATCAGCAACGGCAGCAACACGATCAAGATTTACGCCCTGGCCATCGGTGCTGCCATCGTCGCGACCTACTCCCCACCTGCCCGCGCCGCGGACGTCGACCACACTCTCGACGACCCCTTCGCCCTCAGCCTCGAGCAGCTGGTGGACCTGCCGGTCGCCACGCTCACCACGGCCGAGACCCGCGAGACTCCCGCCTCTGTCACCACCATCGACCGCGAGATGATCGACGCATCGGGTGCCCGCACCCTCAATGAACTCCTCGACATCTTCGTGCCCAACGTGCAGATCATGCGGCACAATTTCGGGTTGCCGCACGTGGGCGTACGCGGTGTCATCGGCGACCGCGACGACAAGTACCTGCTGCTGGTCAACGGCAAGGTCATGAATCACCGTACCCAGGAAGGCGCCTTCACCGAGCGCGACCTGCAGCTCCTGGGCGACATCCGGCACATCGACGTGATTCGCGGACCGGGGTCGGCGATCTACGGCCCCGGCGCCGTGTCCGGCGTGGTGAACGTCGTGACCCTCGATGGCCGGTCGTTCGACGGCGTGGAGGTCACCGGACGCGTCGGCGGGGTCGACCAGTTCGCCTCCATGGAAGCCAGGGCGGGCGCGCGGGTGGGCGAATCAGGCTCGCTCTTCGCCTACTACGGCATCGCGGACGTGAGTGGCTCGTCGCAATCCGACAGCCCCCTGGTCTACGGCGTGACCGGGACCTCCCGCGGGGGCGAGGTTCCGGTGAGACCAGGTGAGCCGATCGCCATCGACGTACCCGACGACGGCCGCATGTACCGCGGCAGGGCCAAGCACAAGCTCCACGCCGGCTACCGCAGCGACGATCTCTCGATCTGGGTACGCTGGACCCGCGGCGGCATGGACCTGCCCTCCGAACGCGGCACGCTCCTCGATCCGCCCGAGGGCCGCGACCTCGACCAGATGAGCCTCGACGAGATCTCGAGCAACGAGTTCGGCTACCACCAGTTCACGGCCCTGGGCGAGTACGACTGGAAGCTCGATCCACGACTGAACCTGGAGTTCACCGCCAGCTACGACGCCCTCGACTTCGAACGCCTGCGCGACCGCCCCGACCTCAACACGCGCAGCTACCTCGAGAGCGAGATCTACGGCCGCATCCTGGCTCACTGGCGACCCGGCACAGCGCACACCATCGCCGGCGGCATCTCCTACTCCCGCGAGATGTTCGGCCGCTCGAGCCCAGGCTTTCCCGACCTACCGCCCGCCACCCAGCGCCAGCCCGAGGTCCAGCCCTGGGACACCGACACCTGGTCGTTCATGGCCGAGGACCGCTGGCGCATGGGCGACCGCGTGACCACCTTCCTCGGCCTGCGCGCCGACAACCACACCTACACCGATATCTTCTGGTCGCCGCGCCTTGCCGTCGTCCTGGACACCGGAGCGGCGAGCACCTTGAAGGCCATCGCGAATCGCTCGCAGCGCCGGGCCGGCGACGACGAGCTGCGGCATCAGTGGCTCGAGACGGAGACCTTCGCCGACCCCGAGGAGATCAACGCGCTCGAACTGCGTTACGACCAGGGCTGGAGCCGACCCTGGAGCTGGGCCGTCGTGGGCTACTTCAACGACGTGGACATCGTGGCGCGCAACAGTCTCCTGGAACGCAACGTTCTGCTGGGTGAATTCCAGACCTGGGGCGTGGAGCTCGAGCTTCGGCACCACGGCGACCGCGACGACTTCCGCGCCAGCCACGGCTACACCAACCTCATCGACTTCACCCTGGAGGACGCCACGAGCATCCAGGGGTTCTCGGCCAAGCCCTACGGCTACGGCAACGACCTGGCCAACTGGTCCAATCACGTGACCAAGCTCGCCTACACCCGCCATCTGAGCGACCGCTGGCAGGCCTCGACGTCATTGCGGGTGTACTGGGAATTCGCCGGCGCCAGGGACCAGACGGAGTGGAACTCGCAGCTCGCGACACCGTCCTTCGCCTTCGGTCTGGCCGACGCGGGATACGACGAGGCCTTCGGCGCGAACGTGTACTGGAACCTCGGCGCGGAGTACCGGCCGACGCCCCGGCTGCGGCTGCGCCTGGACGGTTACAACCTCGCCGGCCTGTTCGACGAGGAGCTCAACAAGCGGAACTACATCCTGCGCGTATCCGACTACCGGTCCGAGGCGACCGCCCTGGCATTGACGGTGGCCTACCGATTCTGACGCCTCATTGCCGCGCCGCGTTCGCCTTCAGCTCGTTGACGTGCTCGATCTGCTGCTCCGCCTCCTTGCGCAGCTCGGTCTCGGGGAACTCCTCGAGCAGCGTTTCCAGGTAGCCGAGCGCAACGTCGTAGTCCCGATCCGGATTGAGCAGGTACGAATGGACGTTGCTAAGCTCGAGCAGCGCCTCTTCGCGGTACTTGCTCTCGGTGGACGGGCTGCGGTACACGCCCAGCAGGAGATCGGCAGCTTCGTCGTACTTGCCGTCCACGCGCAGCTGGCGCGCCTGGGAGATCTGGGCCTCGGCCTTGCTGCCGTGCAATTCGAACGACGTGCTGGAGCCCTCCTCATCTGCTTGCTGGCTCATCGTGCTGGCGCACGAGGTGAGAAGGAGCGCCGCGAGGAAGAGCACGGCGGTGCGGATGGCGAAGGTCGGCATGGGCCACTCCCTGGTTGGTGCGATCGGACCGGCGGGCGCGGCCCAGCATGCTACTTCGTCCGCTGCCCCGTCAACTCCGCTCCGCCCTGCCGCAGGATCACCGCCGACGCCGCTTCGGCGCCGTCCTCGATGACGAACTCCAGGCGAGCATCCACCACCGTCAGGAAGAACTCGGTCTCGCTGGATGGATACACCTCCACCTCACCCTGGCCGGTCGCCATGGTCAGGAGCCGGTCGCCGTCGCGGCGAACGGTGAGCTCGAAGCCCGGCATCAGCTCGTACGTGCCGACGTAGCGGTCGTAGATCGCCGGGTCCACGTCGGCCACTTCCGGGCCCGTGGGCAGCGGTTCGTCGGTGAGGTCGGCCGGCTGCTCCTGACCGCCCCAGGGCTTCAGGTGCATGCGGACCACCCGGCCGTCGTCGTCCAGTTCGAAGCGAAGGCGGGACAGGCTGCGCGGGTAGAAGAAGTCGGTGGCCGTGATGGGGGTCACGGGTTGATTGCCACCGCCGGTGCGCTGGGTGAAGAGGACCCCGTCCTCCACGGTCACCACCCGCGTCTCCTCGTCGTTGATGCGATAGACGCCGACGTACTGATCCAGGATCGCCGGGTCGAGATCCGTGGCGGCCACGGGCAGCGTCTCGCCGCTCGCCAGCGCGATGGCCTGGCGGGCGGGAACCGCGGGATCGAGACCGTGCTCGGGGTTGTTGGACAGCACCGCCGCGAAGATCTTCCGGGCCGGAATGCTCGCGCTGAACGTGAGGAATCCGTGGATCCCGCCGCTGTGCATGACCAGCAGGTCGCCGTCGAACTCGCCGATTGCCCAGCCGTAGCCGTAGCTGGTGGCCTCGCCGCCACTGAGCGTGTAGGGCGTCCACATGCGCTCGCGGGTGGCGGCGGTCACGAGCTCGTCGCTTTCCAGGGCCTGTTGCCAGCGGAGCAGGTCATCGACCGTGGAGAGGAGCGAACCCGCGGCGTACGGCAGCGACATGCTGATATGCGGGGCGTTGATGTACCGGTCGTTCAGCCAGTGATAGCCCAGGGCGCGCCGCGGGATGATCCGTTCGGTGCTGCCGTAGTACGAACCGGTCATGCCGAGCGGCCCGAAGATGCGCGTCTCGACAAACTCGGCGTACGACATCCCCGACACCGCCTCGATGATGGCGCCCAGCAGGAAATAGCCGGAGTTGCTGTAGCGCCACTCGGTACCCGGCTCGAACAGCAGGTCCAGGTCCTTGAAGGTGTCGAGGACCTCCTCGACGGTGCGGTCGAGGTAAGCGGTCTCCATGACCTCCGGGATCTCGGTGTACCCCTTGATGCCGCTGGTGTGGGTCAGCAGGTGCTCGATGGTGATGGCGCGGCCGTGGGTGGGATAGCCGGGCAGGTGCGTCTCGATGGGGTCGTCCACCGAGAGCTTGCCTTCCTCGACGAGCATCATGATGCCGACGGCCGTGAACTGCTTGGTGATCGATCCGATACGGAAGACCATGTCCGGCGCGTTGGGCACGTCGCGTTCGAGGTCGGCCATGCCGTAGCCGGCTCGGAGCAGGATCTCGCCATCCCTGGCAACGAGGGCCGTGACGCCGGGATCGTCGGCGGGATAGGCGTCGGAGAGGAGTGTCTCGAGGTCGGTGGCGACCCCGGCAGCGATGGAACCGGTGGCGATCACGGTCAGCGCGAGAATCAACGGGGCGATGTTGCGGCGCGGGGTCGTCATGAGACATTCCTTTCGGGTCGCCGGGAATCGACGCCAGCGTCGGAGCCTAATTCGAACCGGTGGAAACACACAACCGGGAAACGTGCAGACCAAGGACGTGGGACCACCGACCGAGGTTGCCTCGCAAACAACCGTTCGGCCATGACCGGCGCGGGGACGAATGGCGGCAAACCCCTCGTGGTGCTACGCTTCGAATACGAGATCATCATCGAACTGTATCGAATCCCGATCCCGAACAGATGCCGAAGGAGACTCGAATGCGCCACGATTCCTGCTCCAGGAATGGACTCCGCGCGATGGTGCTCGTGGCGGTCATCGCGACGGTCGGCGGCTGCGCTCACCATCGGGTCGTCGCCCACGATGGAGATCCGTCCCAGGTCCCGACGGAAGTCGCCACGCATCATCAGTACTTCTGGGGGCTGGCCGGCGAGCCGACAATTTACGTCACGAACTGCAGTTCGACCGCGCTGCATGACGTGGAGGTCTCGACGACGTTCTGGCAGGGGCTGGCCACCATCGTCACGCTCGGAATCTGGATGCCGGCCACGGTGGAGTGGCGGTGCGCGACGGTGCAGGAAACGACCACCGACGCTCCCATCCCCACGGCGCTACGCAACGAGGAGGCCCCCCATGCCGGCCGGTGAATCCACGCCGAACTGGGTGCTCGACCCACGCACGACCTGGTCCAACACCCACGAGAACTTCACGGTCCGTAACCTGGATGGCGTCTACCTGCTCGCCAACGCGCCGGCGACCAATCCGTTCACGGCCTACAAGGACACGGCCGACGCGATCCAGAAGCTGATCCGGCAGGCCCGCGGCATCCGCGAGTTGCGACCCGTGGGTGCGGGCTGGTCGCTGTCGCCCATGGTCGCCACCGGCGGGCGTCTGCTCAACAACAAGAACCTCAAGCTGCACATCCGATTCCGCGACCAGCGGCAGTTCGATCCCGCGTTCGTCGGGCAACCGAATCGCATCCACTGCTGCCAGGCCGGCATGACAATCAAGGCGGTCAGCCGGGTCCTCGAGCGCGAGAATCTGTCCCTGCCCACGTCGGGCGCAAGCAACGGGCAGACCATCGCCGGGGCGCTGTCGACGGGCACGCACGGCGCCGCCATCGGCTTCGGATCGATTCCCGAGTTCGTCGTCGGCCTGCACCTGGCGACGGGCAAGGCGCAGACGATCTGGCTGGAGCGCGAGAGCCGACCGGTGCTCTCGGAGGCCATGGTCGGCATGTTTGGCGCCCAGCTGATTCGCAGCGACGAACTCTTCAACGCGGCGCTGGTCGGACTGGGCGGATTCGGGATGCTTCTGTCGGTGACCATCGAGGCCGTCCCGCGTTATCTCCTCGAGGTGCACACCAAGAAACTGAAGCTGAACGCGGCGCTGAAGCGGGCCATGGACGCCGCCGATTTCACCGCGCTGCCCATGGGACACGCCGGCCAGCGGCCGTACTCGGTCGACCTGCTCGTCAATCCGCACCGGCCCGACTCGGCGTACGTCACGCTGATGTACAAGCGCCGGTATCGGAACGACTACCCCCGGCACGACTTCAACAATCCGGATTCCGCGCTCGGCGACGACGCCCTCAACGTCATGGGCGACATCATGGATGCCATTCCCGTGGTGGGGACCGTGGCGTTGCCGGGGATCATCACGAGTCAGCTCGACGAGCGCTACGAGGAAGTGGCCGGCGCCAAAGGCCTGCACAGCGAGGTGTTCACCTCCACGAAGATCCGCGGCAACGTCAGCAGCATGGGGATCGCCGTGTCGGCCGAGAACGCCAGCCGCGCCCTCCAGCTCGTGCTGGACACCCACGATGCGGCAGGCCCGTTCGCCGGCGCCCTGGGCGTCCGCTTCGTCAAGGGCACCGACGCCACGCTCGGCTTCACGCGCTTTCCGCGCACATGCGTGATCGAGGCGGACGGGGTGCAGAACGATCTGTCCCGACAGTTCAACCGCGCCCTGTGGAGAGCGTTCGATCAGAGCGACATCGAGCACACCCTGCACTGGGGCAAGCTCAACAACCTGACCCGGCGTCGCGTGCGGTCCATGTACGGCGACGATCGCGTGGACCGCTGGCTGAACGCGCGGAACAAACTTCTCGCGCCGGCGGCCCGGCCGGTGTTCGCGAGCGACTTCCTGCGCAAGGCCGGTCTAGCGGATTAGCTCGCGTGCCGGGACGATGGACGGAATCCCTGGAATGGCCTACTCTGTAGAGGATACGATTTCTTCCGCCATTCCGACGAGGATGCACCCACCAAGTGCCCACACCTGACGTCCTCCAAGTGACCGACCCGACCTGGGATCCGGCAAGATCCCGGAGCTTGTTGGCACGCCTTTCCCGTCCACTCCTCCGCGACGAGCGCGACGTCGGGATCATCCAAACGCTGCTGCAGGTGTTCCTCCTGGTCGTATTGCCGGGGCTGCTCCTCTTCGTTCCGGGACTCTTCCGTTGGTGGCTGGCGCCGATCTACTGGTTCCTCTACATCCGCCACATCGGTCCGTTCACACTCATGCTCCACTGCGCGTGCCACCGGACCATCTTCCGCCGCGAAGTGGGTTTCCTGAATAACGTCTTCGCCTGGGTGATCGGCCCCTTCTTCGGTCACACGCCGGATTCCTACTTCATCCATCACATCGGCATGCATCACACCGAGGACAACCTGCCCAGCGACCTCAGCTCGACCATGAAGTACCAGCGTGACAGCTTCCGCGACTTCCTCAAGTACGAGGCGGATTTCCTGTTCCTGGGCATCCCCAAGCTGTTCCTCTACATGAAGAATCGCGGACGCACGAAACTCGCGCGACGTCTCGTCGTGGGCGAGCTCTCGTTCCTGATCGTGGCCGCGGCGGTCACCATCTGGAATCCGCCCGCAGGGCTGACCGTGTTCGTGGTGCCCTTCATGGCGACCCGCGTCCTCTTGATGACCGGCAACTGGGCCCAGCACGCGTTCATCGACCCCGACGCCTGCACCGACGACTACCGCACCGTGGTCACCTTCGTGAACAGCGTCTACAACCGGCGCGGCTTCAACGACGGCTACCACCTCACGCACCACCTCAAGCCCAGCCTCCATTACCTGGACATGCCCGGGGATTTCGAGAGTCGCCGCGAGGACATGATCAAGATGAACTCGCTGGTCTTCCGCAAGATCGACTACTTCGAGATCTTCCTCATGCTGGTGACCAAGCGGCACCACAAGCTGGCGAGCTACTACGTGCAGCTGGACCCCGAGAACCCCAAGAGCGAGGACGAGGTGGTGGCGCTCATCAAGCGGCGGGTGCGGCGGTTCGAGCCGGAAGAGCTGGCGGCGCTGACGGCGAGCGCCTGAATCCACGGCAGCGACATTTCCCACGAAATCTCATGATCACTTCCGGCACCGAACTGCGCGTCTAGAGGTAGACCCCGATCCCCGGTGGTCCAGCGATTCGTCGCCGACGAACAACGAATCCGTCGCCGCCGCGTGACGCGAACCATATTGGAGTCAACCATGACAGGCCACAGCCGGAACCACGTCGCGATCCTGATCGTCCTGGCGCTCGCAGTCGCCGGGTGTTCGGACGACGACCCCACGGCCCCGTCGGTCCCGACCGACTACGACCACGCCCTGAGCTCCGAGGCCGACGGCCTGCGCATCACCGTCTCCACCTCGAAGGCGACCTACGAGTTCGCCGAAGACGTCGAGGTGCGCATCACCATGATGAACATCAGCGACCAGCCCCAGAACCTGGACTTCGCGCGAGGAAATCCGGCGCGCTTCAGCAACTTCAACCTGTCCATCCTGGACGGAGACGACTCCCAGCACCACGCAAGCGGTGACGGCGAGCGTGACACCCTCGAACTCGCACCCGGGGAGTCGATCTCCGCGACGATGACCTGGAACCAGAACTCCCGGTTCGGCGGCGAACCGGTCGACCGCGGCTTCTATCGGCTGAGCGGGAGGGTGGATTTCGACGATCGGGCCACTCTGCGGGTCGACCGCCTGTTCATCGAACTGGACTGACACCGACAAAACGATCGGGCCCCCAGCGTTCGTCGCGCCAGGGGCCCACGGTCGGTCGATCAGTTAGTTCCGCGCCTCCAGCACCATGTTGAACGGCGTCTCGCTCGCCCGGCGCACCGTGCCGAATCCACCCTCATCCCCGATGACTCCGGCCAGCCGGCTCTGCCCCGCCTGCGCGCCCAGCGCCGCGCCGACTTCCTGGCTCAGGGAGCACGGCGTGCACACGGCGGTGGAGAACGCGTAGTAGACGCGGCCGATGGGATTGAGATTTTCGGTCAGCGTGTCCTGCGCCATGGGCTCCACCACCATCATGGAACCGTCATCGGCCAGCGTCTCGCGCACCCGCGCCGCCGCACCGGCCGGATCGCCCATGTCGTGCAGGCAGTCGAACAGGGTCACCAGGTCCCAGTTCTCGTTCGGGATCTCCTTGGCCGTGGACATCTCGAAGCTCACGTTGGTGAGACCCTTCTCGGCGGCCAGGCGGCGCGCCTCGACCAGGCTGGGCTCGTGCAGGTCGTAGCCGGTGAACTGCGAGTTCGGGTAGTTCTCGGCCATGATCATGGTCGACAGACCGTGTCCGCAGCCCACGTCGGCCACCTTGGCGCCACTTTCGAGCTTCTCGACCGTGCCGGTCAGCGACGGCAGCCAGTCCTGGATCAGGTGCGTGCGGTAGGACGGGCGGAAGAACTTGGCCGTACCGCAGAACAGGCAGCTGTCGTGGTCGCCCCAGCCGACGCCCTCGCCGCTGCGGAAAGCATCGGCCAGCTTGGGCTCGTCCACGTAGAGCGAACGGATGGCGTGGAAACCGCCTGTCATGAGGAACGGGCTGTCCTTGCTGGCGAAGATGGCCTGCTGCTCGGGGGTCATGGAGAACGTGTCGGTGGTGGCGTCGTGCTCGACGTAGCCGCTAGCGGCGTTGGCGCTGAGCCACTCGCGGACGTAGCGCTCGTGGCAACCGGTGCGAGCGGCGAGGGTCGCAGCGTCGACGTGACCGTGGTTGGCGAGAGCCTCGTAGAGTCCCAGCTTGTCGCCGGTGAGAACGAGCGAGCCCATGGCGGCGGCGCCGAGTTCGGTGACCATCTTCATGGCCATGTCGTGCATCTTGTCGGGGTCGATGGTGGCGGCGGGATTCAGCTTGGCTTCCATCTATGTGCTCCTCGAACGGGGAAGGCCGTCGGCCGGCCCGAAGATTCCGTGGGCGAGATCTTGCCCTTGTCGAGGAGCAGTTCGTTGTTCCGGTGGGTGGGCTGCCAGGTTTTATTCGGTGGAGTGGAGGTTCGATCGACTCGCTCTGCTAGCGCCGTCTCATGAGGTACAGCATGCGGGAACTGCCTTCGATGCCCCGTTTGTGGACGATCTCGAATTCCCCCCCGAATGCAGCCTCGAATCCGTCCGGGTCATAATCCGGAAACACGTCCTCGCGGGTGACAAGGAGGCGGTCCACCTGGGTATCTCCCTTGGGCACGAACTCGATGATCAGCCAGCGACCCGCCCGGGCGAAGAATCTCGCCAGCAGCGGCAGCGGCACGTTGTTGCTGATGGCGAGGTGATGGATCAGGGCGAGCGCGAGAACCACGTCCGTGGGGCCGCGCCCCAGGAGCGAGGCCCGCTCGGTGTGGTTCCAACCCAGATCAGGACTGGGGTTCGTCAGGTCCATCAACAGGGGCAGGAGATTCGCCTCCCCCTTGTCCTTCACCTCGCGCCAGTTGTTCTCCACCGCGACGGGGTCGATGTCCAGCGCCACCGTGGGCAGTCCCCGGTCGCTGGCGACGCGGCTGAAGAAGCCGTTGTTGGCGCCCAGGTCCCAGGCCGTGCTGGCGTCGGTCGCGGCCAGGAAATCGTCCACGATTTCGCGTTTGCGGGACAGGGCCGCGTCGGAGTAGTTGGTGTCGGAATAATAGGCGCCCCACTCGGTTCCGGCAGGCTTCCACTCCAGCCGGCGGACGGCTCCCCGCAGGCTGTCGATGATCCCAAGCAGGGCGCGGCGCGACACCCGGGTGTCCTTACCCGACTTCCGGCGATCCTCGTGCTTCTTCTGACTGGCGGCGTGGGCATGCAAGTGCATGAGCAGGCCGGGATTCAGCTTCGTGCGCAGAGGCAGCAGGGAGGCCGCCAGATCGAGGGGCACGCCGTCGATGCCGGTGCGCAGGAGGCTACCGAGGCGCACGTCCCGATAGGCCATGAGGGCCAGCGGCGCCAGGAAATGCTGGCAGAACTGCCGATACGCCACCCAGGGCGAACCCTCCTCGTGCGCGGTTAAGGACAGGGTGTCAATGAGCACCGGTCGACCGTGGTGAAACTGGATGTTGTAGGCCGAGGCGTCCTTGAGCGTCATCCCGCTCTTGAGGGCGATCTTCTGGATGCGCAGCGTGGTCAGGGCCGCGTCCTTGAGCTGGGAAAACGACCACTCGTAAGGATAGCTGATGAACGGCACCAGCTCCGGTTGCAGGACCTTGTAGGCGATGTCCGGACGTGGGGATTCCAGTTCAACCTCGGCGTGAGGAATCAGCAGATCCTTGTCCACCAGTCGCTGGTACAGGCCCGAGTCCGTGAGCATTCGGTAGTCCTCGGCGTAGACCTGATTGACCTGGCGGTACAGCGTGCCGTCTTGCCGGAATAGGAATCCGCTGGGGTCGCGAAAACTCGCGGCGAGAATGCTATTCATCGTCGTCGAGTTCGACGGGCTTCCCCGTCACGACGGCCTTGATCTTGTGCCAGAAGAGCTTGACGGCCACGCCGATGCCGACGACGGCGGCGATCAAACCCTGGACCAGGAGGCTGCCGGTGCCGGGGTCGATGTAGGCGTGAGCAGGAGCCGCCAGCAACAGCGCGACCGTAGCCAGGGCGACCGTCGACATGGTCGATGACTTCATGGGATTCCGATCGTTGTTGCGGCCGGGAACCCGGCGGCACTGGTCTCTCGCGGACGACAAACGGGACTCGCAGGCAAGTGTAGTTGAAGCGTCCACAAAGTGTAAGGAGTGATTGAACGGAAAGCTGGATCCCAATACTCTGGCGAGGGCCGAACCGCCCGGTTCGGGCCGGCGGGACATCCGTCGCAGCCAGGCACCGCATCATGGCCACATATTCCGAGGTTCTTGCTTTGTCAATCCCGCGGCCCACTCCGGACATCCAGCCGTTTCGGACCATCCTGCTGCAGATCGCGGCGCTGACCGCCCTGGCCCTGGGTCAGCCGCTCTTGCAACTCGTGAAGGAAAATCCGGAGTTCTTGAGCGTCCATCGTAGCCAGGGCTGGGACATCGTCATCTTCACGGCCGTCCTGCTGCTGGTCGTGCCGGCGATCCTCGCGGCAGTGGTGGCCATCGTGGGAAAGATCGGGCGTCGCGCCGGCATGCTCGTCCAGGCAGCCGTACTCGGAGGGTTGCTCGCCCTGACCGTGCTGCCGATCCTCGATCGACTGCCGGCAATCGGCGGCTGGCTGACCCTCGCTGCGGGCGCGGCGATCGGGCTGGCGTTCGCCTTGGGCTTCGTCCGGTCCAGCTTCATCCGCCAGAATCTTGCGATCCTGGCCCTGGTCGTGCCCATCTTCATGGCGCTTTTCCTGGGGGCGGCGCCCATCCGAGGCATCCTGTTGCCCCCCGAGGCGCCGGCACCCATGCCCGGGCTGCAGGTCGAAGATCCCGTAGTGCTCATCATCTTCGACGAGTTGCCGACCTCGTCACTCATGGGCCCGGACGGTGAACTGGATTGCCAGCTGTTCCCCGCCTTCTGCCGCCTGGCTGAGCATTCCACGTGGTACCGGAACGCCACGTCGATCAGCGGGGCCACGTTGCGGTCCGTCCCTGCCATCATGAGTGGAAAACTGCCCCAATGGCGGGAGTCGCCGACCCTCGCCGACCATCCCGAAAACATCTTCACCCTGCTGGCCGCCACCCACGACATCTCCGCCATGGAAGTCCAGACCAGCCTCTGCCCCGAGGATCTGGCTCGCAACCACCTGCCTGGGCTGGCCGACCGGCTCGAGCTCCTGCTGGTGGATCTCTTCGTCCTCTATCAGCACATTGTCGTGCCGGAGCACTGGCGGATCGACCTGCCACCAGTGGCCGACAAATGGGGCAACTTCCTTGGCACGTCGGAAAAAGGCGGCGTGGATAACGGGAGCAAGCGGTACGCGAACCTGGCAGCCTTCCTGTCGTCCATCGACGCGGGTGACCGCCCGCCGCTGATCGTCGCCCACACCCTGTTGCCGCACAGTCCGTTCCAATTCCTGCCCGACGGACGGTACTACAACCGAAAACGGGCGATCCCCTCGAACCCCGACGGAACGTGGCGCGACGATTCCGAGGTGATCGCCCACAGCTACCGGCGCCACCTCTTGCAGCTCGTGGCCGTGGACCACCAGCTGGGCCGGCTGCTCGACCGCCTCGAGGAGCTGGACCTGTTCGACGCGGCCGCCGTCGTCGTCACCGCCGACCACGGCATCAGCTTCAAGCCTGGATTGCACCGCCGCCAGTACCGTCCGGGTAACGAGGCCGATCTCATGTTCGCGCCGCTGTTCATCAAGGCGCCCGGCCAGACCTCCGGCGCCATCGACGACCGCTTCGTCCAGTCGCTGGACATCATGCCGACGCTGGCCTCGGCCCTGGGCATCGAGCTGCCGTGGGAATGCGCCGGCGTGGACCTCCTCAGCGAGCCGGTCGATCGCCAGGATCTTCTCTTCATGGACCAGGACGCCCGCCAGGAACGGCAGTTCGGCATCGAAATCCGGCGCGACCTCGACGCCAACGTCGCCTGGAAGCACGCACTGTTCGGCACCCAGGGAGGCCCGGAACGCCTGTTCACCGCCTACGATCCGGGCGGCGTCCTCGGTCGCGCTGTGGCCGACCTGCCAGTGGCGCCGCATCCGACGTTCCGCGGCGGGATCCGTGAATTTGAGAAACTGGACGCCGTGGACCTGGACAGTCGATTCGTGCCGGCGGAGATCAACGGCATGGTCGAGGGCTACAGTGGAGATGAAAGGCTCGTGTTGGCGCTCGCTGTCAACGGCACGATCGTCGGGGCGTCCCGCACCTACCTCGACCGCCCCAGAGCCGGCGTTCGCCGGTGGCAAATCACCGTTTCTCCTGACGTCTTCCGCGATGGCGCCAACGAAGCCGAACTGTTCCTGGTGGACAAGGCGGCGCCAGGAACGCAGTTGCTCCGCGTCCCCATGGTCACCCCCCTCTCGGGCGAGGCCACGCTTCTGGGCACAAACCTTGGCGGCACGAACGCCGAGCGCGTCATCGAGAGCGGTCTCTTCGGCTCCCACGACTGGGGCGACCACGTCGTGCGCTGGACCGACGGCAAGGGTCGCTGGACGATTCCCATCCGACCCGACGAGGTCCCGCGCCTGCTGGAACTGGGAATCGTCAGCAGCGGTCCGCCGGGTGCGGAGCTGACCGTCAACGTCAACGGCAGCCCCCTGCTGAAACTGGTCTTGCCAAGCGGCGACTGGGAAACGAGCCTGCCCCTGGACAATGCCGACATCGGCGGCGATTTGACCGTCGAGCTCGAGAGCACCGTGTTCGTGCCGGCGAAGGTCAATCCCGAGAGTAACGACCGGCGCAAGCTGGGCGTGGCGGTGCGGAAGCTGGTGGTGAGGTAAGGCGCCCGGCACCAGGCTCTGGATTTCGCCAGATTCGTGATCGAGGTCGAAGGAACGTGCCGGCTACCATGGTCTTTCGTTGGCTCCAGCGCCCGTCGCGTGTACCTTGATTCCGAACCAATCACACTCTCAAGGAGAGACCGGCCATGATCCGTATCACTCTCGCCGTCCTCGTCAGCGTGCTGGCCCTGGCACTCACCGGCTGCTCGACCCTCTCGGTCCGTAGCGACTGGGACGAGCAAGTCGATTTCACGACGTTCCAGAGCTTCCATGTCGTGCCGATCCAGTCGCCGGCCCACGAATTGGTCGAGAAGCGGATCATGGACGCGATCGTGGTCCACCTCACCGAGCGCGGCTTCACGGAGAACGCCGTCAGCCCGGACATGATCATCGCCGTCCATCTCAACGTGGACGACAAGGTCAGCGTGCAGACCTACAACTATGGCTACCCCTACGGCGGTTACGGCTACGGCGCCTACCCGTACTGGCACGGCGGAACCGACGTCTCGGTGTCGCAGTACCAGGAAGGCACCCTGGTCATCGACCTCGTCGACGCCAACAAGAACGAGGTCGCCTGGCGCGGCTGGGGAACCAAGGTGCTCGACGACTCGTCCGGCAACGCCTACGAGGTCCAGAAGACCATCGACAAGATCCTCAACCAGTATCCGCCGAAGTAGGCAGCGGATCACACCTGGCGAAATCGGGAAAACAGCGCGCGCAATCTGCCGCCGATAACATTGAGCGGATGGTCGCGCCGAAGTCCGGGAAAGACCGCCTGTCGCCGTGGCTCCGCACGCCGGATCTGTCGTCGGATATCGCGTTCTTCGCTGGCCAGTTGACGGGCCCGAGCGAACATGCGAAAGGCTTCGCGACGTCGCGATCCCAGCAGGAATATCTGGCCCAGAGCGAAATAGACAATGGGATCATCGGGGTTCGCGGACATGATCTCCCGAACCGCCCGCTCGGCTTCACTCGTTTTCGCCCCGCAGGCGACCCGGCAGACTTCGAGATATGCCCGACAGTGATGGTCGTCCGGATTTCGCGACAGGCCCTGCCGCAAGTAGTGCTCGGCCTGCGCGAAGTTGCCCTGCTCGATTTCCTCCGCCGCCAACCCAACGATCTCCCCATTCAGGGATCCCGCGAAGTCTTTGACGTCGATGGTCGAATTGGTAAACGAACTCTTTGAGCGATCTTGACGAGTCCGTGTGGAGGTGGGCAAGACGGCCTCCCTTTGCGGTAGTTCGGCGGACCGTGCCGCCATGTGGGTATATCGGATAATTTTCGCCAGACTTGAAAGAAAAACGCCCCCCGGCACGACGATCGTTGCCGGGGGGCGCTTCGCTTTCAGTCGCCTGCTAGTTGCAGTCCGGCTCGACCACGTATCCGGCTCCGGTATCTTCCACCGCATGATCGTTCGAGCGGTCATGGGGCACGATCACCTGGGCTTCCACGTCTGTCGGCTCGCCGGCGTCGTCGACGATGCGGTACACGATCGTATACACCCGACCGTTACCGCCGCCGGCCCGCTCGGCGCGCAGGCTGACCGTGTTGGGACAGTCGACGACGATGTCGTCCATGGTGTTGCCGTCGCCGTTGCCGTTCTCGGGCTCGTCACTGCGCACCTCGACCACCGTCACCCCGGACAGGTCGATGGGCTGCCCACAGGCATCCTCCGCCGTGGTGATCATCATCTCCACCGAGATCTCGTGGTAGTGGTGGTTCGGCGGCCACAGCATCAGCGGATCCTCGCGGACCTCGATCACCGGCGGTCGCTGGTCGTCCACGTGGATCATGGTTTCGCAATGGGAGGTGTCGATGCCGTCGGTCACCATCAGATCCACCATGAGCGAGTCCACGCACAGACAGGCGCCGGTGAGCTCGAGCGTCGGCATGACCGCGGTCGGATCGTCGAACACGGCATCGTCGCAATCCACGGTCCAGTGGAAGCTCAGAGTATCACCATCGGCATCGCCGCTGAGGCTGCCGTCGAGTGTGACCACGACGGTATCCGCAACCACGACCACGGTGTAGGGCCCTCCGGGATCGCATGTGGGCGCGGTGTTGCCCCAGTTCACGACGACCGTGTCGTTGAGGGCGAAACCGGTGCCCGGGTGGGCGCCCTCGGCCACGATCGTGTCGATGCCGGGGCCGCCGTCACCGGTGTAAGCGAACATCGCGACACCGTCGGTGTCGGTGACCGCGGTGGCCATGTCGCCCGCGTTGGGGCCATCGATCACGGTGAAGGCCACGTCCACGCCGACCAGTGGGTAGGCCTCGGCGTCCGCGCCGCGGAACATGGTGGCGGTGACCTCGTGGTCCTCGCCGCGTACGCGCTCGGCGGTCTCGGGCTCGAGGACGAGTTCGGCCTGCAGCATGTAGGTCAGCGCGTCGGCCGCAGCGCCGGTGAAGTCGTCGCCGCCCAGACCGAAGAATCCATCCGTCGCGTCGGCGCAGGCCATGAACGCGGCGGCGGCCGACTCGTCCGAGCCGAGCGCCACGGCCGACACCATCACGCCGGCGTCGCCGAGGGCGGCGCAGGACGCCTCGGTGGCCGCCGGGTCGGATGCGGCCCCGCTGCCGAGCACGAGGACATGACGATCGAGCACCGTGCCGGGGTCGAGCAACGGTAAAGCCTGATCCAGGGCGGCGGCGAGGTCGGCCACGGATCCGGTGACCAGGCGGTCGTCTTCCAGTCCGCGCAGCGCCGGTAGGATGGCCTCCTCGAGGTTGGTCGGGGTCACCGCGACCATCGTGCCCAGAACGGCCGCCGACGTATCTCCGTACACCATGGCGGCGACGGAGACCGATCCGTCCTGCGGGATGAGCATCGGATCGGCCAAATTGGTCTCCAACGCGGTGATCATGGCCAACAGGTCTTCCTGAGACACGTCGTCGGAGACGTCCAGGCACAGCACGATCTCGCTGGGGCCGACGAACTTGTAGGCGACGAGCGGCTGCTCACCGTTGGTGGGTGGCACTGTCGGCGAATACCCGTCGTCGCCGGCGCAACCCGCCATGACGATGGCGAGCAAGGTCACCAGATAAAGAGTTCCCATGACGCGCTGCATCTTGATGCTCCCAGGTTGACTGACGACTCGGCGGCTGGACCGTCGCAGATCCGCGGGTCCCTGAAACGAGGATTACGGTGATGAACACGAAAACATTACACAGATAGTCTGATTTATTCAACAACAATCCGCTGCGGTAGGACGAACGGAGACCCTCCTCGAGTCCCGCCATGACGGCAACGACCCGACCGTCCCCGGCCGGGTCGCCACCAGCGGTCCCGATGCGAATCCGCTACCGCACGAGCATCAATTTCAGCGCGCCGTCCGAATCCTGCGTCAGGATCCGGCAGAAGTACGTGCCCGACGGCACGGCCTGGCCCGCGTCGTCGCGTCCGTTCCAGCTGGCCGAGTGCTGGCCCGGCTGGCGCATGCCCTCGTCCAGCGTGCGCACCAGCCGACCCCGCACGTCGAACACGCCGAGCGTGATCTCCGCCCGGTTCGCCACGGCATAGTTAACGGTCGTCAGGGGATTGAATGGGTTGGGTGCATTGCCGAGCAATCTGGTGGCCGGGGGCGTCTCGTCGCCCGGGACGTCGAGCGGGTCGGGGACCAGCCAGTTCACGATGCCCTGCATGAGGGCGGCGCGGTCGGCCGCGTTGTCGATGGCCTCGAAGCCGAAGGCCAGGTAGACGACACGGAAGGTTCCGGTGTCGGCCTTGATCGCACCGTTGCGGGCGGCATCGTAGGTGAGGATCACCGACGCGTCGGCGCCCCGCGGGTCGATGTCGCTGGGGTACTCCTGGTTATTGGCGCCGTCGCCGCCCGAGATGTTCAGGCTCAGGCCATTGCTGATGGGATCACCCGCCACGCCCTGGAGCTGCAACATGTTGGTGTCGTCGGCGACGTAGGTGGCGTGCAGGTAGTTCTGGTACCACGCGAGAGCGGCGCCCCCCTGGTCCGCCATCTCCCAGCCGATGTCCTGGCCGGTGATGAAGAGAGTGCCGCCGCCGTCGAGATAGGCCGACAGGGCCGCGCGATCGTCGGCGTCGACGGTGGGGAAAGCCCAGCCGCACGACCACACCACGGCGTCGAAGTTGTCGAGGACGGCCGCGGTGACAGCCGTGGAGTTGCGATCCCAGGTTGCGAAGCTCCGGCCGGTTCCGGCCAGGGCGGGCGCGAAGTAAAGGCTCTCGTAGTCGTAGGCGCCGTCGTCATCGACGAGGAGGATCTCGGTGCCGGTCGTGATGACCTTGTAGGTGATGGAGCGGTCGCCGGACGCACCGCCGCGAGAATGGAAATTAAGGGTGACCTCGCCCTCGCCGGGGCCGGCGGCGTCGATGACCACGTTGAACGAGCCGTGGTCGCCGGCGCCGAGGAGCAAATTCAGCGCGGTGAAATGGCTCGTCTCGTGGATGAAGTAGCTGTTCCAGCCGGCGGGCAGGCTCGACGTGTCGAGGGTCACGTCGTACATGTCTTCCAGGTTGCCGGCGTTGAACAGCGCCGCCTCCTCGAAAGTCACGACGCCGCTGTCGATGACCGTGCGATCGCCGAGAGCGAAGTAACGCATGCAGTAGTCGGGTGTCGGACGGGAGTTGCAGGTCTGCAGGACGGCCTTGTCGCCGTCGCGCTGTACGAAGGCGATGAGGCGCATGTTGGCCGGATTCCAGGTGCCGTCGATGCTGAACGACAGGGGCACGACCTGCGTCTGACCGGCCTCGCTGATGGTCAGCGACACGTCGGGCAGCAAGTCCCGCAGGATGTTTTCGTAGACGGTGCCGCCGTAGGTGAGGTGATCCTCGACCACGGCCACGCGCAGATAGGTGGCGGCGATGTCGGCGAGGTCGTCGGTGAGTTCCAGATTCACGGTGCACGAGGACCCGAGGTTGTCCAGAACCACGTCGGTGAGCGACATCTTCAGCGGTGTGGCGTCGTCCAGCAGCTTCTGCACCACCGGATCGTAGACGCTGCCGTTGATGGCGTCGGTGCCGGCACCCACGATCATGTCACCGCCGTTGAAGAGCAAGTGGGGCAGGCCGTTGTTCCCATAGTACGTGATCCGGGCGTCCGAATCGGGAGCGCCGAGACCACCACTGGTGGCCATGTATTCGATGGAGTCGAACTCGATGACGTCGTAGCGGTCGTGCATGACCTGCAGACCGGCGCGTGCGCGCGGGCAGTAGCCTCACCATGTGGCCGAGCCCATTTCCACGACGATATTCCGGGGCACCAGAGCCATGGCCGGGATGGCCGTGACCGCGAGGAGGACGAACGCGAGCAGCAGGCGGGTGGCTTTCATGATCGATCCTTCGACGAGTTTGGCGGGCCGGGGGCTCGAATGAGATGAAGATGATAACATAGAATCTCTGACGGAGTCGGATAGTCGTCCTCACGGCTCGCGGGTCGGCATGCCGCCAGAGGACTCCAGAGCGCCGTTGGCGGGACCACGATGTGTAACAAGAACGGCCCCCCCAAGTGCGTTTCATGCGATCCCTCCATCGCATGTGAGTGTGGATTCCATATGGGCAGGAATCCGCGAATGCATCTCCCGGGCGCCGCCAAGGAATCCCGGCGATTCAATGCCAGCGCAACTAGATTGACCCAATCGGCCTCACGGGGCACGCCGTCGACAATCCGTCTCCGGTCGCCGCCGTCAGGGCCAGGGGATGGGAGAGCATGTGCGCAAGCTTCGAGTCGGTGTCATCGATCTGGTCCACAAGGCACCGACGAAAGCGCTCTACGCGCGCGTCATGCACGCCAACCTCGCCGCCATCATGCCGCAGGCCGTCGCCGCGTGGTGCCAGGAGCTCGGGCACCAGGTCGAGTTCGTCTGCTACACCGGCCTCGAGAACCTGGCGCGCGAGTTGCCGCAGAACTGCGACCTGGTCTTCTTCTGCGGATTCACCGAGGCGGCCCAGCTCGCCTACGCCCTCAGCAATCTCCTCCGCTCACAGGGAGCCGTCACGGCCCTGGGCGGTCCGCATGCGCGTTGCTATCCGGAAGACGCGCAGCAGTACTTCGATTACGTCCTGGGTTTCACTAGCCGACCGTTGATCCAGGACGTCCTCCAGGATTGCGCCCAGCACCGACCGCTCGGCCTGCACATCTCGGCGCAAGGGCACCCGGCGACCCTCCCCTCGCTGGAACAACGGTGGCCCTTCGTCGAACACGCCCTCCGCAAGGCGCCGATCTTGAAGCTCGTGCCGATGATCGGCAGCCTCGGTTGCCCCTACACCTGCCCCTTCTGCATCGACTCGACCGTTCCCTACCAGCCGTTCTCGTTCGAAACCCTCAAGTCGGACCTTCGATTCCTGAGCTCGCGCATGGCGAAGCCGCGGGTGGGCTGGCACGACCCCAACTTCGGCGTTCGCTTCGACGACTATCTGGACGCCATCGAGGACGCGGTGCCGCCCGGCAGCATCGAGTTCGCCGCCGAGAGTTCCCTGGCCCTGCTCACAGAACCTCACGTCAAGAGGATGCAGCGCAACGGTTTCAAGGCGCTCCTGCCGGGCGTCGAATCCTGGTACGACATGGGCCAGAAATCCCGCTGCGGCGGTCGCCAGGCCGAGGATCGCGTGAAGCACGTTTCCGAACAGATCAACATGATCATGCGCCACGTGCCGTACGTGCAGGCCAACTTCGTGCTCGGTCTCGACAGCGACGAGGGCGCCGAACCGTTCGAGCTGACCAAGAAGTTCATCGACCTGACGCCGGGCGTGTTTCCCGGCTACTCGCTCCTGACGGCCTTCGGTCGCGCGGCGCCGCTCAACCTGGAGTTGCAGCTGAGCAACCGGGTGATCCCGTTCCCATTCCACTTCCTGGACAACAACCACGCCATGAACGTCCAGCCGCTCAACTACGAGTGGAGCGAGTTCTACGATCGGGTGATCGACCTTTCCGCCTACACGTTCTCGTGGCGAACCATGGGCCGACGCCTGAAGGCCAGTCGCGATTCATTGCCGCGCTGGCTGAACCTCGTCCGCGGCGTGTCGTCCGAGGGACGCGGGCGTCTGGCCCAGTTCCGGAACCTACGACGCCGGCTCGACACCGACCAGGATCTGCGGGCGTTTCTCGAGCGCGAGACCGAACAGACTCCTGGCTACTACACCGAGATCGTGCGGCGGGACCTGGGTGCGCTCTGGAAGTGGTTGCCCGAGGGCGCGCTGCAGCACGACCCCCAGGCTTACCTGAAGGCTTCGCGGCTGGGCGATCCGTCGGTGGCGACCCGCGTGGTCGACGCCATGCCTCGTGAGGGGCTGGCTGGCGCGGGGTCCTGACCCGAGTCGGAATTAGAGACCGTCCCGCGGAGATTCCGCCAGGTCGAGGGGCGGGATTGCGGCCATTCGGTGTGTCGCCCCGCTTCAGCAGTGTGACCGGGGCGACACGATCGCCACCTTCGGCCGACCATCTCACCATCGCCATCGAACCCCCGAAAATGTTGAATAGAAATGTCTTACGGGACCTCTCGCCGCGGCCGCCCGGCCTGGCTCGCTCCTTGTAAAGGGTGGAATGACCACGGGAACGATTCGCGACTCTGCTCTCGCCAAGATGTCCTGCCCGTGGTCGAACCCAAGGAGCCGATACCATGAAGCCAGAAAGAATCAGTACGACGATGGTGACGGTCGCCCTGCTCCTGGTCGCGCTCGGCGGCTGTGCAGACGACGAATCCAATCCGCTCACCCCGACCTCTGCCGACGCCGTTCGTGGGGACAAGGCCACGGTGATCATAGAGGACGGGTACACTCGCTACGACGGGGTTACCGGCGGCGACAACCTGTATGCGTTCCTGGTGCCCGACGACTGGAACGGGGAGCTCGTGCTCTATGCACACGGGTTCATCGATTCCGAGGAGCCGCTGGCGCTGCCGACCAATGACAACGTCGTGGCCATCCGCGACCGCGTGGTGGACATGGGCTTTGCATGGGCCTACTGCAGCTACCGCGAGAACGGCCTGGCCGTCAAGGACGGCGCCTGGGCCACCCGCCAGCTCCAGAACCTCTTCGTCGCCGTGGTGAAGTCCGAGCCGACCTACACCTGGCTCATGGCTCACAGCCTCGGCGGTTTGATCGGCGTCGAACTCGTCGAGACCCACCCCAACGAGTACGACGGCATCCTGACCATGGGCGGAATGATCGGCGGCACGCGGGCCCAGCTCGACTACGTGGGACACGTCCGGATCCTCTTCGATTTCTTCTACCCCGGCGTGTTGCCCGGCACCGTGATCGACGTTCCAGAGGGCCTCGATCTCACCCAGGACGTGATCTACCCCGTCGTCGGTGCGGTGCAGGCCGATCCGACCGGACTGGGCGCCCTCAGCCTGATCCGCGAGACGCCGCTTCCCTACCGCAGCGCGGAGGAACTGGTGGAATCCCTTGTCACGGCCATCGGTTTCGATTTCCGGGGGATCCACGACGTCCTCGAGCGGACCGAGGACCGCTGTCCCATCGACAATTTCGACACGGAGTACGCGGCGGCGATTCCCGGCACTCTGCCGCCCGAGGTGCTGGCCATGGTCAACGCGGGCGCCCAGCGTTACAGCCGGTCGCGTCCCACCGAGAATCTGTTCGACCGCCACTACGAGCCCAGCGGCGAACTCACCGTGCCGATGATTACCCTGCACAACCGCTACGATCCGGTAGTGCCCGCATTCCACGAGACGCTCTACGCGACCAGGGTCGCCGATGCGGGCAATGCCGCAAACCTGGTCCAGGTCTTCACCGAGCGCTACGGACACACCGACTTCTCCGCCGACGAGGCGGCGGCGGCGCTACTGGACTTGCGAGATATGGCGGCGGCTGATCAGAAGATGGCCCTGGCCGACTAGGGTCCGGATCCGTGCGGTAGCACGGTGGCGACCGCAACGGAATGGAAGCCGCTCCCCAGGGAGCGGCTTCTATCGTTCGTCCCGCAGGCCGAGCTTTTTGATCTGTCGGTTCAGCGAACTGCGCTGGATACCGAGGATCTCGGCCGCCTGGGTCTGGTTGCCCCCGGTCATGGCCAGGGCGCGGCGGACGTGCTGGGCGCGAAACGCCTCCTCCGCATCGCGCAGGGACAACAGTTCGCCGTCGCCGAACACGCGGGGCCCCGCGGGATCCCCTCCTCTGAGGATCTCCGGCGGCAACAGGTCCGGCGTCAACTCGACGCCCGGCGCCATCACCACCATGCGTTCGATGGCGTTCTTCATCTGCCGCACGTTTCCCGGCCACTCGTAGGCGCGCATGATCGCGCGGGTCTCGGCGCTGAGTTCGATCCTCGGTCGCTTGAGCTCGGCGGTGAACCGGGCGAGGAAGAACTCGGCGAGGTCGGTGATGTCACCTCCCCGATCGCGTAGCGGGGGCACGTCGAGGCCGATCACGTTCAGCCGGTAGAAGAGATCCTCGCGGAACGCCCCCTCGGCGACCGCGACCTCGAGATCCCGGTTGGTCGCGGCAACGATCCGGCAGTCGACGCGGAGGGTGCAGGTGCCGCCCACGCGTTCGAACTCGCCCGTTTCCAGGAAGTGGAGGAGCTTGGTCTGCAGGCGGGGTGAGATGTCACCGATCTCGTCGAGGAACGCCGTGCCGGAGTTCGCCGCCTCGAATCGGCCGGCCTTGCGCGCCACCGCGCCGGTGAACGCACCGCGCTCGTGCCCGAACAGGGTGCTCTCGATCAGCTCGTCACTCAGGGCCACGCAGTTCACGTAGACGAAGGGCCCCTCGGACCGGTCGCTCTCCTGGTGAACGTACTCGGCGATGACGCCCTTTCCCGATCCGCTCTCGCCGCGCAGGAGGATGGTGGCGTTGCTCCGGGCCGCGCGCCCGGCGCCCTCGATCAGTTCCCTCATGGCCTGCGACCTGCCCGCCACGAACGGACCGCTGAGCGAGTGCAAATCGCGCAGGGCGTCGTGGGCCCGCGCCAACCGGCGTGAACCCAGCACCTTGCTGACGGTGTTGCGCACCAGTTCGAAGTCGGCGGGCTTCAGCAGGAAATCGGCCGCGCCGGCCTGGATCGCCTCGACGGCTGCCTCCACCGAGCCGTGGGCAGTGAGGACCACGACGTCGGTAGCATCGTGACGTTCCCGCATGGTCCGGAGCACGTCCATCCCACTGATGCCCGGCATCTTGAGATCCAGCAGCACCAGGTCGTAGGACTTCGCCGCGAGCAGCTCAAGCGCCTCCTCGCCCGTTGACGCCTCCTCGGTGGTACAGCCCCAGAACTGCATGCGGTCGCACATGGTCAGTCGCATCATCTGCTCGTCGTCGACGACGAGGATCCGGGCGTTCAGCGGCGTCATGTCGTCTCCTCGGGGACGTCGGGTTCACCGGTGGGAAGGAGGACCGTGAAGACGGCGCCGCCCTCGTCGCGATTTCCGGCCAGCACGGTGCCGCCCATGCGTTCGACCCAGCTCTTGACCACGAACAGTCCGAGGCCGAAACCCTGCTGCGTGGAGTGGGGGCTCGCCGATCCCTGGCGGTAGGGCTCGAAGATGGCCTCGAGTTCTTCCGGATCGAGCCCGGGACCTTCGTCCTCGACCACGAACCGCACGCGATCGTCCGCCGTCGCTATCCGGACGTCGACTCGCGTGTCCGGGGGGGCGTAGCGAATGGCGTTTTCGATCAGGTTGTCGAGGACCTCGAGGAGCTTTTCCTCGTTCGCATGCACCGGCGCGGTTTCCGGCGACCACACGACCAGATCGACGTTCTTGGCAGCCGCGATGGCCTGCAGCTTCGAGACCGACTCGGCGACCGTCGCCGCCAGATCCACGACGACGAACTCCACCTCGGGCAAGCTGGATTCCAGGCGCGTGGCCTCGAGCAGGTTGTTGACCAGGCGCACGAGTTGCCGGGCGGAGGTGTCGATGCCCTCCAGATACCTCGCCTGCGGTGGGCTCACCGCGCCGACCACGCCGTCGAGCAGGTTGCGCGCGGCCCAGTTGATGGAGGTCAGCGGACTGCGCAGATCGTGTGCGAACTGGGCGAAGAACTCGGTGCGGAAACGGTTCATCTCTTCCACCTGGTGCCGGGCCACCACCTCGTTGACGAAGTCCTGCTGCAGGATCATGCGGTGGACGCGGAGCGCGGCCTCGCGGCAGGCGGCGGCCAGGAGGTCGAGGTCCTCGGCGACGTAACTGCGCCCGGTGGACTTCGGCGCCAGGATCAGGTGGCCGAAGCGATTGCCTTCGGCCTCGACGGTCTGGGCCAGGACGTATCCTTCGTCCTGCCAGGGCCCGGGGAAGCCGGCCGTCTCGATGCTCTGTCGCGCCGTGTATCCTGGCAGGGCCATCACCCGCACTCCCGGCGGCAGGAGTGGTCGGGGATCGTCGCCGCCTGACCGGTCGCCGGCGACGAGCGGCTGGTCCTTATGCAGCAGCAGCACCGAGATGGCCCGCGGTCCCAGGTGCCGCCGGACCACCGCGGCCAGGCTGTCGGCGATCTGCTGCTGTTCGTCGAATTTTCTCAACTCGGCCCGGAACGCGGTCAGGGCCTGGGCGTGGTTGTAGTGGATCTGGAAGAAAACGCGGTCGATCAGCTGGGCGATACCGCTGCGCGTGGGCGAGAATAGGATGGCGGCAACGACGGTGGCCACGATGGGAACGAAGGGACCGGTTTCCGGCCAGCGCTCCTCGACGCGCTGGCCGATGAAGATCCCAATCACGGCATAGATCCCGACCATCAAGCTCGCCAGCGACACGTAGACGAGACTGCGCCGGATGATGATGTCGACGTCGAGCAGCTTGTGCCGGATCACCACGAAGCTCATGGCGATCGGGATCACGATGGAGAACATACGCGTGATCTCCACCGGCAGCAGCGGCGCGCGGTCGAAGGCCAGCGGAATCGCGTAGAAGAAAACGTAAGGTACCACACCCATGACGATGCCCCAGAGCAACCACTTCACCTGCTCGCGCTCGAGTTCCTGCTCCGACTGTCGGTAGCCCTGGACCATGCCCACGCAACCGGCGGCAAAGAACGCGGCCATGAAGATCCGTCCTGCCCGATGCGGCAGAGTGATGGCCTCCCAGGAGCCCACGCCGTCGAACCAGCGGACCCAGGTCACGATCTGCCAGGCAGCCACGGCGAGGCCCAGTACCAGCACCACCGGCATCAGCCGCGGCGCCCGGTCGAGGATCCCCGACCGCGGCGGAAAACTCAGGCCCACGTGAAGCATGATCGCCGGCAGGACCACCAGGGCCACGATGCGGGCCGCGGGCAACAGTGCGCCCGGCCAGGTGGAGCCCTGTGGTTGGTGGATGCCGCCGATCATGATCGCCAGTCCGTAGAAAAGGCAGGCCCAGAAGAGATCGCGCGCCGGGATCTTGTCGATCCGTGGCGCGAACACGATCAACGACACCGCCAGGAAGAACAGTCCGTTGATCTTGATGACGATATCGTGGAACGACGTGTAGAGCTTCTGGGTCGTGACGATGATGCTGAGGGAACCGTCGTCGCTGCGCAACCACAATGGCTGCCCCACCGGTTCGCCAGCCACCCGGGCGAGCAATTCCGCCTCGCTGCCCACCGTGTGCTGGCCGACCATCAGCGGGTAGGCGAGCGCGTCCGGTCGGACGTCGGATGGCAAACCGGAGACCCTGGAGTGCGCCATGCCGCCCACGACGTAGAGGCCGATGGCCGCCACGGCGATGGCGCTGTGCAACCAGTGGGAGATGCTCCAGGTGGGTCGTGGCCAGCGGGGGCCGGTCACCGTGGACGCGCCCATCGACGCCTCGATTCGTTGGATGTCGATCGATCGGTTCGCGCGCGGGAACCCTGAACTATGGCTAAAGGGCCAGGGCCCACCGGTCGGTCCGTGGTGAGTGTGTATGGGCTGGGGCTATGGTCAAACGGTCAGGGAAATCAGGTCATTCTTACTGTGCACGGATATTCGTTAGTACTTTCCACCATCGAGCATTCGTTGTCAATTAGGCTGGTGGCGGCTCGACCGAGCGGACGAGGATATTCGGCGGCCTGAGCAGGCCGCCGTGGCGGAACTGGTAGTTCGAGATGCGCGAGCCGGGAATCATTCTTCACGATACCTACGCGCTGCAGCGCCCCGAGCTAGAACCGGGTCGTGAATCCGAGGCTCAACACGGACAGATCGCTCTCGCTCCCCCGCTCCACGATCTCCCACTCCACGCGCAAGCCGATGAATCCGAGCGTGACCTCGGCCCCCAGACCCCAGAGAAAGTCGGTGCTGGAATTCTGGGTGAGGTCGCCGTCGATCGTCACCTCTTCCTTCGCCAGCATGAGCCCTGCCTTGGCGAAGAGATCGAAGATGGCGACGTCGACGTGGCCGACCGCCTCGAGATCCCAGCCCCAGATCTTTGTTTCGACGCTCGTGCGGGAGACATCGCCACTGACCGTACCGAAATGCCGGAATCCGCCCTCCAGGCCGAGGAACCCCTGCCCTCTGTAGCCGCCGAAGGCCTTCCATGCGGTCGCGTTCTCATCGATCGTCGTGGTCTGATCGCCAGACTCATCGACGGGAATCGTCGAACCGTAGAACGAAGTGCCGATGGATCCACCGAGATAGACGCCCTCCGCGAGAACCGGGGAGGCTCAGATCGTCAGCATGACGACGATAGCAGCTGCGAGAGTTCGTTTCATGGACACGCTTCTCCGGATCTTGGGTGTGCGGGGTCGCCGCGATCAGAATCACCGTTATCGGCGTCGATCTTAGAACGGATATGGCATGAATGCCACCGTTTTGGTCGTTCGCACAGCCTCGACCGGCGAGCTACCGTACGAGCGACATCTTCCCCGTCTCGACACGGTCGCCGGTGGCCATCCGGACCATGTAGGTGCCCGAGGGCACGGCGCGGCCGGTGCGGTCTTGCCCCGTCCAGGTCACCGAGTGGATGCCAGGATCGAAGATCCGGTCGGCGACGGTCGCGACCTGCCGCCCCGCGAGGTCGTACACCGAGACGCTCACCTGCTGGGTGCGTTCCACCACGAACGCGATGGCCGTGACGGGGTTGAACGGGTTGGGGTAGTTGCCCACCAGCCGGGCCGCGGGCAGGTTCTCCGATGCCGCCAGCACCGTGCTCGCCGAGAGCCTCGCGGCCAGGGTGTGGTGGGTGTCGTCGGCGTGGTAGGAGCCCACGGCCCAGACGTCGCAGGCATCGATCTTGGCGAGACCGCGCCATGCCGTCGTCGCCGCGCCAGGAATGTCGGGGCTGGTTCGCTGATGCCAGGCCGTGCCGTCCCACTGATAGAAGACGAAGCCGGCGATCAGCGAGTAGGACGTGGCCCACGCATCGTCGGGCGCCAGGACGGCGACCTGGGACAGCGGTGCATCGGATGGCGGCCCGTCCTGCTGGGACCAGGCGCTGCCGTCCCAGTGGAGAGACAGGTGCTGGGACCAGTTGATGTAGCCCACGATCCAGAGGTCGTCCGGGGCGCAGCCGTCGATGTCGCGGAAGAAGATCGGCTGCTGCCCATCGAAGGGCGTCGGTATCGACGTCCACGCGGAACCGTCCCAGTGCTGGACGTATCCGCGATACTCGCCGCGCTGGTCGCCGCCGTACCCGACGATCCACACGTCGTCGGGACCGGCCGCGTGAATGCCCTCGGGATAGTTCAACGTCAGGAATGGCAACGGCGCCGAGGACAGTGTCCAGTCCGACCCGTCGAAGTGGACGATGCCATTGGTGCTGGTCAGGGCCCAGACATCCGACGACGAGGTCGCCGACAGGTCGAGCGCGGCGCCGGCGCTGAGGATCAGGTCGATACGGTCGATGGCGCCGTCTCTGGCCCGCAAGAAGAACAGCTCGCGTTCGTAGACGGAATACGGGCGGGTACCGGTGAGCCAGACGTCCCCATCGGGGCTGCTGCCGGCCGAGGAGAACGCGATCCCCTCCACCTCCGCGGGCACCGGGAATTCCATCCACTCGCTGCCGTCGAAGTAGAGGATCATGGGCAGCGTGGTCGGACCGGATCGCGATCCGACCGCCCAGGCCGTGCCGTCGTTGGACGCGGCCACGTCCACGAGCGCGTTGCCTGTGGTGCCCGGATTCGGGGTCGTGACCTGCTGGAAATCGCCGCACGACTGGGCCGTGGCGGAGTGGTACGGGAAGAACAGGAGCGCCAGGGCAAGGATCGCAAGGAACCAGGAGTGTCGATCGTGTTTCATGGCAACCTTCCTTCCGACTTGAACCACCTCTCACCACGCTGAGACACTAGGCAATTGATCGCGCGATGTCTGTGACCGCGATCACTCAGGGAGCAACTCTTGTCATGAGTTTCCCTCGCCCTCCAGCCAACCACCTCGCCGTCAATCTTGCCGCAGAATCTTGGTCTCCACCGATCCCGCCGACGTCGTCACGTGCACGAAGTACATCCCCGCCGGCGTCCGCCGCCCCTGGGCGTCGCGACCGTCCCAGAGCGCGCGGCCAACGCCATCTCCCGACGCAGACGTTGCGAGCGATCTCACGAATCGACCCCGAACGTCGTACACCGTGACCGCCACCGGCGTCGCTCCCGGAACCTCGTATCGGATGTCGACCTGCGCCGTGAAAGGATTCGGGGCTGCATCGACCCGTCCGCCAATCATCGACGGCCGCGCATCGACCACCGGCAACGGCGTGTCGTCCCAGCGCGCGATTCGCTGCGACGGCTCGCCCCCCGCGTTCTGGAAATTGCCCCCCACGATCAGGCTTCCCCCGAAGGTCGTGAGCGCGTTGACGAGCCCGTCCATGCCTCCGTCGAGGTCGCTCCAGGTGGCGCCATCCCACTGCGCGATCCTGGGCGCCGGCAGTCCCCCGGCCTCCATCAACGGGCCACCGGCGATGAGGTTCTCGCCGTAGACCGTGAGCGCATGGATCCCCACGGTGACGCCATCGCCGAGCGGCGACCAGGACGACCCGTTCCACCGCGCCACGTAGTTCACGTCGAGGACGTTCGGCGGCGCGCCGACCTGGGTGAAGAACCCGCCCACGATCAGGTCGCCGCCATGGGTCGCCAGCCCCCGGCCTCCCCCGTTCATTCCGGTCTCGAGATCGTCCCAGGAGGTGCCGTCCCAGCTCGCGATCGCCAGTGCCGGATTGCCGCCGGCCTCGGTGAAGTCGCCCCCGACGAAGAGAATCCCCTCGTGAACATGAAGCACGTTGACCGGCCGGTCGACGCCGCTGTCCAGGGTGGACCAGGAGGACCCATTCCAGCGTGCGATGCGATTGGCCGCGGCTCCACCGGCCTGGAGGAAAAAGCCGGCGACCACGAGTTCGCCGTCGTACACGGCGAGGGCCGTGACGACATCGTCCACCCCGACACCGAGAGCGCGCCAATGCTCACCGTCCCACGCCGCGACATGATTCACGTCGACGCCGCCTGCGGCATGAAACTTCCCGGCGGCGACGAGTTCGCCGTCGTACACGGCCAGGGCGTGGACATCGTCGTCCATGCCCGCGCCGAGCGCCGACCATGCCGCGCCGTCCCAGGCGGCGATGAAGTTCGCGGGCGTGGACCCCGCGTTGGCGAAGTCACCACCGACGATGAGTTCACCCTCGTACTCAGCCAGCGCTCGCACTCGAGCATCGAGGCCGTTGGCGGCGAATCCGTCCCACCATGAAGCGTCGGCTCCAGCGGTGATCGCGGTGGTCACGATGGCGGTCAGTAGTATCGTGCGAGTCAGCATGGGGTACGACCTCCGGTGGGAGCGTCCTGGGTGGCGGATCAGCGGATGAAAGCTTCGGCAAAGGGGAACTTCACTGGAACGCCCGCCAACCATCGCCCGTGCGATCCATCCCTGAATGCTGATGATTGTATCATGTCTTCGTCCACGTTTCGCGTTGGACTACTCCCGGGTCGCCGTCACGAGGCGCCGGCTCACATCGGCGAGGGAATCAAGTTGCAGACGATGCTCTACGGGCAGCGACGAGGTCGCAAGAAACACGACCTACCGCCTCGCCAACGAGACCATTGCGAAGTTCGACCGCTCCCCGCCCCGCTCGTTGTCGATGACCCAGCTCCACGTGTCGGCCTCGCGGTCGTAGTTCCAGATGTTGTGGATGACGCCACCCTCACCCCCGTCGAAGACCCAGGCCAGCGTGTCACCGTCCGGCTCGGCGTGGCCAATGATGCCGTTGGTGAGCCCGCCGCCGCCGGTAGTGTCGAGCCAGAGACAGGCGAGTCGGCCGGTGGGTTCGTCCCAGCCGAGAAGGACGACGGCCTCGTAGGCGGATTTGCCGGTGGCGGGGTCGGTCTCGCGTGCGAGTTCATGCAACTGCAGGTAGTGGCCCTCGAGGATCCACTCCGCGGTGAGGTCATGGGTGACTGGGCCGCCGGCGATGGTGCCGGTCATGAGCCACTGGCCGGCGAATTGGTCGAGAAGAGTGGCGCGCTGGCCGAGTGGGGTTTCGGCGGCGACGGCGGTGGCGAGAAGCAGGGCCAGGGCGGTGATCGAGAGCGTGCGGGTCATTGCGGTCGCCTCCCATGTCGCGGCCCACGATTGTCGGCGCCTCGTGGACCAGTTCATCGTCTTTCAGAGCATGCACCATGAAGAGGGCGATGTCGATGCGGCGCATGAGGGCGATCAGCGACATGATGACTTCGACTTCACCCGGATCTGGGGTACGCTGTTGACCGAAGCGAGCAACGTATGCTCAGCATGAGCGGGAGAGAATCCAGGGATGTCCACCGATCGTCGCCCGGCCGACATGGACCGCCGTGATTTCCACACGACTCGCTGGAGTCAGGTCAAGGCTGCCGGCGACAGCCAGGTGGTGGGCTCCGAGCGAGCCCTCGCTGAACTGTGTGCCCAGTACTGGACGCCGCTCTACGCCTATGCCCGGCGCCGCGGCCACGATGCCGAGGATGCTCGCGACCTCACGCAGGCTTTCTTCGCCAAGCTGCTGGAGAAGCGGGACCTGAAGTCGGCCGACCCCACGCGCGGTCGCTTTCGCACATTCTTGCTGTCGTCCATGCAGAATTTCCTGGCCGGTGAGTGGCGCAAGGACCACGCGCTGAAGCGGGGAGGCGGGGTCGAGGTCCTGTCGCTGGATTATGATTCGGCCGAGGATACTTACCTGCGCGAGCCTTCCCACGATCTGAGTCCGGAAGCGGTCTACGAACGACGCTGGGCTCTGGGCCTGATCGAGCAGGCCGTCGCCGAACTGCAGACCCAGTACCTGAAGGCCGGCAACGGCGACCTCTTCGAGGCGCTCAAGGGTTACCTGGGCGGCGACGTCGAGGTCCTTCCCTACGCTGAGCTGTCACGGCAACTCGGTCAGAGCGAGGGAGCCTTGCGCACGGCCGCTACACGGATGCGCGCCCGATGGCGAAAGCGGATACGCGAACTGGTGGCCGAGACGGTCATCGATGAGTCCGAGATTCAGGACGAGCTGCGAAGCTTGATCGCTGCCGTCGACAGAGGAGTGTAACAATTGGGATCCGATGGCATAGATCCAGGTATGAACACACCAAAGACATGCCCCAGTTGTCGAGCCGCCATACCCGCAGACGCGCCGGGAGGCATTTGCCCCGCCTGCGCCCTCCGCGCCGGTTTCGACGACGCGTCCGCCCGGACGACTCCCTCGCGAAGTTCGCAGCCCTTGTCCGCCGAGCACCTCGCCAGCCGGCTCCCCGAACTCGAGCAGTTCGAGCTGATCGGCAAGGGCGGCATGGGCTCGGTCTATCGGGCGCGTCATCGGAAACTCGACCGTCTGGTGGCCGTCAAGGTGCTGGACCAGGCGTTGCACGACAACGCCACGTTCGCCGAACGCTTCACGCGGGAAGCGCGCACCATGGCGCAACTCGACCACCCGAACATCGTGTCGGTCCATGACTTCGGTCACCGCGACGATCTCACTTACCTGATCATGGAACTGGTCGACGGGGTCGACCTGCGCCAGATGATCAAGAGCGGTGGCGTGGCGCCGGAAGAGGCCCTGGCCATGGTGCCGCCCATTTGCGAAGCGCTGCAGTACGCCCATGACAAGGGCGTGGTGCACCGCGACATCAAACCGGAGAACATCCTGGTCGACCGCGCGGGAACCATCAAGATCGCCGACTTCGGGCTGGCCATGCTCGTGGGCCGTGAAGGCGGACAGCGCCTGACCATGACCCAGCAGCTCATGGGCACGCCCAATTACATGGCGCCTGAGCAGATCGAGAACCCGGCCACGGTCGACCACCGGGCGGATATCTTCGCCCTCGGCGTCGTGTTCTACGAACTGCTCACCGGCGAGCTGCCGGTCGGGCGGTTTCCGGCGCCGTCGAAGAAGACATCGGTCGATGGAGGCCTCGACGAGGTGGTGTTCCGCACCCTCGAGAAGGAGCCGGATCTGCGCTACCAGCAGGCCAGTGAACTGCAGTCCGATGTGGAGTCGATCTCGGCGGGCGAATACCAGGCCGCTCATCAGCCGGTCGAGACCAAGACGCCCACCGGGAAGCCACAGGAGTACGAGTACCGCTCGGCAAGAACCGTGTTCGGCATACCGCTCGTGCACATCGCGTTCGGCCGCGATCCCGAGGGCAAGAAGATGCG
>PIVY01000770.1 GCA_003353795.1 bacterium
GCCTAACTCGACAACGAGTTCCACGTGATCGCATCGGGAGTCTCGAGTGGCAGCCGCGGCGTCTTCGTCTACGGATGGGATGAGTGGGCGGTCTACTACCTGGCCAACGCGCGCTGGCTGCCCCGGGCCATGGCTGTACGGGGCATCGAGATGGGCCCCGATACGTGTGTCGCCGTCGTCGCCGCGGCCTCGCCGACCCACGCCACATCGATCCTCCGGCAAACGTTCGCACAATCCACTATGCGAACGGCGACGTTTCCAGTGGGCCTGCCACTGGCCGAGATGGTCGCGGGTCTGAACGAGTTCCAGCCGAATATCCTGGCGGCCTACGCTTCGGCGCTCGACCTGCTGACCGCCGAAGCCGCAGCGGGCCGACTCGAGATCGGGCCGGCCATCGTGAGCAGCATGGCCGAACCCCTCTTGCCCGAGGTGGCGGAGCGCATCGAGCGCACCTGGGGGTCTGCGCCGGTGAACTCCTACGGAACCTCGGACGTCGGCATCATGGGAGGGGGTTGCGGTGCGGCGCCGGGGATCCACCTGAGCGAGGATCTGATGATCGTCGAGCCGGTCGACCGGAACGGCGCCCCCGTTGGACCGGGAGAAACCTCGGCCAAGGCCTCG
>PIVY01000771.1 GCA_003353795.1 bacterium
GGTCCGCGCAGGGGAGAACAGTGTGTGGGTGGTTGCGTGCTGCAAGGTCGGTCCGCTGTTGCCGCCCGAACGCGTCGATGAGTTCGCCGGCGCCCTGGGCGTCCCGGCGTCGACCTTCACAGGTGCAGGGGAATCGCAGATCGTTTCGCCAGACGGCTCAGTGGTAGTGATCGGTCCGGCCGAGGGTGAGGCGATCGTCATGGCCGAGGTCGACCTGGGTGCGAGCGAGGCTCGTCGCCGGCCCGACGGCACTGACCTCATGTCGCTTCGCCGGCCCGAGGTCTACGGACCTGTGGCCGTCGACGTCGAACCGCTGCCCGCGACCGGTGTGGCGACGGTCGAGTCCGTGGCGATCCAGTCCGGTACAGGCGACATCGGCGCGCTGGCCCAGGCGGTGAGCTCGGCCGCCAGCGGTGGCGCCGAAGTGATCGTCCTCCCCGAACTCGCTACTGAGGTTGATGGCTCTGTCAGGAATCCAGGTGACGCGTCGCTCGCCGGCAGGGCGCTGATCGAGGCCCTCGAGGCTGCTCTCGATGGCACCGACTCCCTCGTGGTTGCCTCGGTTGTCGAGGCGGACCATGCCGATGGCGCTGCTGGGCCCGGTACGGGCGAAGCGGTGTT
>PIVY01000772.1 GCA_003353795.1 bacterium
AGCGCCGGCGCACTGGGCGTGCAAATCGGCAACTTCGCCGTGACCACCGGCGCCGTGGGCGCGGGTCGTGGCAACCTGGACCGTGACTTTTTTGACCTCGTACTCTTCGGAAACGAACTCGGCCAGACCGCCGACTTCTCCGATTCCTGGGGCGAAGGCTACGCCATCGGCAAGGCGTCCCTGAGCTATGGCCAGGCCGTGTACCAGGGTAACCTCGGCCGCGTGGCTGTCGGTGTGTCGGCCAGTTACCTCCACGGTCTCTACGAGATGCACGTCGAGGAAGCCTATGGGTCACTCACGACATCCATGAGTGAGATCTCAGGCGAGGCCTACGCCTCGGCCGTCACCGCCGAGGGCGGCAGTGGCTATGGGCTCGACCTGGGCGCGTCCTGGCAGGCGCCCGGCGGGTACACCTTCGGCCTTGCCATGGACAACGTCGTGGCCAACCTGGACTGGAACGGTACCGTGGAACGCACCGAGTTCCGCGTGACCGCCGACGAGATCAATGCCCTCAACGACGACCTGGACAACGCGGTGTCAGACTCGGATACCACCTACGCCGTGGAATCCTACAGCTCCACCCTGCCCCGGCGCCTGCGCCTGGGCGCGGCCCGCGACAC
>PIVY01000773.1 GCA_003353795.1 bacterium
GAGGCCCTGCAGCTCTCGCTCGAGTTCCCCGAGGCGGTCCCCGTGGTCGTCTCCGGCCATCTGCTCGCGCTGCAATGTGGCCAGCTCGATCTTTCCGGCTGCCTCGCTGGCCCTCAGGTCTTCGATGGCGGCGGGCAGGGCGCCCTGTCCGGTGGCCACCTTGGCACAGGCCGTATCGAGCACACTGACACATTTATCCGGCAGCTGCCGGGCCGGGATGTAGCGGTGAGAGAGCCGGACGGACTCGACCAGCGCCTCGTCCATGATGCGAACCCCGTGGTGGTCCTCGAACTTCTGCGCCAGTCCTCGCATCATGCGGATGGCCATATCCTCGGTCGGCTCCTCGACCTTGACCACCTGGAATCGGCGGGTCAGAGCCGGGTCCTTTTCGAAGTACTTCTTGTACTCGGACCAGGTCGTGGCGCCAATCGTGCGCAGCTCGCCGCGCGCCAGGGCCGGCTTGAGCAGGTTGGCGGCGTCGTTCTGTCCCTCGGCGCCACCCGCACCCACCATGGTGTGGATCTCGTCGATGAAGAGCACGATCGGGATGGCCGAGTTCTTGACCTCTGCGATCACTTCTTTCAAGCGGTTCTCGAATTCGCCCTTGACGCCCGCGCCG
>PIVY01000774.1 GCA_003353795.1 bacterium
GTGAGCGCCTCGAGGGCGGAGTCCGCCTCGGCGGCCGCAGCGCGCGCAGTGTAAGTGATGGACCCGGTGGATTCAACGGCGTCGATGACGGCGTCGATATGGTCGCGGCCGCCGTGTTCGATGGCGTTACGGATGATTGCGACTTGCGCCGGCGTGCCGGTGCGCATGGCGTGAATGAGGGGCAGGGTCGGTTTGCCCTCGGCGAGGTCATCGCCGACGTTCTTGCCGATTTCAGTGGCGGATCCGTCGTAGTCGAGCACGTCGTCCACGAGCTGGTAGGCGATGCCCAGGTGCAAGCCGTAGCGCGCCAGGGCGTGTTCCTGCTCCTGGGGGCTCTCGCAGAGGATCGGACCCAGTTGGGCGGCGGTTTCGAACAGGCGCGCGGTCTTGGAGCGGATGACCTGGAGGTATTGCTCCTCGCTGGTCTCCGGATCGCCGCAGTTGAGAAGCTGTAACACTTCGCCCTCGGCGATATTGTTGGTCGTGTCGGCCATGATCTCCATGACCCGCATATTGCGCACGTCCACCATCATCTGGAGGGCGCGGGAGTAAAGAAAATCCCCGACCAGGACGCTGGCCTCGTTGCCGAATACGGCGTTGGCGGTCTTGCGGCCACGG
>PIVY01000313.1 GCA_003353795.1 bacterium
CGTGAGATGGGCGTCGAGAGCGTCGCCGTGCATTCGACCGCCGATCGGGATTCGTTGCACGTGAAGTACGCCGACGAGTCGGTTTGTGTGGGCAAGGCCAGCAGCGCCGAAAGCTACCTCAAGGTGGCCAACCTCATTGCCGCGGCCCAGATTACCGGCGCCGAGGCCATTCATCCGGGCTACGGTTTCCTGGCCGAGAACGCCGATTTCGCCGAGACGGTGATGGAGAACGGCTTCGCCTGGATCGGTCCGACGCCTGATACCATCCGTCGCATGGGCGACAAGGCCACGGCGCGGGCCACGGCCGAAGCGGCCGGCGTGCCCACGGTCCCCGGGACCGGGCTGCTGGCCACGGTCGAGGCGGCGCTCAAGGCTGCCAAGAGGGTGGGCTACCCGGTGCTCCTGAAGGCGACCGCCGGTGGCGGCGGCAAGGGCATGCGCTCGGCCAGCAACGGCGACGAACTGGTGAAGGCCTACAACACCGCTCGCGCCGAGGCCAAGGCGGCCTTCGGCAACGACAAGCTCTACATGGAGAAGTACCTGGCGCGACCGCGTCACGTGGAGATCCAGCTCATCGCCGACAGTCACGGCAACGTGGTCCACCTCGGCGAGCGCGACTGTTCCGTGCAACGACGCCATCAGAAGCTCATCGAAGAGGCTCCGTCGCCCGCGGTGGATCCGGATCTGCGGGCGCGCATGGGTGCGGACGCCGTGAAGCTGGCTCGGGAAGTGGACTATCGGTCGGCGGGCACGGTGGAATTCCTGCTGGACGAGGACGGCTCGTACTACTTCATGGAGATGAACACCCGGATCCAGGTCGAGCACCCCGTGACCGAGTTCATCACGGGAGTGGACCTGATCCGCGAGCAGTTGCGGGTGGCGGCGGGCGAACCGTTGGGCTTCGCGCAGGACGACGTCAAGGTCAACGGCTGGGCTATCGAATGCCGGATCAATGCCGAGGATCCCACGCGGGACTTCATGCCCCAACCCGGGCAGCTCCGGGATTTCCACGCTCCCGGCGGGCTGGGGGTGAGGGTGGATTCTCACCTTTACACGGGCTATGCCGTGCCACCATACTACGACTCCTTGCTGGCCAAGATCATTGTCCACGGCCGCGACCGCACGGAGGCGATCGCCCGCATGGTTCGCGCCCTCGAAGAGAGCGTCTTCGAAGGTGTCCCCACGAGCATCCCCTTCCATCAGGCGGTCCTGGCTCACCCTGTGTTCCAGGATGGTGTGGCGACCACGCGCTTCCTCGAGGAGCACGGCGCCCATCTGCTGGAGGCGATGCATGTCCGGGCGAAAGCCGAAGAAGCGTAAGAGCCGCGGCGGCGCGGCGTGGTGGGAAGCACCCTGGTTGGCCGGCCTGGTCCTGGTGGTCCTGGCGGTCTACCTGGGGCTCTGTCTGACCGGTCCCTCGGTGCCCTGGTGGCATGTCCTCGAGGGCGGTCAGTGGGAGAATCCCCTCAACTTCGAAAATCCGGGTGGACCCGTGGGCGCGGTGCTGGCGTTCGTGGCGCACATTGCCTTTGGCGGGGCGTGGGCCTGGCTGGTGCCCGTGCTTTTGCTGGTCGTGGGTATCGGCGCGATCGTCGGTCGCGGCGGGGTGCTGCGGCCGGTGATCATGCGCGCGATCCCGCTCTGGATCGTCACCACCGCCTGGGTGGGGCAACCTGGTTGGCGCTGGGGCGACAGTGAGTCGGCTCGCTGGGCCGGCGCGGCCGGCACCTGGCTGGCCCGGGGCTGCCACGAACTGGTGGGCTACCTGGGCGGGCAGCTCTTCCTGACCCTGATCATGCTGGTGACCATCGGGCTCGCTTTCCGACCCTGGCTGCGGCCGGTCGGACGTGTGCTCGCGCCCGTGTTGCGCGGAATCGGCCGGGCCCTGCGCTGGTTGCTGGAGCAATTCTGGCTGATGCTGCGGGAGCTCGGTCGTGGGCTCTATGCGCTCCTGGCCATGCCATTCCGCGGTGCCCGCAAGAAAAAGAAGAAGCCGAAGTCCCAGGCGCGGCGGCGGAAAGCCGAGAACCTCGAAGAGCCTGCCGATGCCGACGCCGTCGACGAGGAATACGAGTACGAGGATGAAGACGCCGAACCGGCGCCGAAGGAGCGTCGGGTGCACTGGCCCGAGCAGCCGGAGAAGCCGGCGGACGGACCTGCCGAGGCTGTCTCTCGACCCGTTGCTGCAGGCGGTGGTGACGATCCTGACGAGGACTACGGCGTGCGCCCTGCCCCGGCGCCCACCGGTCCGGTGGAAATGCCGAGCCTGGAGTTGCTGGCCCCGCCCGAGGATGCCGCTCCGGAACTCAGTCCCGCCGAACTGGACGAGGCCGCCGACATGCTGGAGGCGACCCTGCGGTCGTTCGGTGTGGAGGGCGAGGTCAAGGACGTGCGGCCCGGCCCCGTGGTGACCACCTACGAATACCAGCCGGCTGCCGGCGTCCGGGTCAATCAGATCGTGCAGCGGGCCGACGATCTGGCCCTGGCCATGCGCGCGCGCAGCTTGCGCATGGAGGCGCCCATTCCCGGCAAGGCGGCCGTGGGCAT
>PIVY01000775.1 GCA_003353795.1 bacterium
CCGACGCGAACGCCGGTCGAAAGGGCAAGTGCAACAAGTGCGGCGGCGTGATGCAGATTCCCCAGGCCGCCGCGCCCGCGTCGAACGCATCGGACATCTACGCCCTGTCCGACGAGCCGGCCGCATCGCCATCGCCGTCCGCGCCTTCCTCGCCATACGAGGAACCGGGCCTGCGAGCCGCCAGCCAGGTGGAGTTGGGCCAACCGTGCCCCAGTTGCCGGCAGCGCTTGGCCCATGGAGCGAAAATCTGCGTCGCCTGCGGCATCTACGTGCCCAGCGGCCGCCCGGTCATGACCAGCCGATTTGTCGACCTCGACGAACTGGCGATCAAGACCGAGCAGGTCATCAAGCCGATCAGTTGGCTGCTGGGCCTGGGGATCGACCCCGTCTACTCCGAGGCCAGCGGTAAGAGCAAGCCATACGCCACTTGGGCGATCTCGATACTCACGATCGTTGTCAGCGTCTTGTTCTGGACGATGGACTGGCCGGACTCATCGTCCATGCGCTGGGCGAAGAACCTGATGCTCTGGCCGACCGATGCGCGCGTGAGCGTCGATGACATTGTCGGCGCCTACGACGGTCCGCAGGGCGATGCCTACGGCGACGTGAACGCGTTC
>PIVY01000776.1 GCA_003353795.1 bacterium
GGATCACCCGTGTCGGGATGCTCCACCGCCCGCTGCTGATCCAGCGTCACGTTGCCGGACCCATCCACGCTCACCGTGAACACCAGGTCGTCGCCGATGGCCGTGCGGCCCTCGACCACGCTGCCGTTGAGCGTCAGCAGCACGTCCTCACCCGTGGCCACGTCATTCAGACCCGAGGCCGCACCGCTGATGCTCACGCTCAGCGCATATCCGGTCGTCAGCGTGCCTGCGCCGTCAGTACCAAAGTCCCAAAGGCTCGAGAAGTTGTCAGAGTAAGCCGCCGTGGCGTCAATGCCCAGTGCCGTCTCGTCCACCTCCAGCGCATCCGGAGGCGCCACCGTGGTCACAGTAACGGTCGGCCCGGCATCCTCGAAGTTGACCTTCGAGCCAATCTCCTGGGTATCGCTCACCTGCTGGAGGAGCTCGAAGCCGCCAATGTCAAAGGCCGCGCTGTCCTGCCCCTGCCCATCCCCGGTGTTCGTGATCAGGATCCGGTTGTGGTCTACGTCAGTGGAGTACCGGATCGTGTCGCCGGCCTCGACACCTTCGATGGTGAACGTCCCGTCACCGTTGTCGATGATGTTGATCTCGCCGCCGCCATCGAGGTCGGTGACGT
>PIVY01000777.1 GCA_003353795.1 bacterium
GAGTGACAGCGTTTCGTCCCGCGATTGCGGGATCACATGACAGACGTCGGATTCGATCACGATGTCCTCGATGGTCAACGCATCGTACCCGTCGGCTTCGATGGTCAGACCATGGCGTTCGCCCACGCCGGCTGACCGACTCGCCAAACCGATCGTCCGCATACCTAGGCAGCGCGCCCCTGGAGGCAGCGCCGCCTCGGTGCTATCTTGATGGGAACGCCACCAGAGAATGTCGAATCGATGCGAGTCTTACTGCCGATCCTGACCTTGTTCGCGTCGTGGGCCATCGACGCCGCTGCCACGACCCACCGCTGGGACGTGACGCTCGCCGACGACGCCCGCCCCGGACGCGACGTCACCGCCGTGATCTACGCCCCCGCGCAGACCTCGGCGCCGTGCCCGATCGTGGTGATCGGCCACGCCACCATGACTTCGTGCGACCACTACCAGTACCTGGCCGAGGCGCTGGCCGGTGCCGGCTGGCTGGTCGGCCTGCCGACCACCGAAGGAGGCCTGCCGGGCGACCAGGCGGCCCTGGCCGCGGATATGCAGCTGGTGGCGCGCGCCCTCCGCGATGGCCATGATGACCTGCCGTCCGATCTTCCGGCGGCCGAGG
>PIVY01000778.1 GCA_003353795.1 bacterium
GGGGAGTATTGGATCGTCGGTGCGACGGTGACGACGGTTTTCGAGACCGCCTGGGCGCTGCGCGGGCTGGAGGCGATCCTGGTGGACTTCGTGACCGACCGCGATTTGGCGGAGGCGATCCTGGAGATTCCTTTCCGCTACCACCTGGCCGCCGCCAAGCGGCTGGCCGCGGCAGGCGTGGACATGATCTGGACCGGCGACGACGTGGGGGCCCAGATCGGCATGCTGATCTCGCCGGCGATGTGGCGGGAAGTGCTCAAACCCAAACTCGCCGAGTTCTTCGCCGAGGTCCGCGCCGTCAAGCCGGACATCAAGATCGCCTATCACTCCGACGGCGATATCACGCCGATTATCCCCGACCTGATCGAGATCGGTCTGGACGTTCTGAACCCGATCCAGCCGGCCTGCATGGACCCGGCCGAGTTGAAGCGGCAGTACGGTGAGAACCTGTGCTTCTGGGGCGCCATCGACGAGCAGCACACACTGCCCTTCGGCTCGCCGGCCGACGTGCGGGCGGAAGTGCAGGAGCGCCTGGCGACACTTGGCCGAGACGGGGGACTCATCGTGGGCCCCACGCATCACGTCCAACTCGACACGCCCATGGAGAACTTTCAC
>PIVY01000314.1 GCA_003353795.1 bacterium
TGCTAGTCTGCAAGGCATCGTGAACTGTTAGCCGAATCCATCAGTTGGTACGGCAAGGAATCGGCCGTGTGATCAGACCTTGCGCGGCGTCTCGTGTCATCCACGCCAATGTGGAACCCATCGCCATCGAGCCGGCCACGCACGGCCTCGATCTCAATGCCGGCTCGTTCTCCAAACCGTTGAAAGCGAGGAATCGCCGTGAACACCTCCAATGACTCGACCGCGGACAGGAGTCACCTGGACAAGGCTCTCGATGTTGCGCTACGCCTCGCCTTCATCGCCCTCATCGTGATGTGGTGCTCCAAGATCGTCGCTCCGTTCTTCCTGCCGGTGCTCTGGGGCCTGGTCATCGCCACGGCCCTGTACCCGGTCTTCCTCAAGCTCAAGGCGGCCGTGGGCGGCCGCGTCAAGCTGGCCGGCGGCATCTTCATCCTGGTGAGCCTGGCCCTCGTGCTCGCACCCACGATCTGGCTCACCGACTCGATCATCGACGGCGCCAGCCGGATCGGCAACGGGCTCCAGGACGGCACGCTCAAGGTGCCGCCGCCGTCGGAGAGTGTGAAGGAGTGGCCGGCGGTGGGCGAGAACTTGTATGCGTCGTGGTCGCAGGCGGCGGCCGACATGGAGGCGTGGATCGGGCGGAACTCGGAGCAGCTCAAGGCGCTCGGGGGCAAGATGGTGGGCGGTGTAGCGTCCCTCGGCGGCGCCGTGGTCCAGACCATCTTCGCACTCATCATCGCCGGCGTGTTCATGATCAATGCCGTGGGCGGCGGTCGGGTGGCGTACGCTTTCGCCGACAGGATGGGTGGCGAGAAGGGCCGCGAACTGGTGGACGTTTCCATCGGCACCGTGCGCAGCGTGGTCAAGGGCGTGCTGCTGGTAGCCGTGATCCAGAGCCTGCTGGCGGCGGCGGGCCTGGTGTTCGCTGGGGTGCCGGCAGCCGGATTCTGGGCCTTCCTGGTGCTGGTGCTGGCCATCATCCAGCTGCCGCCCATCCTGATCCTGGGCCCCATCGCGGCCTACGTCTTCGCCAACAACGACAGCACGGTGGTGGCCGTGATCTTCCTGATCTGGAGCCTGGTGGTGAGCGGTTCGGACGGTTTCCTCAAGCCCATCTTCCTGGGTCGTGGCGTGGCCGTGCCCATGCTCATCATCCTCGTGGGCGCCATCGGCGGCATGATGGCCGCGGGCGTCATCGGCCTGTTCCTGGGCGCCGTGATCCTGGCCATCGGCTACAAGCTCACCGAGGCCTGGCTGGGTGATTCGCTCAAGAACGAGGATCCCCCCATCGCCAGCGCGGATTGACCGGGCCTCGCGCGTGCGGGAGATGTCATGACAGAGGAGTAGAATCCGCAAGCGACGGACGAGGCGCTGGAGGGTACGCCGGCCGAGGCGCTCGAGAACCAGCACCGGGTCGAGGTCGATGTCGGCCGCACCGAGCAGCTACTCAACGCCTGGGAACAGTCGTTCTTGACGGCGCTGCGGGAGGTGGAGGACGCTCTCGTGGCCACGGCGACCTACGAGGCGGAGGCGGCCGCCCGTGGGCGGCAACTCACGGCCGCCAGTAGCGCCGCGGATCTGTCCTGGGTAAGGTACGAGGGCGGTCTGACCAGCTACCTCGAGGTGCTGGATGTGCAGCGATCGCTATTCTCGTCGCAGCTGCGGGCGTCGGAAGCGCAGCAACTCCGATTGACGTCCATGGTCCAGCTCTATCAGGCGCTGGGAGGCGGCTGGGTGGCGGAGCAGGACAGCGTGTTCGTCGAGACAGTCGACAATCGTTAGCCGAGGTGGGAGATGATGATCGTGAATCCACGCATTTGGCTCGTCCCGCTGGCCCTGGTGCTCGCGCTGGTGCAGCCCGCCGCCGGTCAGGATGAGGCGAGCGTACCGGCCGACACGCTGGCCGCGTCAGTGGTCGACACGTTGGCCGTGGCGGCGGCCGACTCCACCGCCATGGTCGTGGTGGAGGGCGTCGAGCTCTTCGAGGTCGTGACCGGCAGCGCCTTCTCGGCCGAGGACAGGGCGGCCAGGTACGCCGAGGGCATCATGGAGGCGGCCAAGTCGTCGCGGGTCCGGCTGGACGAACTGTGGCTGAAACGCGACGACCGCATTGGCGCCACGCTGCTCATGGCCGACCGGTTGTACATCGGCATTGTCTTCGACTTCGAGGCCGAGATGCTGGGACTCGGAACGGAGGAACTGGCGCAACAGCGCCTCGACATCATCCGCGAGGCCATCGATCACTATCGCAGCGACTACAGCGTCCGATCGCTGATCAAGGGGGGGATCATCGCGGCGGTCACGATCATCCTCCTGGTCGTGATCCTCAAGCTCATGGCCTGGTTGCGCAACCGCTTCGAATCCAAGCTCGAGGAGCGCGTCGGCGGCCGCAAGCTTTTCAAGGTTCTCGAGGGCGAGTCGCTGGTGCGTGTGGTGAGCACCATCACCCGACTGGTGCACTTCGTGCTGGTCCTCTGGCTGAGCCTGGTCTCCATCAACTTCGTGCTCAGCCTTTTCCCGTGGACCCACGGCGTCGCCA
>PIVY01000779.1 GCA_003353795.1 bacterium
TTCAACCTGCGTGAGCGCACCCAGTCCGTTCAGCCGGACGAGCCGCCGGTTCTCGACGACCCTCACCGGCCCGTCCACCCGCACGAGCCCGTCCAACCCCCGCAGGTCCTCCAGCCGCGGGTTGGCGGCCACCAGAACACCGCGTCCCTCTTGGCCGATGCCCACCTCGGTCAGGGACTCGAGCCCCTCCAGGCTGGTCAGGAAGGGGTTTCTGCGCACGTCCAGAGCGCCCACGCTCCTCAGGGTGGGGGTCGCGCCAGGAGGCATCAGGTTGCGAAGTGCCTTGTGGTCTACCCGAAGCGTGCCCGTGATCTGCTCTACGCCCACCAGGCGCAGTAGGTCGGCAGTGTCCTCGACGTCGTAGTCCCCTTCGACCCGCGTCGGAAGCGACAGCGGCTCACCGTTGCCCCGCACGGTGCGATCGCCGGCGATGCGCACCCCGTCGAGCGACAGGTCGCCGGACAGCGAAGGGTTGTCGACGATCTCGACCCTGCCACCGACCTCCGCCAGCCGACGCAGCCCGCGGATGTCGGTGATGGAGGCGTTCTCGGACACCAGCAGGTCACCGGTGACCTCTGTGAGTCCGCGTAGGCCGTCCAGGTCGGCGAGGGCAAA
>PIVY01000780.1 GCA_003353795.1 bacterium
CATCGCCGGCCACGGCGTCGAGGCAGGCGAGGTTGTACAGCATGACCGCGTCGCCCGGAAACCGTTCGACGTAGCCGGCCAGGTCTCGCCGGGCGGACTCCCGCTGGCCGGCCTGCAACTGGGCGCCGAGTTGCTGGATGGCGGCATTCCGCGAGGCTTCGTACTCGGTCTGGGCGACGGCGCCGGTGGCGACCACCACGAGCAGCAGGCAGATGACGTGACGCAGGGTGGGCATGGGATCCTTCCGGCTGGGTCCGGCGCCTGGCCGGACACGTGGCCCAGGTTCAGCCTAGCATCCTCTCACGCCGGCTTCCAGCGTCGGTGCACCCACGACCACTGCTCCGGGTGCTCGACGATGACGTCTTCCAGCAGCGCGTTGTAACGCCGGGTGGTGCGGTCGATGGTCTCGGCGAGGGTCGCGCCGTGATCGACGGGAATCGGTTCGCTGAAGCTCGCGTGGTGCCGGCCGTCGGGGTCGAGCCACGAGAGGAACAGAAGCACGGGGCAGCCCAGCCGTTCGGCCAGTAGCGCCGGCGCCTTCACCGTGCCGGCCTCCCGACCGAAGAACGGCACCCTTGCGCCGGTGGTTCCGCCCTCGTTCTGATCGATGGTCAT
>PIVY01000781.1 GCA_003353795.1 bacterium
TCGAGGGGAACACGGCTCAGGGTGGGGACGGTGGAACCTTCGGGACGCCGGGCGGTAACGGTGGCGGATCCATCGGGGGCGCTCTGTACCTCGAGACCGGAAGCGAGACGTCGGTCGAAACCTCGACCTTCGTCGGAAACAGCGCTCTCGGAGGCCCGGGAGGCATCTCGGCCGCGTGGGGTGGGGTCGCACGCGCAGGGGCCATCCTCAGTGGAGGCTCCCTCACCATCGTGAACTCGACCTTCGTGGGTCACATCACGGAGGGCGGGCGCGGCGCCAACGGCTTCCTTCCTTTCCGTCTGCGCGGCGGCCTGGGTGACGGCGGCCATGGCGGAAACGGCGAAGCTGGGGCCATTCAGTACCAGGGCACGACCCTCTCGATCGCCAACTCGACGTTCACCGGCAACTTCGCGTCCGGGGGCGACGGAGGCCACGCTGACATCGACTTTGGGACCTTCGGTGGCAACGGCGGATCCGCCCTCGGCGGAACGCTTCGCGATGCCACCACGAGAGGCCGGATCGACGACTTCACGCTCGCGAACACGATCATCGCAGCGGGCGAGGTGTTGCGTGGCTTCGGCGGCAACCCAAACGGTATTGTCCCGGCGATCCAG
>PIVY01000179.1 GCA_003353795.1 bacterium
AGAAATATATCAAAGAGAATCAGATCCATTTCTGCATAGGGCAAGACGAAGTAGAACTCATCTTGGCCCTGTTCGAGGCTGTAGGTGTCCGTGGTCGGGATGGTGCTACAGATACTGGCCGGCAGGGCAAGATGCTTGGCCATGGCGTAGACCTGGGTCTTGTAGAGATGGGCGATGGGCTTCACGTCGGCCGAGCCGTCGCCATTCTTGACGAAGAAACCCTGATCGTACTCGAGGCGGTTGGGCGTGCCTGCGACGGCGAAGTTGAGGCGGTCGGCGTGGTAGTACTCCATGGTCTTGCGGACGCGTTGCTTGAAGTTGGTCGCCGCGACGATCTCCAGGTACGCCTGAAGCGGGAGGCGCTCCTCGTGGCGCTGGCCGTCGGGGTCTTCCACGACCACGCGGTAGACGTTGATGCGGTCCGAGTCGAGGAGGTCGCCGGGCAGGACGATCTTGGACTTCCAGCCGTCGCCGAACTCGGGGAAGACGCGGCGGACGGCATCGTCATAGCGGCGGTAGCATCCGAGGCCCGCCAGGGCGGGCTGGATGTTCTCCACCGTGTACTCCACGCCGAGGTGCTCGCAGAGCTCGGTGCCGAGGTCGACGCTCGCGTCGGAGGAATCGCGCTCGGGCATGAGCACGGCGAAGACCCGCTTGGGTCCGAAGGCCTTCACCGCCAGGCCGATGGTGCAGCTGCTGTCGATGCCGCCGGAAACGCCCACGACCATGCCGCGCCGCAGCAGTGTCTTGGTGACGGTGGTGCGCAGGATGTCGGAAATCTCCTGTGCTTCTCGATCCAGATCCAGTTCCAGGACATCGCGGCTGAACATGGCGGCTCCTCGAGGGTTGTGTCGGCGGTCGTTGTGGGACGCCGGTCAGGGTAGTAGCGTCCGCGCCGCTCGTCCACCCCCACCATTGGACAAACAGGGTTCTGCGCCCTATCCTGTCGCCCCACGGCATCCGGCCAGACCACCGGATCCGGCCCTGGAGGACCATCATGACCCCGGAAGACCGCCGCGCATTCATTCGCACCCTGCCCCTGGCCGAACTGCACCGCCATTTCGACGGTTCCTGCCGGCCAGACACGCTATGGGAGTACTCCGAGAAGTACTACAGCGCCGTTCCGGGTCTGGATTTCGAGGAGTTTCGCCACTACCTGCAGTGGGACGACGCCAAGGACCGCAACCTCCTCGACTACCTCAGCAAGTTCGACCTGCCGCTGCAGTACACCCAGTTCTACGAGAACATCAAGCGCATCGCCTTCGAGCTTGCGGAGGATGCCTACAACGAGGGGATCCGGGTCCTCGAGCTGCGGACCAACCCCTTCATCCACCGGCGCGCGGGCCTGTCCACCCGCCAGGTGGTGCACGCCACGCGCAAGGGCCTGGCCAAGTTCGGCGAGACCCATCCCGACTTTCGGGCCGGAATCATCATCATCGCCATGCGCAATCACGGCGGCAACATGGCGCGCATCCTTTTGCGCGAGGTCATCGGCGAGCACGCCGACTATCACAACGGTCCCGGCGTGATCGGCTTCGACATCGCGGGGGCGGAACCGCCGTTCCCGCCCATCCTCTTCGCCAAGGCCTACGAGATGGCCGCGCGCATGGGCATGGGACTCACCGTGCACGCCGGCGAGGCGGCCGGTCCGGAGCGGGTCTGGGAGGCCGTGGACAATCTGGGCCCCCATCGCATCGGCCACGGCACCAGCGCCGGACGGGATCCCGAACTGCTCAAGCGGCTGGCCAAGGACGGCATCGTGGTGGAGTGCTGCCTCACCTCGAACATCCACACCGGCGCCACCGACCGCTATGCCGACCATCCGTTGCCGAAGTTCCTGGAGGCCGGGGTCAAGGTGGCGCTCTGTACCGACAATCCCACCGTGTCGAGTACGGATCTGGTGCGCGAGTACGAGATCGCCATGGAGACCTTCGGTCTCAGCGAGGGCGACATGCGACACATCGCGCGCATGAGCTGGGAGGGCAGTTTCCTGGCCGAGGCAGGCGCCTGGCCTGGCCCGGCGGCGGGGGCCGGTTGATCGCTCGATGTCGGTTCGCCTCCCCGGTTGCCGTCGGTCACGCGTCCCCTTACCCTGCCCGTTGAACGAACTTCGAGAACCAAACTGTCCGCAGGAGGCCCATCGTGAGCCAGTCGATCCGTCGCATCGCCATCCTCACCGGAGGCGGCGACGTTCCCGGTCTCAACAACGCCATGAAGCAGGTGTTCTTCCGCGCCATGAAGGAAGGAATCGAGGTGGTGGGGTTCCGGCGCGGCTGGGGCGGTCTGGCTCACTACAAGATCGGCGATCCGGACCACAACGAGAAGCACGTCATGGAACTGGCGTGGGAGCACGTCCGGCGTATCGACCGCACCGGCGGCACATTCCTGCACACGTCGCGCACCAACCCGGCCCGGATGCGTGAAGACGACATGCCGGCCCATCTGAAGCATAAATACAAGGACGCCACCTATCCGCTGGACATCACCGACGATATCGTGGCCAACCTCGAGGACCTCAAGATCGACGCCCTGATCCCCATCGGCGGTGACGACACGCTCAGCTATGCCGCCCGTCTCAACCAGGCCGGCTATCCCCAGCTCGCCATTCCCAAGACCATGGACAACGACGTCTTCGGCACCGACTACTGCATCGGCTTCTCCACCGCGATCAGCCGGACCGTCGACGCCATCGACCAATTGCGCACGCCCATCGGCAGCCACGAGCGCATCGGCGTCATCGAGGTCTTCGGTCGCCACAGCGGCGAGACGTCCCTCATCTCCGGGTACCTGGCGGGCGTGGATCGCGTGGTGATCAGCGAGGTGCCGTTCGACGTGGAGAGCCTGGCCCATCTGCTGGTGGAGGACAAGCAGGCCAACCCGAGCAAGTACGCCATCTGCACCGTGAGCGAGGGCGCCACCGAGACCGGCGGCAACGTCGTGCAGCGCGGCGAGGCCGATGCCTACGGCCACCAGAAGCTGGGCGGCATCGGCCTGTTGATGTCCGACCAGATCAAGACCATCACCGGCCACAAGGTCACGTATCAGGAACTGGGATACATGATGCGCTGTGGTGCCCCCGACGCCCTCGACCGCATGGTGGCCATGAACTTCGGCAATCTGGCCATGGACATGCTGCTCGACGGCGCCAGCGGTCTGATGGTGGCCCTGCAGGAGGGCAAGTACACAACCGTGGGACTGAATTCGGTGATCGCCGGAAAGAAGACCGTGGACGTGGATCGCTTCTATGATCAAAAGACCTTCCGGCCCAACGTGACCCGCGTGGCCCAGCTGCCGATGTTCCTGCGGTAACCGGCCCGGTTCTCCCTTCCGTTCGGGGGTGGCTGCACCCTATATTGGCGCAGTACCCCCCGACCTTCGCCGGAGGACCGGATGATCTCCAGCCGCCGCAGTCACCACTGGCTCCGACTCCTCGTCGGTGTGTTGATCCTGCTCGCCGCCCACCTTCTGCTCCGCGGATACGTTACCGACGACACCTACATCCACCTCCGCTACGCCCAGAACCTGGCCGACCGGCAGGAGTTCGCGTTCAACCCGGGCGAGGACACCTACGGCGCCACCAGTCCGCTGTGGATCTTCGGACTCGTGCTGCTCCTGAAACTCGGCGTGAACGGCCCCACCGCCACCTGGATCCTGGGACTCTTCAGCGGCGCCCTCACCCTGGTGCTGATGGCCGGCCTGCTGCGGCGGATCCCGTTTCCCGAGTCCTGGCGCTGGTGGCTCTTCCTGCTGACGGCCGTCGACGCCTGGTTCCTGCGCTGGACCATGTCCGGCATGGAGACTCCACTGGCCACCGCCGCGCTGCTGGCCCTGCTGTGGCCCCTGGTCATGCCCACGCCGGTGAACGATTCCGATGAACGGCGACGTCCCCTCTGGCACCGCTACCTGGGCTGGGGAGTGGCGGCCGGCCTGGCCGGTCTGGTGCGGCCGGAGTACCTGCTCCTGGCGCCGGCGGCGGTGCCGTGGTTGCTGCTGTTCGAGTACCGCCGCGCAAGCCTCTTGCTGGGCGCACCGGGACGGGTCCGGGCCCGACCGCACGGTCCGTTCCTGGCCGCTCTTGGTGGCTGGCTCGTGTCCGTGGGGCCCTGGTTGGTCTATGCCCAGGTGACCTTCGGCCGCTGGACGCCGGGTACGGCCACGGCCAAGAGCAGCGCCGCGAGCTTCGCGCCTCTGGAAATCGTGGGCTACCTGTGGCGATCGATCGAGCAACTGGGCATGACCCAGGGTTCCCTGTGGGCCTTCTTCGGCGCCCTGGTGATCCTGGTGCTCGTGGAGCGATTCCGGCAGGAGCACGACGACGATCCCGAGGAGGACATCGAAACCGTCCATCGCGAATCCGACTGGCAGTTCTGGCAGGCGGTGGCGCTGGTGCTGGTGGCCGTGACCTGGACCGGCCTCCTGCTCGGCGGCTACGCGGTGAAGAAGGTCTGGACCATCAGTCGGTATCTCTCTCCGCTGTCGCCGGTGATCCTGCTCATGATCGCGGTGCTGGCGTACTGGTTGCTGAACTTCGCCACCGGATTCCGCGGCCGGCCGGTGATGGGGCGCTGGGTGGCGGTCACCGCCTGCGTGGTCTGCCTGCTCTCGAACCTCCTGATCACGGTGGTACTGGTGCGGCCACACGCCCAGGAATTCTCCGCCGGTGTGGTGGAATGCTACCTGGAGAAGGGGGAGTGGATCGGCGAGCACTCGGAGCCGGACGACGTCATCGCGGCTCTCGACATCGGCGCCCTGGCCTACGGCAGCGACCGCCGCGTGCTCGACCTCATGGGCCTGGTGAGCCCGGAAATCATGGCGCTGGGACGTGAGGTGGGTTTCCAGCAGATGGTGGAGAGCGGCGCGTGGCTGCGCGCCGGCGATGCGTCGCAGCCGCCGGCCTGGTTCGTGGATCGCTGGGTGGGGACCGCCCGCTGGGATGGGCGCACCATCCACGGCGTGACCTTCGAGCTCCTGGATACCTGCGTGATCAAAGGCGTGGGCCTGCGCGAACCCGAGGACTGGCTGGTGGCCATCTACCGGCTGAATCCCGCCGACTAGACCCGCGGTCCGTTCTGATCCAGCGGCACCAGCGATTCCTGCAGGTGATCGCCCGCCTGGGCCAGCCGCCGGATGACCACCACGGTCACGTCGTCCTCCAGCGGCGCGCCGGCGCCGAACTCCCGTACCGCCTCGAGCACCGCCTCCACCACCTCGGCCGCCGTTTCCTGTCGGTGTTCGCGGACCACCGCGATGAGGTTCTCCTGGCCGAACTCCACCGGCTCGTGCTCGTCGTCGCCCTCCTCGCCGGGGGCGGGGCGCTCCAGCACGCCGTCGGTGAACAGTACCAGCAACTCGCCCGGGCGCAGGGTCATGTAGCAGCGGCGGTAGACGGCGTCCGGCAGCGGGCCGAGCACTGGTCCGCTGGTCTGCAGCTGGAACGGCTCGCCCGCGGGGGTCATCAGGAGCGGGGGGCAGTGACCGGCGTTCACGTAAGTGATGTTGCCGGTGTCTTCGATCTCGGCGTAGAAGAGGGTGATGAAGCGGCTCGATAGAATGGTCTGATGGACCACCCGGTTCAGCCGTTCGATCTGGGCGGTGATCTTCTCGTTGTGAGACTGGCCCATGCGCATGCCGATCACTGCGTCGCGAGCCTGCAGCGCTGCCGGCAAGCCGTGACCGCTGGCGTCGGCCACCATGAGGCCGAGCATGCCCTGGTCCAGGGGCTGGAGGTCGTACACGTCGCCGCCGACCTCCTCGGCCGGAACGCTGCGCGCGGCGATCTCGAAGCCGGCCAGTTCGGGCATGTGTTGCGGCAGCAGGGAAGCCTGGATGGCCTGTGCCTGGCGCAACTGCCCCTCCAGCGCGTTCTGCCGCAGTTTCAGGCCGATGGCCGCGCGGATGGCCTCGAGCATGACCAGCAGTTCGTCCTGATCCTCGTGCTCGACGCCGAAGCTGATGATGTACGACGGGCTCTGTCCCACGAGGATGGAGGCGTTGTTGAGATGCGTGAGCTGGGATTCCAGGTCGGGATCGTAGCCGGGGCTGTCGGGGCGGGTGATCCAGAGCCGGCGCTCCATGAGGTGGCGCACGCCGGCGTAGTCCTTGGGCACGACGCGTCCCTCGATGGACTCTCCGTACTCGCCGACGCTGGCGATGAGCACGAATTCCAGGGACCGCTCCCGGTAGAGCCGCCCGCTGGCGATGCCGAACGGCGAACCGTCGTCGTCCTCGACAAGCTGCCCGATCACCGTCCGCAGCATGGTCTCGTCGTCGGTGGACGCGTCGATGTCGCGCAACAAATGCTCGAGAGCGCGGTAGAACTTCTTGTGCACGCGTGGACCTCCGTTTCGCTCCGCAGGATAAGTAGGAACCTGACGGGGGCCAAGGTTATTATCTCGTGAACCGTTTCGAGCACACGTTGTCGCGCCCGCCCCATTGGTTTAACTTCCGCTGATGCAGCCGGACCGGCCGGCCGCTCCCCGACAGGAGGCTCCCGTGACCGATCCCGCCCGTATCGACCAGCTACAGCAAGCCCATCAGTCCATGCGTCGCGAGATCGCCCGCCGCATCGTGGGTCAGGACCAGGTCATCGAGGAGATGATGATCGCCCTGTTCTCCGGCGGACACGTGCTCCTGGAGGGCGTGCCCGGGCTGGCCAAGACCCTGCTCATCGGCACCCTGGCGAAGGTCATGCACCTGAGCTTCGGCCGCATCCAGTTCACGCCCGATCTCATGCCCGCCGACATCACCGGCTCGGAGATCATGGAGGAGGATCAGGCCACCGGTCACCGCGAATTCCGCTTCCTGCGCGGTCCCGTGTTCGCCAATGTGATCCTGGCCGATGAGATCAATCGCACGCCGCCCAAGACCCAGGCGGCGCTGCTGCAGGCCATGCAGGAGAAGCAGGTCACCGCCGCGGGGCACACCATGGAGCTGGAGGCGCCGTTCTTCGTGCTGGCCACCCAGAACCCCATCGAGCAGGAGGGCACCTACCCCCTGCCCGAGGCCCAGCTCGACCGCTTCATGTTCAACATCCTCATCGAGTACCCCGAATTCGCCGACGAGGTTCGCATCGTCGAGGCCACCACCGGCGTGGAGGGTGACGACCCGTCGGAGGTCCTGGATCGCGAGGACGTGCTGGCCTTCCAGAATCTGGTCCGCGAGGTGCAGCCGCAGGAGCAGGTGACCCGGTACGCGGTGCAGCTGGTGCGCGCCACGCGTGTGGGCACCGACGAGGCGGCCGCCGCGGCCTCCGAGTACCTGGCCTGGGGCGCCGGTCCTCGCGCCGCCCAGGATCTCATGCGCGGCGCCAAGACCCGGGCGCTGCTGGACGGCCGCGAAACCCCCTCGCTGGAGGACGTCCGCCGCCTGGCCCACCCGGTGCTGCGCCATCGTCTGGTGACCAACTTCCACGCCGAGGCCGAGCGGGTGGCCAAGGACACGATCATCGGTCGCATCCTCGAAGAGGTCGGCGCGTGACCGCGGTCACCGATCTGATCACTCCGGAACTCGCCAGCCAGCTCGACCGACTCGACCTGCTGGCCCGCCTGCTGGTGGAGGGATTCCTCACCGGCCTGCACCGTAGCCCCTATCACGGCTTCTCGGCCGAGTTCGCCGAGTATCGCCACTACCAGCCCGGCGAGCCGGCCACCGGCATCGACTGGCGCGTGTTCGCCCGCAGCGACCGCGCCTACCAGAAGGTCTACGCCGAGGAGACCAACCTGCGCTGCACCCTGCTCATGGACTGCTCGGCCAGCATGCGCTTCACCGGCGACGAGAAGACCCGCCCCACCAAGCTCGCTTATGGCCGGGTGCTGGCGGCCTGCCTGGCCTACCTGTTGCTGCACCAGAACGATGCCGTGGGTCTGGTGGCCTTCGACGAGGAACCGCTGATCCGGGTGCCGGCGCGGTCGGTGCGGCGGCAGCTCTTCCAGGTCCTCGCCGGTCTGCGCAACGCGCCCGAGGGTACGGGAACCCGGCTCGGCCCGGTACTGCACGACGTGGCCGAACGCATTCCGCGCCGCGGTCTGGTGGTCCTGGTGAGCGACCTCATGGACGACGTGGACGAGGTGGTCTCGGGACTCAAGCACTTCCGCCACCGCGGTCACGAGATCCTGGTCTTCCAGGTCCTCGACCCGCAGGAACTGACCCTCGACTATCCCGGCGAGGTGGAGTTCACCGCTCTGGAGAATCCCGACGACCGCCTTCGCACCGAGCCGGCGCACGTGCGCGAGGGTTACCAGGATCGGCTGGCTACCTGGCGCCATGAACTCCGGCGCGCGTGCCGCTCGCAAATGGTCGACCTGGTGGAACTGACCACCGACCGCCCCGTGGGCCAGGCCCTCGGTGCCTACCTGATGAAGCGGGGACGGCTGAACTGATGCCCTTGTCTTTCCTCAACCCCGCCTTGCTGGCCGGTCTCGCGGCCTCGGCGATCCCGCTGATCATCCACTTCCTCAGCCGGCGTCGGACTCGGCGCGTGGCCTTCAGCGATCTGCGATTCCTGCGCGAGGAGGAGGCCAAACAAGCCCAGCGTCGCGGCGTGCAGCGCTGGCTGCTGCTCCTGGTGCGCATGCTGATCATCGCCTGCCTGGCCCTGGCCGCGGCCCGACCGCACTGGGGAGGACTGCCGGGAGGTGGTGGCCGCACCGTCCTGTTCGTGGTGGACGCCAGCGCCAGCATGCAGGCCCAGGGGGCCGACGGCCGCCCGCGCTTTGCCGAGGCCGTGGGCCTCGTGGGCGAGATGATGCAGACCCTGCCCGGCGGGTCGTCGGTGAACGTGGTGCTGGCCGCGGCGGCGCCCCAGCCGGTGTTCGCGACCTGGCTGCCGGCGGGGCCGGCGGCGCGTTCGGCACTGGCGGCGGCGGTGGTCACCGACGGTTCCGGCGATCTGGCGGCCGCGTTGCGCGAGGCGGTCCGGCAGGTGCAGGAAGCCCCGTCGCGGCCGGTCGAGGTGGTGCTGCTCTCCGACCTGCAGGCCGTGGCCCACGACGAGCTCGACGCCGCCGCGGCAGAACTCGCGGCCGTGGGCGCGCGGGTGCTGGTGCGGCGACTCGGCGACGGCGTGCCCGGTGGCGGCGTGGTCGACGTGGCCCTGCCCGGTCGTGCCCTGCGGCCCGGCGAGGCGGCGGAGGTGCGCGCGGTGGTACGTCCCGAACGGGACCAGCAACCATTCTGGCTCGAACTCGACGGCCGGCGCGTGGCCGAGACCTTGGCACCGGCGCCGGGCGCCGACGGCGGCACCGTCACGGTGACCTTCCCACTGACCGCTCCCGGATCCGGCCTGCACACCGGTCGCGTGGGCAAGGATCCTGATCGCTTGCCCGCCGATGACACGCGCCACTTCGTGCTGCCGATCCCCCACCGGCTAGAGGTGCTGCTGGCCCATGGAGCCGACCGCGACGGCCTGGGCCGCGGCGGGTGGCGCTACCTGGCACGGGCCCTCGATCCCGCCGCCGATCACCAGGGGCTGTTCCGGGTCCGGACCCTGCCGGCGGACAGTTTGCGCGACGGCGACCTGGCAGGCGTGGATCTCCTGATCATGGTGGACGCCGGCGCTCCGGGCCGACGGCTCGGCACGGCCCTGCGCACCTGGTTGACTGCCGGCGGCGCCATGCTGGTCGTGGCCGGCGATCCAGCCCAGCTGGACGACCTGCGCGAGGGCATCCTGCCGCTTCTGGACCTGCCGCGAGATGCGACCTGGGTCTCCAGGCCCGATGACCAGGCCGAACGGGCGCGGGTGGTGGCCGCCGACCATCCGGTGACCGCGGGCCTGGGCGATGCGGCCGTGGCCTCGCTGTCGGCGTCGCGCTGGTGGCGCTACTTCGCCGTGGGCGAGGGCCAGGCGCGGGTGATCCTGGCTGCCGCCGGCGGCGCGCCGCTCCTGCTGGAGGGGCGGCAGGGTGCCGGTCGCTGGGCATTGCTCACGACCCACTTTCGTCGTGACGCGACCGACATTATGGTCAATCCGGTATTCCTGCCGCTGATGCAACGCCTGGCCGCGCGACTGGCCGGCGATACCGAGGCGGCGACCACCGTTGCGGTGGGCGACCCGCCTACCCTGCGCCTGGCGCCGGGCAGCCTGGCCCGGCAGTCGGGTGACGCGGCCACTCAACTCGCCGTACGAATCCCACCCGAAGGCGTGACGCGTTCGGCGGGTCTGGCCTGGCAGGGCACCGGCCCCGTGCTCTCGGCGCCTGCGTCTCAGCGGGCCGGGCTGTACGTCTTCGAGATGGCCGGCGACACCCTGGGCGCGGTGGCCGCGGTGGTACCGGCGACCGAGTCGGAGCCCCGCGTTCTGGCCGCCGATACCTTCGCCGATCGGTTGCGCGCCGCCGGCCTCGACCGGGTCCTCGATCTGGGCGACACGGGCGCCGCCGGCCTCGGCCGGGCGCTCGCCGGGCGCGACCTGGCACGCTGGCTTCTGGGCGTGGCGTTCCTGCTCCTGGCGTTCGAGTT